>NZ_JAHQCS010000063.1 GCF_019042215.1 Evansella tamaricis | reverse complement strand
CGCTTCCTCGTCCAGGATGCGACAAAAGACGAGAGTATGACTGTTGTTTTGTCGCTTCCTCGTCCAGGATGCGACATTAGACAAGGGATGTGGTGTTGTTTTGTCGCTTCCTCCCTCTAGGATGCGACATTTGACAAGGGATGTGGTGTTGTTTTGTCGCTTCCTCGTCCAGGATGCGACATTAGACGGGGGATGTGGTGTTGTTTTGTCGCTTCCTCGTCCAGGATGCGACATTAGACGGGGGATGTGGTGTTGTTTTGTCGCTTCCTCCCTCTAGGATGCGACATTAGACAAGGGATGTGGTGTTGTTTTGTCGCTTCCTCCTCTAGGATGCGACATTAGACAAGAGTATGCCTGTTGTTTTGTCGCTTCCTCCTCTAAGGATGCGACAAAAGACGAGAGTATGCCTGTTGTTTTGTCGCTTCCTCGTCCAGGATGCGACATTAGACAAGGGATGTGGTGTTGTTTTGTCGCTTCCTCCCTCTAGGATGCGACATTAGACAAGGGATGTGGTGCTGTTTTGTCGCTTCCTCGTCCAGGATGCGACATTAGACAAGAGTATGCCTGTTGTTTTGTCGCTTCCTCCTCTAGGATGCGACATTAGACAAGGGTATGCCTGTTGTTTTGTCGCTTCCTCCTCTAAGGATGCGACAAAAGACAAGAGTATACCTGTTGTTTTGTCGCTTCCTCCTCTAGGATGTGACACTAGATGGGGCTGCACTGCTTTTTTGTTCCTTGCTAATGGCTTGATTGAACCTCTGGAGTATACCTTTCACTCATGGAAGTTTTCATTCATACTGATGCAGATTCTTCGTCCATGATGACAGTTATATTGGCATGTTGCTTTAATGCTGTAACTGGCCAAGATTTTGCGATGTCATCCCCTTCGAATAAATTGATAAATTAGACGACCATAAAATCATGGAGACATCCCCTTCACTATTCAGTATAATGACAATATAATGAAGGAACTGTTTTGCAGCTAGTGAGTTGGAAAACAATTCGCATAAATGAGGGATTGCCTTGAACATGAAAACAATCCGAGAATCAACGGATCAAGAGATAAAATCGTATTATTATCTTTTAATCAGTGAATCCCGAAATACTTTTGCACACTATCAACGTCTACAGTCTTTTTTGGAAAGTCCCCTATTAATGTGTGTTTATATTGTTCTGTGGGGTCTCGTGGGATTCAGTGTGATGACATTCTGGTTATTTCCTGATCCAGATTTCAGCCTATTGCTAGTCTCTGGAATTCCCTTGTGTATTCTTTTGATGGTAACTAAACATTCCCGAAAAGAGATGAACAAAAGCGAACAGTTAGTCGACCGCTACCATATCCAACTGGATTCCTTCCGCAGTAAACTAGAACAAGCAAATCGCACGATTCCCGATTATCCTTACTTTGACACGGACGAACATTATCTACCATTTGACCATAGTGGTCATTTAACAGACGATCACATCCGCGATACGGACTGATTTACTTACCTCCAAAGTCGCATAACATAATATTTTGAAATTGCTAACACCTCTCGTAATGTATACATTCTGCGGAGGTTTTTGTTTGTATATAACACACTTTCAACCGCAGCGGCACCGGATGCGTCAATCGTCAAATCTTCGGCAATATTTAAGGCTCGCTTCATATGGAAAACATCGGTAACTATGATCGCCGAGTCCCAGCCTTGACCATCCATGATGACTTTACTGTATTGTAAATTTTCAGCAGTATTCGTTGCTAGTGGTTCTAGAAAAATATGTTCAGAAGGGACATTGGCTTTTTCTAAAAATTCCTTCATGGCTTCTGCTTCCGTTGGTGGAAAATCCCCTAAACCTCCAGTAAGAATAAATTTCTCTGCAAATCCCTCATGGTAAACTTCCAGCGCCCGTTCCAGTCTTGCCTTTAATGCGGGACTTGGACCATTCTCCCAAACACCTGCACCTAGTACAATAATGACATTTGCCGGTTCCGGTTTGACGGTTTTTCCTATGTTATTAATAGAGTAATAGTGATAGAAACCCCAACCTACCAGTAATAGAAAACAAGAACTGCTTATTATGATAAAGATGACCATTTTTTTCAACGAGAACATTCTCCCTTCACCCATGTAATCAAATCATTCCTATCGTTTTATCTATGATCGGATACTTCATTTTAACTTATCATTTATTTGACGGATCAAAATCTCTTTTTGTTGCAGCCATCCATTTAACTCTCCTAAACTAATAAAAGATACATTTTCACGCCAACGTTGAGTTTAGGTTTACCCCCTAAATTGTCTAATCAATAGGTTCCCGTGAATCATTCTTATCCCCTAAACCGTCTAATCTGTATCCATTATGATTTGAAAATAAAATAGATAAGGGCGGGTCGATGATGAGAAAAACAATTTCTCGTTCCAAAATACTAGTCGTGTTACTAATTCTTGTTCTGGCAGGAACTGTGTTAGCTGGATGCGGACAGGAGAAAAAAATGCGTGCCATTGAAAAACAAGATCCTATTTTTTCAAAAGAAGATGTAAGTGAAAATATGAGTGAAAGTATAAACCGGTTCTCCACTAATTTATTCGGTACACTCTATCAAAAGGATACGAACCAAATGATTAGTCCCTTTAGTATTGCGAGTGCCCTTTCAATGCTATTAGCAGGTGCCGATGGTGACACAAAAGGGGAAATTCTCAGTGTTTTACAGTCAAACCAATTTACCGAAGAAGAAATCCACACTTCTCATCAGGCTCTCCTGGATATTCTTCAACACGCTGACCCAGGAACTACCCTGCTCATTGCAAATTCTCTTTGGATAGAAGAAGACATTGAATATCAGGAAGACTTTATTAAGGTGCTTCAAAATTATTATGATGCTGAAACATCCAAACTTACATCTGCTAAAGAAATAAATAATTGGGTAGAAGAGAAAACATTTGGACGGATAGACAATATCGTACAAGAAATAGATCCAAATACCGTCATGCACCTTGTGAATGCTGTCTATTTTTTAGGGGAATGGTGGACTCCATTTCAAGCTCAATTGACGAGTGATGGCCCTTTTTATAAGGAAGATGGAGTCATTGTTACTGTTCCATTCATGTCCCAAGGAAATTACTTTCAATATACGAAAGCTCCAGAGTACGAAGTGATCCGTCTTCCATATATGGAAGGACGAGTATCCATGGATATCTTATTGCCTGATGAAAAAATGAGTGTTGAAGATCTACTGGAGATGATACAACAAGGGGAGATCACATGGGATGTTTCTGAGGAAGAGGTAGAAGGGCAACTAAAATTACCGAAGTTCACGTTTACAACCGATATGCAACTTAATAGTATTTTAGAATCACTGGGAATGCCCACTGCCTTCGAATCGGAAAAAGCTGATTTTTCCCGGATGACCACTGATTATCCTCTATTTATCAGCGAAGTAAAACATAAATCTTTTATTGAAGTAAATGAAACAGGTACAGAAGCGGCGGCTGTTACTTCTATAGGAATGGATGCTGGCAGTGCACCACCAGATGACCCTTTTGAAATGGTTGTGGATCGCCCATTTCTATTTCGAATTATTGATGAAACAACAGGGGTGATTTTATTTATGGGGCATGTAGTAGATCCAACAACATAAACGGAATTAACGACCTTCGTATTTTGTTAAGCGGGATATCAAGAAACGGCTCAAGGCCCGACAATTGGATTCTATTATAAAATCAGTTATATTTCCTTAAGAAAAGCGCAAGCGCCTAGGCTCACGAGCGTAGGGCAGTGGAGGAATGACAACCTGAAGTCCACTCTTTGACTTCAGGTGTCACTTCCGAAGTGCCTTAGGGACTGTAAAAGTGGAAAAGCACCACTTTTTCAGTTCCCTTGCGAGTAGGCGGGGGAGCTAGACAACTTGCCCGAAGGTGCCAAAACTTATACACTCTTACCTTTTAAAAAAACAGCACCTCAGGAATTTTATTCCTTGGTGCTGCCTTATTTTTTACTTTTTATTTCGAATCAGACATATATACATCAACTAAAACAAAATCCTCTGGTTCCGTACCGTTTTTCAAATATTCATCCACGAAATTCACAGCCTCAGACCCGATAAAATCAAAGTCTTGAACTGCAGTTACATTCATTTCACCTTTTTCAATTAAATCATATGCCTCTTTAGCACCATCAAAACCAATGATAATGATACCTTCATCTTGTCTACCAGCAGTTTCAATCGCACGTGCTATTCCTACTGCCATTGTATCATTTTGGGCAAAGACAGCATCAATTTCATCATGTCTAGCAAGTAAATCGGACATTGCCGCTTCTGCAGGAGCCATTGAGAAATCACCTACTGCTGTTCCAATAATCTCGAATTTACTTTCTGAATTCTCATTAGGATCGATGACACTTAAGAAACCGCCTCCACGTTCACGCTGAGGTGCTGTACCCATTACACCTTCCATATGGATAACTTTTCCACCGTCAGGAAGTTGACCTTCAAGCCATTTCCCTACTAGTTCTCCACCTTTCAAGTTGTCTGTTACTAAATATGAAAGAACACCATCAACATCTACTGCTCTATCGACTGTAACTACCGGAATACCTTTATCAATGGCTTCTTTTAAAGCATTCGCACTGGATGATTCATCCGCAGGGTTAATAATTATAGCGCTTACACCTTTTTGCAAAGCATCTTCCACTTGGGAAGGCTGTCTTGATGCATCGTTTTGTCCATCATAAACCAATACTTCATACCCTAATTCCTCCCCACGCTCTACAACTGCATCACGTAATACATGGAAAAACGGGTTTCCTAAGTCAGCCATAAGTAATGCAATACTATCACCATCAGCCCCACTTGCTTCATCATCATTTGAACATGCTGCACCAACCATTAACAGTAAAGCTGCAAATACTACTAACAATACTTTCTTCATTTTTTAACCCTCCTAATTTTTATACATTATTTATCTAGTACTCTTCCGGTCTAAAATAACCGCAAGAAGTATAACTAGCCCTTTAATAAACTGCTGATAAAATGCGGAAACGCCTATAATATTTAATCCATTGTTCAAAACTCCAATTATCAGGACACCAATAAGCGTGCCAAATAGTCTTCCTTTTCCACCTGCGAGGCTGGTGCCACCAATGACAACCGCAGCAATGGCATCTAATTCAAACATCATTCCAGCAGTTGGCTGTGCAGAACTGAGACGGGAAGTTAGGATTACACCTGCTAAAGCAGCCATTGTACCACTTATGACATAAACCATTGTTTTGATTCGGTCTGTAGGAAGCGAGGCTAGTCTAGCAACTTCCTCATTTCCCCCTATCGCATAAACCCCTCTACCAAATACGGTATATTTTAATAAAATCATTAGTATCACAAAGACTATCAATAAGAGAACCATAGGAAATGGCAATCCTAAAATACTACCTTGACTGAAAAAGTTTAGTATTGGAGCATCAGAGGTAAGTCCCATGGCAGGAATTCCATCTGAGATTATCATTGTTATACCTCGATACATCGTCATTGTTGCAAGTGTGACGATAAAGGCCTGAAGTTTTACCTTCGCCACGAAAATCCCATTAAATAATCCGAGTAATGCACCAAATATAATAACAGTTGGAATGGCTATTAATTCAGGTACACCAGCCGCAATCATAAGCCCCAACAACATGCCTGACAGAGCCAAAATGGCACCTACTGAAAGATCAATACCTCCTGTTAAAATTACAAATGTCATCCCGAAAGCGATGAGCCCATTAATGGATACTTGGCGAAATATATTAAGGATATTATCTAAAGTGATAAATCTTGGATTAATTATTGTAATTAAGACTACTAGTAGGATTAATCCCAATACGGTCCCATATTTTCTAAAAACTCCTTCAAATCTGGCCATGATCATTTTCCTCCTCCAGTGGCGTATTCCATAATCTTCTCTTGAGTGGCATCCAGTCTTGTAAAGATTTTCTTTAACACCCCTTCATGCATCACTGCAATTCGGTCACAAATTCCTAATACTTCAGGAAGTTCACTAGAAACAACGATAATTGCTACACCTTGCTTTTTTAAATGATTAATGATTTCATAAATTTCTTTTTTTGCACCGACGTCTACTCCTCTGGTAGGTTCATCTAATATCAAAATTTTCGGATCCGTCATCAGCCACTTTGCAATAACTATTTTTTGCTGGTTTCCGCCACTCAGTTTATTCGTTTCAATCGTCTGATTCGGAGTTCTCACATTAAGTTTTTTAATGTATTCAGCCACTTTGCCGGTAATTTTTGATTCTTTAATTAGTTTTTTTTCTGTAAAGTTCTTTAAGGAAGGTAGGATAGTATTTTCAGCTACAGAAAAACTTAAGATTAATCCTTCATTCTTTCTATCTTCTGTAATAAATCCGATTCCATTTTTCTTAGCCTGGATTGGAGAGTTTATTTGAACCTTTTTCTGGTTGATAGAAATTGTTCCAGAATCAAACGGTATGCTACCAAAAATCGCATGCATCACATCTGTCCTTCCCGATCCCATCAATCCGGAAAAACCTAGTATTTCTCCCTCACGAACATCAAATGATACATCCTTGAACTTTCCATTCAGGTTCAGATCTTTGACACTCAATACGATATTACCTGGGTCTATCTCAACCCTCGGGAAACGGTCATCTAAACTGTAACCCACCATCATACTTACGATTTCATCAAATGACGTGTCTTTCGTATCTTTTTGACCAACGAATGATCCGTCTCTCATCACAGTAATCGTATCGCATAGATGAAAGATTTCCTCCATCCTGTGGGATATGTAAATAAATGATACACCTTTATTTTTTAAGTTTCGTATGATTTCAAATAATAGATCAATCTCTTTATCTGTTAAAGCAGCTGTTGGTTCATCCATAATAATTAACTCTGCATCCATAAGAAGTGCTTTTGCTATTTCTACTAGCTGTCTTTTCCCAACAGAAATATCTTTAACCAATATTGTAGGATCCACATCAAGACCTAACAGATGCAATTTTTCTTTAGCTATCTTTGTCATTTCTTTATTGTTTACAAGTCCTAATTTCTTTTTTATTTCTTTTCCTAAAAACATGTTTTCTACAATGCTCATCTCATTAAGAACATTCAGTTCCTGATGAATGAAGGCAATTTTTTTGTTTTCACTATCTTTGATACTATGAAAATGCTGTTCTTGCCCATTTATTTCAATTAAGCCTTCTTGTTTTGTATAAACTCCAGATAGTATTTTCATTAATGTGGATTTCCCAGCACCATTTTCTCCCATAAGGGCATGAATCTCTTTTTCCTTAACATGAATACCTGCACCCTTTAGTACTTGTACTCCACTAAAGCTTTTATTTATTCCCTTCATGATGACTTCCATCATGACACCTCCCTGGCAGTCACATATGCAACTATTTGGCATCGCTTTCATAAAAGTAAAAATTAATTAGTAACACAATTATTTTCTTTGCTTAAGTAAACTTTAATACCCCTAACTAAAATAGTCAACATATTTTACATAAATTTTTTCGAAAAATTTAGTGTTTTTTTAGTTTGGATTATGCTGATGAGTTTCTCTCTTACTAACTCACCATTTGTTTAAAACAGCGTAAAATCACTTGAATACACGTCCTAATAGTGTTCCTATGATAATTAAACTCCTAATATAATACACCGGTAAACTAAAATAATCTCAATATTTAGGATATATTTTAGTTTTGTTTTATTCCAATTGTGACTTTTCTATGAAAATATTTAATTGGACTTAATTTACAGTCAGTTCGCCCAGATTATAAACATCATTTATTTTTTGGCATGAACTCCTCTCTATTATCTTTGTATCAACTAACATTTTTATCCTTTCATTTTCGGGATTACTAATGTTTTGAATGACTTTTTCAACAGCTATACTTGCAATTCTGTCTTTCTTAACGTGAACCGTTGTTAACTCTGGATTGATAATTTGCGCCTCCCATATATTATCAAACCCAATAACTGATATATCTTCAGGAACATTGATTCCCAGTTCTGCCAAAGACTTAATGACACTGATCGCTATATAATCACATTCACAAAAAATAACTGTCGGCAGGTTAGTGAGATCGTTACTAATACCAAGTTTAAAAATATCCTGAGATGATACCTCAGTGGGGGACAGGGTATATATGTTTGATGCAGGAATAGAGATTTCTGCTGTTTTCATCGCTTGGAAAAATCCTTCTTTCCTTTTCTCAAAATTGTACATTCTTGTATTGGATTGCGCGTATGCTACTTTTGTATGTCCTTGTTCAATTAAATAAGTCCCAGCTTCAAAAGCACCCATGACATTATTCATGACAACAAAGTCGATATTTAATGTCTCAAAACACGTGTCTATTACAACTACATTTGGATGGTTTTCTGAAATACTTTGAATTTGTTCACTCTTTAAATTCGTACCAAGGAGAATAATTCCATTGGTTGGCTGGTCCTGTTCCAATAAAGAAAGCTCACTTACAAGATTCTCGGAATTCAAGGAAGATATTAATAGTGAGTACCCTTTTGATGAAATATTCTCGTTGATATAGTGAATCAATTCAACAAAAAATGGTAAACTATCATACTTCTCTGTAACCAACCCATAATTAACACCAGCAACAAACCGTAGTACTTTTCCCTTTGGGACTGTTTTTATGGAGGAACGTGGTGTATACCCATATTCATTAGTAATCTTTAATATTTTTTCCCGTGTATCCTCACTAACACCGGGCTTTCCATTCAGTGCTAACGATACGGCTGAAGTTGATACATTTGCTAATTTTGCTATGTCTTTAATCCTCATCTGATCACACCATTTCTTTTTTGTCTATCCACCTTCTTACAATAAACTAAAATTATCTAAAATTTATATTACAACTAAAAATCGAAAATGACAACACTAATTTTAGTCAATATTTTATATATATTTAGTCAGAAAATTAGTTTGCGATAATCTTTGGATTGCTTAATTACTATTCAAAAAATCTTATTTATCAATATATATAACCATTTCATAGATATGTTCCCATACGCTCCCCCCTAAAACAGACACTAAAATTTTTATTATTTTATTGACTATACATAAACTCACTGCTACAATTTTAGGTGAAAACAACTAAAATTTTAGTTAGGGTAAATTATCCGTCGGAGGTGGTTCCCTTAAATTTACTGCCAATCTACTCCTAGCTTACTCTTTGAAAGATAACAAATAGTCAAATCAATAGTTTTTAACTCATCTAACTTATTTTATATGTTTTTAATTCATGGAGGTGTTTTTTGTGGATAAAGTCAAATTAGGTTTTGCGCCAACAAGGAGATTTGTTTTTAGTAAGGAGGATGCTTTTAAGTATAAGGAGTTAATAAAAGAAAAGATTACTAGTTTTGGTCTGAATATGGAGATCGTCGATTTAGAAAAGTTTAATGAAGAAGGTCTTTTGTATGACCGAGCTCAAGAAGCTCAAATAATTAAATATTTCAAGGACTCTGAAGTGGATGCAATTTTCTTTCCGCATTGTAATTTTGGTACAGAAGATTTAGTAGCAAGAGTTGCAAAAGCAGTTGGAAAGCCTGTATTACTTTGGGGACCAAGAGATGAATCACCTTTAGAAGATGGAATGCGGTTAAGGGATACTCAATGTGGATTGTTCGCCACAGGAAAAGTTCTGCGCCGATTTAATGTTCCTTTCACTTACATCACTAATTGCCGTGTAAATGACCAAATTTTTGAAAGGGGATTCAAAAATTTTATTGCTGCAGCAAATGTTGTCAAACGTTTCAAAGAACTTCGAATCCTACAAATTTCTACTCGACCTTCTGATTTTTGGACGATGATCTGTAATGAAGGGGAACTACTAGAAAGATTTGGTATTCAGGTTCATCCAATTACCTTAGAGGACATCAAAAGGGAAACATTAAAATTAGAGAAAAAAGATACACCTGAGCTCAGCGAAGCTATCAATTATATTAAAGATACCCTTGACTGGAGCGAAGTTAGTGAAGATTCTGTCCGGCGTATTGCCGCTTTAAAAGTTGCCATGAAACAGTTCGCTGTAAATACAGGAAGTTCTGCAATAGCAATTCAATGTTGGTCTACTCTTCAGGATATTATTGGTATTATGCCTTGCTTAGCAAACGCCATTCTAACTGATGAGCAAATTCCTGTAACCTGTGAAACGGACATTCATGGTGCTATAACTTCTATTATGGTTCAAGCAGCAACCTTAAATGAACTGCCGACATTTTTTGCAGACATAACTGTGCGTCATCCTGAAAATCCAAATGGAGAATTATTATTCCACTGTGGAAATTTCCCTGTGTCATTAAGTGTTGATGAAACCCCAAAACTGAAAAAACACTTTCTATTTGAAGACCACTCTCCTGGTACACACGAAGGTGAGATAAAAGGTGGTCAAATGACAATTGCCCGTTTTGATGGGGACCATGGGGAATACTCATTATTCCTTGGAAAAGCAAAAGGGATTCAAGGTCCATACACGAGAGGTTCTTACGTTTGGGTAGAAGTAAATGACTGGCCACTTTGGGAAGAAAAACTAGTAAAAGGACCTTATGTACACCATTCTGTTGGAATTCACGCAAACGTAATCCCTGTATTATTCGAAGCATGTGAGTATATACCTGGATTAACTCCTGATCCTGTTGACCCAACAGTTAGTGAAATAAAGGCTTGGCTCCGAGGTAGCGACATTAATGTTTAAAAAATAAGGAGGTTATATCATAATGGAAGAATTGACGTTCCTTAAGCGTAAAGCAACGGAAATAAGAAAAGAATTAATTACGATGATTTATGAATCTGGTACTGGACATACTGGAGGTTCTTTATCTAATACTGATATTTTGACCGTTTTGTACTATAAAATTATGAATGTAGATTCAAAGAATCCAAATTGGGAAGACCGTGACCGATATGTTCAGAGTAAAGGTCATTCCGTCGAATCTTATTGGGCGGTTCTTGCGGACAAAGGATTTTTTCCAAAAGAGGAACTTCAAACTTTCTCAAAGTTTAATTCGAGATTAATCGGCCACCCCAATAATAAAGTTCCCGGTGTGGAAATGAATACTGGTGCACTTGGACATGGATTGTCGATTGCAGTTGGAATGGCCCTAGCAGCAAAACTAGATAACAAATCCTATAAAGTTTATACCGTTATGGGGGATGGTGAACAGGCGGAAGGTTCTGTTTGGGAAGGAGCTATGGCTGCAGCTCAATACAAACTAGATAATCTAATCGCCATCATCGATAGAAACAGGTTACAAATAACCGGTGGTACAGAAGATGTCATGGGACTGGAGCCACTTGGTGACAAATGGAGAAGTTTTGGCTGGGAAGTAGTGGAAGTAGACGGTAATGACATAGAACAATTAGTCACTGTTTTATCCGATAACCCTAAAGTTAGCGGTAAGCCATTATTAATCGTTGCAAACACCGTAAAAGGGAAAGGAATCTCCTTCTCAGAAAATCAGGTAGGCTGGCATCATCGGGTCCCTACAAAAGAAGAATATGAATTAGCAATAAAAGAGCTTTCAGAGCAATTGGAGGTACTCGTATGAATAACGTAGCCTTAAAAAGTTCAACCGGCAATAAAATTGCTAATCGTGCTGTCATTAGTGAGACATTACTGGAATTAGGAAGAAAAGATAAAAATATTCTCGTATTGACAAGTGATTCTCGAGGTTCTGCTGCTTTAGTTCCATTCGGGAAAGAGTTACCAGATCAGATCGTAGAAGTTGGTATTGCAGAACAAAATATTGTAGGTATTGCAGCAGGTTTGGCACATTCAGGGAAGAAACCATTTGTTGCATCTCCAGCTTGCTTTTTAAGTATGAGAAGTATTGAACAAATCAAAGTAGATGTGGCTTATTCTCAAACTAATGTCAAACTAATTGGCATTAGTGGTGGTGTCAGTTACGGCGCATTAGGAATGTCTCATCACTCCTTACAGGATATCGCTGTTACTCGCGCCATTCCAGGATTGCATGTAATGATGCCGGCAGATCGTCATGAATCAAAAAAAATGATAGAAGCTTTAATAAACTATCCATACCCTGTTTATGTAAGAATTGGTAGAAACCCCGTGGAAGATTCCTATTTATCGGAACAATATGATTTTGAAATTGGGAAAGCAACTACCATGAAGGATGGAAAGGATATCACACTCATTGCAACTGGTGAAACGGTCCGAGTCGCTCTAGATGCTGCTAAACTCCTAGAGGACATGGGCGTCCATGCAAGGGTACTAAACATGCATACGATTAAACCTCTAGATGAAGATGCAATCATAAAAGCAGCTTCAGAAACAGGAAAGATTATAACTTTGGAAGAACACAGTATTTTCGGCGGATTAGGTGCCGCTGTAGCTGAAGTGGTGTCACAACATCACCCTGTACCAATGAAAATACTTGGCATTCCTGATGAACCAGCTGTTACAGGTAAAACGGCAGAAGTGTTTCAACATTATGGGATTAGCGCGGAGAATGTATCCACTATTGCTATGTCTATATTAAAACGGGGATGAGGTGAACCCATGAGTAACTACATCCTTGGTGTCGATCAAAGTACTTCAGGAACCAAAGTTTTACTAGTGAATAATGAAGGAATGATTATTCATAAAAAATCAAAGGGACACAAGCAAATATATCCGAAACCAGGTTGGGTTGAGCATGATCCTAAAGAAATCTATGAGAATGTAAAAGTTCTCATAGATGAGGTTATCAAAGAATCTGGCGTCAGTTTCCATGAAATAAAAGTTTGTTCCATCACTAACCAAAGGGAAACCGCTGTTGTGTGGAATAGAGAAACTGGAGAGCCCATATACAATGCCGTTGTCTGGCAGTGCAGAAGAACAACTGCAGATTGTCAAACACTGAAAGAAAAGGGATTTGAACAATTGGTTCAAACAAAAACTGGTTTAACCATTGACCCTTATTTTTCTGCCACAAAAATCTCCTGGATTCTATCTCATGTGAAAGACGCGAGATACCTGGCAAACCAAGGAAAGTTGTTAGTGGGAACTATCGATAGTTGGCTCATCTGGAAGTTAACCGCTGGCAAAATTCACGCAACGGATTATACGAATGCAAGTCGTACCCTTTTATATAATATTTATACTCTAGAATGGGATAAAGACTTACTGGAGATTTTTGATATACCAGAATCCATGTTAGGTGAAGTAAAAAATTCTGATAGTATATTTGGTTATATAGAAGATGAAAGTTTGTCAATTCACTCCTTACCCATTTCCGGAGTGATAGGGGATTCACAAGGCGCTTTATTTGGTCAAAAATGCTTTGAAATGGGTTCTGCAAAAGCCACATATGGTACTGGTACGTCTGTAATGATGCACACTGGCAAACCTATTAAAGCAACGAATGGTTTAGTTACCACGATAGCCTGGGGACTTAACGGAAAAATTAATTACGCTTTAGAAGGAATAATAAACAGTACAGGTGATACCATCAATTGGATAAAAAATGAACTGCAATTAATTCAAAGTTTTGATGAGGTTGAATCACTTGCTGATTCTCTGCCTGATAATCAGGGAGTTTATTTAATTCCTGCTTTTGTTGGTTTGGGTGCTCCTTATTGGAGTCCTTCCTCTAAAGCAGCAATCATAGGAATCAGTAGAAACACAACAAAATCACATTTCATTAGAGCTGCAGTTGAAAGTATCGCTTATCAAGTAAAGGACATTATTCATCTAATGGAAACCGAATCTGATATTAAATTAACCCAACTGAAAGTTGACGGTGGGGCTACTAAAAACCTTTTTCTTATGAATTTTCAAGCTGGTATATTAAATAAATTGGTAATTACTTCTGGTGTCCCAGAATTATCTTCTATGGGTTCTATCTATTTAGCTGGTTTGGGTATTGGCATGTGGAGTTCAACGGATGAGCTTGAATTATTAGCACACAACGATGAAAAGTTTGAGCCTATGATGAATGATGAGGATAGAGATATTTACTATAACGGATGGAAAATGGCAATAGAAAAGATAGTTGTTAAATAAAAATAGAAGGCTGGAGCAATTAAATGCTCAAGCCTTCATCATTTTTTTTAAAACATCAGTCCAAACGCTTACAAGAGTTTCTTTCGACCAAATCAGTATCTACAAGGATTTTTAAACTGTCTTTTGTTTCGTTTTCTATTTTTTCAATTAAACGTTCCACCGCCATAGAAGCAATTGTATACTTAGGTACATGGATGGTTGTTAATTCAGGATGGATAATCTGGGCTTCTCTTATATCATCAAATCCAATAACAGATATGTCTTGTGGAACATGGATCCCAACTTCCGATAATGCTTTAATGATGCTAATTGCCATATAGTCACACTCACAAAATAATGCTGTTGGAAGTGTCGAAAGGTTATCAATGCGTTTTATAAAATTATCTTGTGCAGATATATCCGTTGGCTTAATTTTAAAGATGTACTCTTTATCAATTGTCAAACCTCTTTCATCTAAAGCCTGATAAAAGGCACGTTTTCTCATATCAAAATTATATATTCGGGAATCAGATTCCACATAACCAATACTTGTATGACCATTTTCAACTAAATAAAGTGCCACTAGATAGGCTCCTAATAAGTTATTCATGACTACAAAGTCTACATTTAATGTTTCAAAACAAGTATCAATAACAACTAAATTATTAATTTTTTCATTTGCAAACGATATTTGTTCATAATTTAAGTTAGTTCCAAGTAATATAATTCCATTTCCTGCTGGATCATCACCCAGTAGACTTATCTCTTTATGAAAATCTTGAATATTTATTGTTGAAACCATTAAGGAATAACCCTTTTCCTTTATTTTTTCACTGAAATCATGAATTAACTCAGTAAAGAATGGAAGTGTTTCATATTTTTCGGAAACGATACTAGCACCAGTGCAAGCTACAAACTTCACCACTTTAGAGGAAATATATTCTTCTTTCTTAGCTATAGAGCGTGTAGTATATCCATGCTCCCGAGATATTTTTACAATTTTTTCTCTAGTTGCTTCACTTATACCAGGCTTTCCATTGAGAGCCAAGGATACTGCTGATACAGATACATTGGCAAGTTTAGCTATATCTTTAATTTTCAAATTACCCTCACCACTTCACAACAGATTTATGTAAAAAAAGATATTTATGTAAAACTTATCAAATTAATTGTACAGGGTTTATAGATAATTGACAAACTTTATATACGTTTATTAAATACAGAATAGCTTTTATTTATCGAGTACTTTTAAAAACATGTTAAGATGAATTTAGATTCTTATATATAAGGAAGGTGCCATATGTTCCACTCCATTACAGAAGCAATTCAGGATTTAAAGCAAGGAAAAATGATTATTGTTGTTGATGATGAAGACAGGGAAAACGAAGGCGATCTCTTAGGCCTCGGAGATTATATAACATCTGATATGATCAATTTTATGATTACATACGGTAAGGGACTTGTTTGTGCCCCCATCACCTACAAAAGATCTAAAGAACTAAATTTACCTTTAATGATTACAGAAAATACAGAACAATACAAAACTGCTTTTACCGTTTCAATTGATCATATTACCAATACAACCGGGATCTCAGCAATGGAACGTGCAGATACAATAAAAGCTTTGACTTCAGCTAAAACCAGTGGCATGGACTTCAAAAAACCCGGACACACCTTCCCCCTTATTGCCAATGATGGAGGCGTACTAGAAAGACCAGGTCACACAGAAGCTGCGGTGGAACTCGCAACTCTTTGTGGTGCAAGTCCAGTTGGAGTTATTTGTGAGATTATTAATGAAGATGGGTCCATGGCAAGGTTGCCCGAATTAATGACCTTTGCAGAAAAGCATAAGTTAAAATTAATTTCCATAAAGGATTTACTCACATATAAAAAGAACATCTGATTATTTTACACCACTAATATGTTAGCATTTATGAAATAAACTTAGATGATCAAAAGGAAAGTTCCTTTCTTGAGGAAGGTGCTTTTTTAAACTACCTTCCTCCCTAAAGCAAACTTTGAATCAAACATTAAATCATATTTTTAAAATAACACCCCTGCAGAAAGGATAATATTGGCGTAAGGAGTAGCTTCACCTGTCCTAATGATCACTTTAGCCTCATGTGTTTTCACCTTAAAACTTTCATGATCCATAAATCGGATTGGGAACTGTTTCAATTTGATCTCGTTATATAATTCTTTATTCTTCCCCTCCATTTCCTCTGCACAAAAGGCTTCTTCTACGACCATATCATTTAATACTTCATCAAGAACACTCTCGAAAGATGGAAACCCAAGTTTTATTGAAAGATCTATACACGGAACATGAGCTGGGACAGGTAACCCGCAATCTGCAATTACAATCTTATCTGTGTGCCCCAGTTTGGCCAATACTTGAGCTATATCTCTGTTTAATATTCCATGTTTTTTCATTCATTTCCCCTCCTACTCTTTAAAAATAATTCCAGTTCCTCACGTGTGGGCATTCCCCCTTGAGCTCCAAACCGTTGAACAGACAATGCGGCAGCACCGTTGGCAAATTCTAATCCAGCACGGAGCTCCATTTTTTCCCCTAAAGCCACTGCTAATGCTCCGTTAAATGTATCCCCTGCACCGGTTGTATCCAAAGGATTTACTTTATAGGCAGGAACATTTCTCACCTCTCCATCTTTTATGTAATTTACTCCCTTATCTCCCATTGTCACTATCAATTTGTTTGATAAAACATCATCTTTTTCGCGAAGATGGGAAAACAAATCCTCTTCCTCTGTCTCATTTGGAGTGATGTACGTTGCTTTTATCCAATCACCTTCCTCCATCTTTCTCGCTGGGGCAGGATTTAAAATGACAGGGATTTGATGTTCATGACATAACTGTAAACAAAACTTCACGGTCTCCACTGGAATCTCAAATTGTAAAACGACAAGACTGCTTGCCAAAATATTTTGTTCATATTTTTTTACAAACTCCGGAGTAACTTCATTATTGGCACCTGGAATTACAATGATCCGATTATCGTTATCTGATAGTATGATGGTGGCAACACCAGATCCCACATTCGAGGCTTCCACACAATCTACAGAAACGCCCTCTTTGTTTAAATTGTTCCTTAACTCATCACCAAAAGCGTCATTCCCTACCTTCCCAATCATTTGGACTCTACCTCCCAAGCGCGCTGCAGCAACCGCCTGATTTGCCCCTTTACCACCTGGATAGGTTTTAAAACTTTCCCCCAGTAGAGTTTCTCCTTGAACTGGAACTTTATCAGTCATTGTCACCATGTCCATATTAATACTTCCTATCACAGTGATTAACGGTTTGTTTTCCATTGTCGTATCAACCTTTCCTAAGTTTTGAAAAATGTATAGCCTCAAGTTAATACTATATTATTCGACACATCTTCCTGTCTTCCCTTCAATGGTTCCTTTGCCAAGGGGGAAGTGGACTGATAGAATTGATATATTGAAATATTTTTTCAATTCGGTGATATAGGGACAACCTTTATTCAATTCATCAATTTGAAGAAACTTTTTTCTTCTTTTTTCGTAAACAAATAGTGAACAGTAAGACAACCCAGGAGGCACTTATGAAACTACCATCTATTAAACATGCCGATAATGAAGTAATCGGCTCCGTCATTATCGTAACAAGTATCGTGATGATTTTATCTGCTTTTTTTCTCCCTGTCGTATTTCTCATGGTATTACAGGACATTTTCTTTTTCTCTAGGTCCCATTGGTATTTTGCCGCCCCTCCCTCGGCCTATTTCATGTTTGGTGCAGGCATGTTATGGATTCCAATCATACTCATTACGTTTTTAAGTGTGAAGGTATGGATGGAAAACAGGGATAGGGTAATTAGCAATGTATGGGTATACGGACTATTATTGATCTTATCTTTTCCTATTTTTGCACTAAGTATCTCAAACTATTATTATTTTGACGATGAAGGGATTCATTATAGTGAACTTTTTAGTTTTTCTGAAGCTGAGCATAGTTGGGATGACATTGAGAAAGTGATCCGCGTAACGAACAGTGAAGGCGGCGTTAGTTCTGTTGAAGAATATATTTTTATATTGGAGTCGGGGGAAGAACTGGATGTCCCATTTGATACAACCAAGCATGAAGTGAGGCAAATTATCAGTCGTGTAATCCGAGAATATGGTTATGAACTAATTGAACAGTAGACTTATCTCCGGTCCAACTCCCACAATTAATGGGATGGAAGTTGTTTTATCGTCCTTGTATAATTACCTTAAGTGATACAATAGAAGCGTTGGAGCTAAACAACATGCCCGAAGGTTTCAGAACATATAAATTACCTTAGTATAAAAAAATTGGAAGGAGTGATCCAGATGCCTTGGTGTCCAAACTGCCATGAAGAATACATTGATCATATGAAGATATGTAAAGACTGCAATGTAGACTTAAATGATGGCGAACCACCTGAAGAAGATCCACAACGGTTGGAATTTGTGGATACTGAATTTTTGACCACCGCATCCAGTGAGATTGAAGCTAACATGCTAGAGGCGATGCTCGAAACAAATCATATCGCGACCGTCAAGAACTACCGGGAAGCAGGAGGTTATCTGGCCATTTATATGGGGGAAACGAGCTATGGCATTGACCTTTATGTAGACAAAGAAAAACTGGAGACTGCACGGGAACTTCTCGCACAACTAGAAACATCCCCCGTTTTAGCCGAAGACGAAGAGGAAACCTCATCCAACGAATCGGTGAAAAAATCAAAAGGGCTAAGAGTTGCTTTTGTCATATTTATTATTTTATTATTCGTTATTGTACAAGGTCTAGCCTTCCTCTAATGTATTGAAGATGGAGGATGGAGGCGGCACCCTTTAGGGGAAAATCAGGGGACTTGGATTCAGAAGGTATCCAGTCGTCCGTTGTTGGTCGGTGGCATAGGCATAATCATACCATTTGCCTATGCCACCGATTTATTTTTTTATCCGTTGATATCAGAGCTTCAAATTCACCGGGTGTGCAAATATTCGCCCATCCAGCCAGAGTTTAAATGGATTTGATAGTTCCTTTATTTTTGCTTGCTCCGTTCCAGTGTTACTAACTACAAAAATACAGTATTTGTCTCCCTCACCTTGTTTATAAAGCGCTCTTGCAACCTCCCATTGGTTACCTGATATTCCAATAAGTTCAGGCTCATTTACCACTTTGGATTTAACCTCAATGTATTTCATTATTTGGCCATTCTCTGAAACTTGGAAATCAAACCCTTTTCCAAGGTTCCCATCTTGATTTAACCAAAGTACTTTTATTTCTCTGCCATCCGAGGTTTTCACGAGGAAACCATGCTCTACTCTCTGAACATCCCCTACTTCTCTATAGCTATTAAGCAAAGAATTGAAGACCACTGTTTCACCCCAATCACCAATTTCCTTTGCCTTTTCAGGACTGAATTGGAATTGTTGATCTGCGAATTCTGTTGTTGCATACTCCCTATCTTCGGCATCTACTGTAACGGCGGGAAATTCTTCTAAATGAGAAGTATGTTTCGCCGTGTCATTGCTCGATATCATATCCTCTTCCTTACTCATGTGAATAGTGGTGCTGGATTCAAAGGTATATTTCTTAATAGGTGACACCACGGATTCCGCTCTAATTTCAGGAGACCAGTCAGAATAGGCGGCACCTGTATTCTTCACACCACTACTAGTTTCTGTAGAAGGATTTCCTTTAGTTAAACCTGCATTATACCCATCATTATCTTCGAAATCATCGTCATCGTCGACCAATTCTTCCTCCTCAGCTGAGACAGATACAGCAGGTAGATGGTTAGAAAAATCACCCTCTGAGTTCCCACTACCGTCAACAACAGAAGTGTTGACACCTGGTAAGTTAGTGTCAGATCCTGTGGCGATCTCCTTTACGGTACCGTTATCTTGCGAAGTTTCTTTAGTCATTTCAAATGGCTCAGATTCATTAATTTTTTCGGTATGATCAGGGGTCTCAACTACTATTTCAGATTCCCTGTCCTCTTCATTTTCTTCCACTAGTACAATCTTTTCGGAATCCTCTCCCATAGAATTTTCTTCGGTGATCTCTATTTGTTGTATGTGGTCGGACAACGTGGTTTTCCCACTGTCCGTATCCGTAACGGTCTCTCCTTGTTTCCCATCTTGGGACTCTTCTCGTTCTTGACCCTGTATACCTATGCCGCTGTCGTCCTCAGAGACTTCTTCTGCAGGTACCGTTTCCACCATCGCCAGCAGTTTTTCAAACATCCCATTCTCCTGTAATTCTTTGAATCTCTTAAAGTTTTTTTGTTCGTCTTCGGACAATTGTTCCATATAGACCTTTTCAATATCCGGCTTAAACATTAAAGCGTTAATAAGCACTTCCGTCTCACTCGTAATCTCATACTCATCATGCAAATCATTCTTAAACAACTCACTCGCTTTTTTGCAATTTCCTTTTTTATCAAATAACCATGGTGTACTCTTTAACTGTTTTAGAAAATAGACTTCAAAGAAGGCCCACCTTTCTCTTCGATAATACCACGTGTATTTCCCCGTAAGCTTGGATTCAAAGAGTTGACTGCCTACTTCCTCAATATATAAGTTCAGCATGCTCCATAGAGCTTTGGATTTTTCCAGTGTCACCTCTTGGAATAGTTCCTTTAATCCTTCTAAATCAAAATCTACCACGTTTCCCCTATAGGAAATTTTTGCATCCTTCCATTCACTCTCTAACCGTAATTGTTTCTTCTCCTCATCTGTCAATGTGTTATCTAGACGAATAAATCTGACGTTGAAGTGAAGACCAATATCCTTTAAAAACGTGATATATGTTTTTTGAAACTTCCTGTCCAGGAGAATGTCATCGAGAAAAAACACATCCTGATTGTCCGCAAAATATGCCCGGAGGGAGTCCGTTGGAAAATAGACTTCACTAGGAAATTTATAGGAAGAAACTCCCTTTTTATTGTTACAAAGGATAAATGGTGTTTCCCGTAACCGAGTTAAAAAGCCCTCTTTTTGGTCAGAAGGTACCTTTTCATATGCTTTGTATATCTTCTTCATATCTGTTTCATAATCATCCGGCAGATAACCTTCTTGATATTTTGGCAAAACAAGGTCCTTTACCTCGGCTAAAAGATCTGGTTCCTTTAACCCGAGCAAGCTAAAGAACCGTTTAACATTAGAATCTTTTAGTAACGCTGGATCAACAATTTGATAGTGGGAAGAATCATAGAGAGAAGAAGGCATGTATACTTGCACATTATTGTCCTCATCAAAAGGAGCTACAAATCTTCCATCTGCCACTTTAACGAAAGGCTTACTTCTCAATACACCTTTTTTTCGGAATCGGTACTCCGAATCTCGCCACAGATTCGTTTGATCAATGAGCTTTGTATAAAACTCCATAAGCCATTCTTCGTTTTTCCGCAGTAAAAACTCTGAAGAAATGGCACGGGCGAAGCTAATATAATCTACCGTTTCTATATTTAGATCATCCCGCAAATAATACCAAAGATCCCTCGTACGATTTTCAGTAATAGAAGGGGATAACCAATGCATTCGGTCGAACAAAAAATCGTTATCACGTTCAGCCAATAAGTCTGTCAGACTTTTTACTTCTGCCAGTAAAGCCTCCTGACACGATGTAAATGTCTTCTCCTTTGTTGGCAACAGCTTTGCCCCGGAAGAAAATAATTGCTTAACGGATGTAAAAATCGCTTGATACAATGGATCAATTTCTGCTCGTTCCGAATCAAACGGCAAAACGGAGAGAAACTCCACATCTAGAAAACCCATCTCTTTGATTTTCAGTATACTTTCTGAAATTAACCGCCCCGTTTCATAGATTAGCTCCTGATTCACCTCATCTTCCAACGGAATGTTATCCCGGGCAGGTGTTGTCTTATACGGCCCTTGAATCACGAAATGTAGATACGTATCTTTTTCAGTGGGAAAAAACACAACTAGCTTGGAATCCTTTTCCGGAATAAAATGAAACTGATTTTCTTGATCCAGTTTATATTTATACGCTACCTCCACCGATAATTTTTTATCCGTTAGTTGGACATCTTTTTCGAATACCATATACGTTTCAAAAGTCTCATCCTCTGAGTGGAGTCTTACCTTCCGCCAGCAAGGATGAACTTCTCTTTGCTCCTCCAAGAGGCTTTTCGAATATCTTCCCTCTTCTTCTTCACACCTCCATGTTATTTCATTAAGGCTCTTTAAAAAGAGAAGTGTCCTTAATCCTAAGTTTTTTAATCGGTGATACACAAGGGTAAAACATTCCTCTTCGGATCGTTGCTCGTGATTAAAGGGTAAAACAATTTTCGTCGTTCCTTCCCCAGCAGTTTCACCATCACATACCCGTGGAAAAATAAAGTCTTCAATTTTTATATGATAGTCACCGGAAAAAATATAAGGGGATTTCGTCACAGCATAAACAGATTTAAACCCTACTCCGAATTTCCCAATTTTGTTAATATCATCCTTTTTCGTACTATTTCCAATACTAGTGATGGAGTCAATATCCTTATGCTTAAAATCAACCCCATTATGGATAATCTCCAATCGGTCATGGAACAGTTCAAAGGAGACCGTGGACGCACCAGCATCTTCTGCATTTTGAAGAATTTCATAGATAAAATGAGAAGCATCACTATATAGTCCTACTAAAATGTGATCAAAATTAAAGCCATTCATACGGTTTGCGTCAATCCATTTTTGTCTTTTTTCAATAAGCTGTTCTAAGTTTGCATTTTGAAGAACACGCATCCATTTCCACTCCCTTTAAATGTCATAACCTGCGCTTTTCAATCAGGCCATGACTATTCTGACTAGTCTACGATTTCACACGATAAACATCCATGGCAATTCCATTATGGTCGATCGTTTCAAGCTCACCATTTACCTTTGCATAATTTTCAAGATTAATCATAAAATCCACACCATTGCTGTAATCTTCATTTCCTAATACTTCAAGGGATGGGGAGATGAGTTTCCTCGAGAGAAATACAATGGTTTTCTTTTGTCCCCTTGTCAAGGAGACATTCAGTCGATTTAAGCTGTATAGAAACTCCCCTTCTTTTATGGCTAATTCCAAGTCAGAAACTCCGTAACTAATGATGGCTGCGGCACTTTCCTGCCCCTGCATCTTATCTACCGTCCCAACAAAAAAGTCAGGACGTAACCCTTCCTTTTCAAGGGTTGATCGAATTAATCTGTTTTGCGCATTATGGGGAGAGATGATAAATAGTCCTTCCTTCCAAAAATCCCTGTCCCCACTAATCGAATCCTCGTACACTTCCTTAATCCCATTTAATAGATTTGCCCTTAGAACTTTGGTTATAGCAGCAACCCAATCGGCTTCACACTGGTTTTCTTGTGTCTCTTGAACACCATTATACAAACAAAGGACTAACGGATAATCCGGGTCCACCACCTTTTTCACCCACTCTTCCACTTCGGTTTCCAGTGGCTGGAGACTGATTTTCTGGGTTGAAATCTCCGTATTAAATGCAGTGTAATTTGGACCGTAGATTTTTTCTGCCGGATATCGGCATAACACCTCGTTCATACGAAAATTATCTTCCAGCTTACTTATCATCTCCTGTTTAGGATCTTGATCTATCATTAATTGAAAAATAGAGTCATAGACATTTAATTCACCGTCATTGCTCAAATACTCCCCTTGAATAATAGGGGGTAATTGATAATGATCGCCCACAATCATAATTCTTCCTTTTGGACTTACATGGGCTAGGGCCAATAAAGAATCTGCCGTTTTCACCTGGGATGCCTCATCTACCACAACCACATTGAATTTCTCCGCTAACCACCCGTTATCATAAACCTTCTGAGTGTTATACAATGTGCCACCGAGGATAACGTGCTTATCATCATTCAGCCAATGACTGATTTGCCGATCATCCACTTCTTCCACGACACGTGCCTTTTCTGTTTGAATCTTTTTTAGTTTACCTATCTTCACATTCTCCATTGTCATTTGCTGGTGGATCTTCACTAAAGCATTCTCAATTGCATTATGAGTAAACCCTGAAATCAGTATCTTTAACCTTTTTCCCCGCTTTTCATAAATTTTTATTAACAGAAGAAGGGCGGTTGCAATGAAGTGGGTTTTCCCTGACCCTGGGGGCCCCCATACACCCGTTAAAGTATAATTTAAAAAACTTCGAAAAGCCTTTGATTGACTTGGAGTAAGACCGGATTGCTTAATTAGGGTGTCTACCACTTTCTCTTCCCAGTTCGCCTTGAATTTTTTCCGATAACCGTTTGGATTCTGTAATAACTTAAGCATTACATCATTCCCAGCATCGATTGCCCCTAAACCGTTTAACACCCGTCCGCTCGTCCAGTCTGTAAAACGGACAGACAATAAATAGTTCCTTTCTGGGATCAGATCAAATTTGTTAACCTTTCCAACGATTTCCAATTCAAGGATGACCCGATCATCTTCATGCCGGTGTTCCCCAATACTGGCAAGATAAAGTTCCAAGTTTTTCGGCGCATAAAACTTGTTTCGGTAAGGATAATCTTTAAATTTCAACTGCTGTTGTTCACCAAAGTGATTATCCTCTGTTAGCACCCACGCCTCCGAAAAGTTTATATCAAATAAAACTTCTTTGTTAAGCAGCTCAAACTTTTTTTCCCCAATGTACTTAAGCCGTAATGAATCTCCATCTGTGAGCCTTTCGTCAAGGGATTTTGACCGACGCTCCCTTATATCTAAATAAGCCAGAGTGGACTCGTATTGAGTCATAAAGGCAAGTTTCGATACGATCTCGTTCTTATAGTGATATGGGACAGGAAATTGAAATTTTTCCGGCCAGGCAAATAAGAATGAATTCCCCTTATCATCCTTCGCTAAGTTACGGATACCGTCGATGACACTGCTCGCCAGATATAATCTCCCTTTCAGGTCCGATTCAATCCACTCCAGTTTTTCCGATTCTTCCTTTTCCCACACTTGATAGATGAGGTCCGATTTCATGACATTGGACAGCCTATTGGCAAGGTAGTCCTTCCGCTGATACTGATATTTAAAAGCTCCTTTTGATCCAACATACAAAGACAGATCCTCCAACTTTAAGGCCACTTCTGCTGGAACTGCAAATAAACGGCTGACAGTTGATGTTAAAATGATCACTGGAAAAGGGACAACATTTTCTGGGTGCTCATCGGACTGGGACAAAACATCACTATGAAAATGAAATAATAGATTCATTGCCTTCTCACGATAATCATTAATCGTTAATAATCCTTGAAGAATTTCGATAAGATTGCTAAATTCATAGTTATCCGTCACATAGGTTTGAACAGACAGCTGGTCACTCCATTGTTTTCCGTGATTATAATGATGAATCATGGACAATATCGTATATAAATGGTCCACGAAATCCCGCTTCCCTTGCTCACATTCATCAAATTTCGCCGCTGTAAAATGTTTCAGCTCACTGCCTGTCCCAAACAATTCCATCCCTTTCAACCGATAGATGGAGCAAGCAAATATTTCACCAGACACTTGATCTTTTTGCACGGTCAGAATCAATTGGATACTTTCATTAAATGGCATACTGGATGAATAGCTGTTATAGCTCAACACCTCACCGCTTGCAAAGGAATCTAATTGTGTGTGTAATCTTTTTAACCTCTGTTTTAACGAAAAACTTTTTTCCAATACCGATCTATTTTCATCCCCTTTAATAAAGTCTGCCATATCATTCAGACTGTATGGGATCTTATTTTCTTTAATATACCTGCCGGCTTGATTAGATAAATAAGGAAGTAAAGAGATGTGATTTTTCTCTTTCGCTTTACTTAAACAGAAATCAAAAAAGGAGCACCATTCACACTTAAATTCCAGATGCCAAAATAAGTCCTCAAACTTGGTAACTGCAATGTCGTGGAGGGTATGTGACATAAAGTGCGTTAAGTACGGTACAATATTTTCGATCGAAAGCACTTCCGGCTGTTCTTGCTTATAAATCCAAACACCTGCTTGTGAAAAATCCACTCGACCTTCGATATCATGTACCTTTAGAAGCGTGTCCAAAATAAGAGCGTAAAACGACACCTGAACTTTATGAGATACTTTGAGGGCATTAGAGGATTTAATATCTATAATTCTAAAAATTCGTTCTTCTTTGGTTTTGATACATTCTATTAAATCCGGCCGGCAATTGGAAAACATTAGTTTCGTGGGATCAATGTTGTACAATGTATAAAACGATTCTGGAACCGTCATGGTCGGTTGATATATATATTTTTCAATGGGATTCTTTAACCATTCTACAAATGCTTCAGGGGTAAAAAAACGATCCGATAATGGTATTTTCTCCATATCCATTTCTGGGATCTTAATTTTATCTTTAAGATGGATCTTAACAACCTCTTCCTCCCAGTTTGCGCCCCCGGTGAGGACGGGGGAACTGATTGTTACTTGCTCCGTGACACCTAAAGCTGTTCTTTCCTTTTTAGGCAACGCATTCAAATATAAGTACCGTTCACATTCGTGATAAAAATAACTTGCGGCTTTCGACGGCGATATTTTTAACAACTTGACGCACCCACTCTCATTCATAGGAATCTAGTTTATTAAATAATCGTAACATATTTTTCATCTGTGCGGATTTTCCTAATTTTCTCTATGAGAATAGAATGACGTCCTGTCCGTTCATCGGGCAAGGCGCCACGTCCTGTGCATGCCCGATATTAGGACGTCCTGTCCGTTCATCGGGCAGAACGCCACGTCCTGTGGCATGCCCGATATTAGGACGTCCTGTCCGTTCATCGGGCAGAACGCCACGTCCTGTGGCATGCCCGATATTAGGACGTCCTGTCCGTTGTGGTAACTCGGTGTATTCAGGGGATCATCGTTCATGTGATACCACCAGAGTAAACACTCGTGGAAGGAAGGGGATTCGAATATAATGCGGTCATCGGGAATTTTATCACCACGTTTTGAACGAATGGATGCGGCTAATTCTTCTCATCAAATAAAAGACTGCCCCTACATACGGACAAGTGCGTATGTAGGGGCAGTCACACCGATTTCCTTTTCCATTGTCATTAATTCATTCCTCATGAAATGGGTAATGTTATTTTCACGGTGGTCCCTTGATTCGATTTACTTGCGATTTCAAGAGTACCATTATGAGTTTGGACGATCTTAAGGGTCGTCATCATTCCAAGACCGGTCCCCTTTTCTTTTGTCGTATAAAATGGGGAACCGATTTTATCGAGGAATTCCTTTGGTATTCCGCATCCCTGATCTCTCACCATAATGTGAACAGACCCGTCCATGGCTTTTACCTTTATATGAATGTTACCACCTTGGGGCATGGATTCAATAGCATTTTTCACAACATTAATAATTGCTTGTTTCAATTGATTCTCAATACAATTCACAAAAGGTATTTCTGGTATCTCACAATGAATTTCCACATGCTGCATCAATGCCTGCGGACTAAATAAAGTAATGACATCCTCTAACATCTTCCCTATATTAACCTGTTGGAAGTCTTGTGCCTGCGGTTTCGCCAGAACCAAGAGTTCCCCAGTAATCAACTCAATCCTTGTTACTTCATCAGAAAGAATCGAATAATATTCCTCTTTTGTCTCCCCATTGGAGTTTTTTATGAGCTGCAAAAAACCTTTGATGGTGGTTAGAGGGTTTCGGATTTCATGGGCGATTGATGCGGCAAGTTGGCCCACAGCAGTTAGCTTTTCTGATTCAAATAGTAGTTTCTCGGTTTTCTTTTCTTTTGTCACGTCCCTTGCCATCCCGTAAACACCAACGATTTTGTTCTCTACAATGATAGGCATATTCGTCACTTTTACTAAAACTACATGACCATCTTTATGTAAAGCTTCTGTTTCATAATGCTGTGTCTTTCCCTCTGCCGCCTGCATAAAAAAGCCTTTCACTTTTTCAATCTCTGCATCAGTTACTAACGGGATAAACGACATGGACAAATATTCCGCTTCTTTATAACCAAGTAGCTCTTCCATTGCCGGATTCACACTTAAATAATTTCCATCTAAATCAAAGGAAAAGACAGCTACAGGATTTTGGTGGAATAATGATTTATAATGTTCTTCCTGTTTTGATGCTAACCGTTTCTGATTGGTTATATCCTGAAAGTATACTGACAGACCGTTTTCAGATGGATAAGCCCGGACACTGTACCACATTTTGCGGGGAAACCAATACATCTCAAAGAAAACTGGGACTTGTTCCCTCACTGCTTTATGGTATTGATGATAAACTTCTTTCCCTACCGCTTCAGGAAATTTTTCCCATAAATTTTGATGTATGACTTCTTCTTTTGCCCTGCCTAAAACTTTTGCTGCTTCCTGATTGAAATATGTAATCTTCCAATCTCCATCCACTGCAAAGAAAGCATCTGATATTCGATCAAGTATTTCATACTCTATTCTTTCGTCCAATGTTCCACACCTCCACTAACCGACCTCTGAATAAAGAACCTTTCCTAGGAAACGCTGTCCATATAACAGATAACAACAACCCCATCGGAAAAAATCGACCTCTCATTTTAATATTATTTCTATCTATACTTGTAAATTCCTTTAATTTAATCGGTAGTGGAGATAGAACGGATGGTATCAGATTAAAACAATGAATGGGAGACCAACATTTTAGTCACTGTTGCACTGAGTACTGAATGATCAAGAATCGGTATACAACTATGTGTCTTTCTCTCCGAATATTTCATAGAAGAGTGTCCGTTCATCGGGCAAAACGCCACGTCCTGTGGCATGCCCGATATTAGGACGTCCTGTCCGTCATGGTATTTTGAGGCTTATAAGTGTAGTTAAGGCTCGTCAAAGGAATTAGACGTGATAAGAAAACATATATTTTAAAAAAACAGACCTAGCACGCTCCATAATTGCATACTAAGGTCTGTTTTTTTCTATAGAAGTAATCAATTTTCAAACGTTAAATTGATCATCTGCTATGCATACTCACAGCGCTATTTTTTACGGATTCTGGTACGACTATTTCATCGAATCCGTTAAAATTTGTGTGCCTAAAACTACCTTTATACTTCTGCCACATATCCCTTCCTGCCGCTGAGAGATCATAATCCAGATTATATCCCGTCATGTAATACGTTGCCTTATCTATTAAGATTTCATATGTTCCTGACCCAGAAATACTATCACTCACTTCAAAAATCCAATTCTCCATATCTACCAGATTTGTTCCTTCCACAAACGACTTAAAATCATCATCTGTGCCAGTAAAAGAAAGGAGAAAATGATCTCCATTATCTGTTGCTTCAAAAGCATCACTTAAACTTATATAGTCATCCAACTGTTCGGAACCCATCGATGTATACATGTCTTCAATATTAAACAACCCGGCAATATCCATTTCAATGTATAGCCACGTGTTATCTTCATAATTCAGTACATAATACTCGTCTCCAACAACATACATTTCTGTTTCTTCACTTACCGTATGCATCATCGGAGTCCCAAGCATAACCATTTTCATTTCTATCGTGTTAGTTTCGTATGCATCCATCCCCAAAAATCGGTACTCGTCCACCACTTTTCCGATTGTTTCAAAACTATAAATATCTTCCATGGCCTCAGCGGACTTTAGCAGAATTCCCTCCACATCATCTGCTGACGGCTCATTAGAGGTTGCGGTTGTGTCCTCTTCCTCTTCCTTACTTTCGTCGGAATTTCCGTTTTCTTTTTCCTCTGATTCTTTTTCGCCACTGTCCGTTTGCTCTCCATTCTCGCTGTCCAGCGCCTCCGTATTCGTTTCAGATTCGCTATCTCCGCCACATGCAACTAACATTATTAAACTTACAAATAGAATGAAACTCATTAATCCCCTCATTCATACACTCTCCCTTTACCCATCTCATGAAATAAGAACATTTAATAAATATCATAATATTCTCAAGATGTATGTAATACTTAAGTATTATATTTAGTAAAATATGACAGGTGCCTGTCACTTGTCGAATACGACAGGTGACAGGCACTTGTCGTATTCTTGTCGAATTGCTTCGGGAGGAATATCTTTTTCCCTTTGAAACATTTTCTGTTTTCGTTCGACTTATCTTTTAGAAGACAATTTTAATATGGTACAAACGTATTAGAATACCAAAAAAGGAGGAAGCACATTGGGGAGGGACACCAGATATTCCATAGAAGACATTGATTCCCTCTGTGAAATATACTACAGAGATGTTTATCAGTATTGCCTTTATTTTACTAACAACAAAAGTGATGCTGAAGACCTGACACAAGAAACATTCATGAAGGTCATGAAAGCTTTACCCACCTTTAATCACCAATCCAAGGTGAAGACATGGATTATTTCAATTGCCAAGAACACAGCAATTGATCATTACCGAAGAAAAAAAATAGTGAAATTCATCCCTGATTTGTTTTTATCAAAAGAAATTACAAAGGAAGGCCTTCCCGAGTCGGAATTGTACATGAAGGAAGACTGGCAGGAAGTCGTGGATGCCCTTACTTCCTTAAAGCCCGCTTACCGAAATGTCATTATTTTAAGGGGTATCCAAGAAGTAAGTATTAAAGAAACTGCCGAAATTTTAAATTGGAAAGAATCAAAAGTAAGAGTGGACTATCATCGGGCGATTCAGCAGCTCCAAAGTATTTTGTCACCTACTGAAAGGGGGATATATAGTGATGCAAAATCAAAATGAAAGACTAATAACCATCTTGCGGGAACATCCTGATCGGGAACCTACTACAGACATGAAAGATCGTCTTAAAGCAAGGTTACGGGAACAGGCGCAGATGAATCAGAGAAAAGACTCTCTTTTTCTCACAGCAAAGATAGCTACAACTGCTTTAGTTTCTGCATTCATATTGTTCCTTCTGTTCACCTCTTCTGGACTAGACACTGTGAAGAATATGCTCCCCGGAGGGACAAGTAGTGAAACAGCTCCAGGCACACCTGTGATACCAGAAGATGAGGCCAAGGATGATGATGATGGAATGGAGGAGGAGACAACTACAGAAAAAATCCCAGCAAAGCCTTTCGTAGAGGGGGAATCATTGATTAATGTACAAAACGATTTGGAACTGCATCATGTTGATGAAAAAGCAATCCGTTCCTTCCTTCATTACCTTATGGCCGCCAAGAATGGGGATTTGGACGACATCCAAACGTTCGGATTTCTTGCAGATGACATGGATGAGAGTATAGCAATCAGAGACTTTTATGAACAAACGGTAGAATTCGAATCGCTCCAAATTCTCGAAGTGCAGTTCAGCCGTGCCGAACCGGACATTTTTGTTCAATTGGCCTATGGGGATAAACTGGAACAAAAGACGAGGGCTGCTAGTTATATTATCACTTTTACTGGAACTGATTTTGAGGTCTATGACACCATTCCTTCCCAACACGAGGCAGGCGCTTTCCCCCTAACGGAAAAAATAAAGGAAGTGTACGAATCTTTTGCGGAAAATCATTCTCCTGAGGCGTTATTAGGACTAGAACCAGTAGAATTTGTTACTTTATATTACTATACGGAACAATTGCGGGACTATGAGACGTTGTATGAGCTCCATCTTCAAGAGGAGAAGTACCTTCCTTATGAATCAAAAGAGCACTTCATAGAAGAAATGACAAGCCAATCAGATGGTACAACCAATTTATCTGATACGATAGAAGACGAACTGATCACCATGTACCGTTTTTTTCTATGGGAAAACAAAAGTGATATTGGTGTAAAAATGATATTTAAAAACCAAGAGCATCCATTGATATTTCATGTGGATATGGAAGACGGTGTTTATAAATCTCATTGGTTGCCCCTGCAATAAACACTGTCTCCCAGGAGAAATATAACACAGGCTGACAACTCCCATAGCGAAAGCCGATAGGTTCTAAAAGGTATTTACATTCCTATAAAAATAGTAGCACAAACCACGGCGTCAGCTATGGATTGTGCTACTATTCTACTATTAGTGGTCACTTATTGTGTTTAGATTAGGCTGTAGCTGCTCCTTAGAGAGGGAACTGAAAAAGTTGTAAGATACTTTTTCAGTTCCCTCTCCTTAGATTGACGGTGCCTATTTTAAAGTATGCGCCACTATAGAAACTCATCGATGGATTTTTCTCCGTTACTCAGATAAGCCTGAATCCGTGATTCCTGGTTCTAGCCATAGGAATACAGGAATCCTATCCTATTCTAACCACGCTTTCGCCTTTTCTTGTTCCTCCATGTGGAAATGTTCTACTTTTACTCCTGGTAAATAGTCCGCCATTTTCATTCCGATTTCGATCCACTTTTTCTCACTGACAACGGCAATTTTTTTAAAACTCCTCCAGTGATTCATATCAAACTTTAAATCTTCTAACACTCCTTGCAATGAGTACCTCACATCACGAATCACCAGCAAAAGTTTTACTTTTTCGTTATCTGCTTTTTTCATCTGAAAATAATCTTCAAACTCTTTTATCTCTTGTGCTGTGATCTTACCATTGACCTCCACCTCAATAACATCGTCTAACTGATTTGTTTTAAGTGCAATCATCTGAAAACCTCCTTAGAACATCCTCACATATAGTTTTACCCGTATCACATTCTGCAAAACTTAAATAGACTTGGAAGGAGGTATGTGATCATGCCATCCATCTTTTCAGGGAGAGAGATCATTCTATAACGATTTTATCTTCTTTCACATCCACAGAAATGGAATCAAGATGACCTTCATCAATGATCAGATCTGTCACTTTATCCTCTATTTGTTCCTGAATTACTCGGCGCAAAGGACGGGCACCGAATGCTGGGTGATATCCCAATTCGGCAATTTTATTTTTCGCCATATCCGTGATACTCATGCTAATACCATGTTCTTTGAGCTTTTCCGTTACTTCAGAAACCATAATATCAACAATCGCGATAAGCTCCTCTTTTTCCAGATGGTTAAAGTCGACGATGGAATCAAAACGATTGAGAAACTCTGGTTTAAAATAATCAGCCAGTTTCTCCAAAACAGAAATAGCGGTAGATTCTCCTGTTGATGTAAAACCTAAGGAATCTTTCTTTTTCTGTCCAACGCCCGCGTTGGATGTCATGATAATTACCGTTTCCTTAAAATTGACTACCCTACCCTGACTGTCAGTTAATCGCCCATCCTCCATGATTTGAAGGAACATATTCAAAACATCGGGATGTGCTTTTTCCACCTCATCTACTAAAATGATAGAGTACGGATTGCGGCGTACCTTTTCTGTTAATTGACCAGCATCCTCATGTCCCACATAACCTGGAGGGGATCCAATCAGCTTGGAAACCGCATGTTTTTCCATAAATTCACTCATGTCGAGACGGACCATTGCATCTTTAGAGCCGAACAATTCCTCTGCCAATGTTTTGGTTAGCTCAGTTTTACCTGTCCCAGTTGGTCCAACAAATAGGAAGGAAGCGATTGGACGATTTTTAGCTTTCAATCCCACACGGCCCCGTCGGACGGCTTTCGCTACTTTTTCCACCGCTGTCACCTGTCCAATGACTTTAGAAGCCAATCGTTTCTGAAGATCTTTTAACTTATGTTGTTCTGCTTCGTCCAGTTTAGATACAGGAATCCCTGTCTGCTTTTCAATAATGGATTGAATGAGTTCCACGGTAACCTCGTTATTTCCTGTTAGTGCCGTTTGGGATAAACGTTCCTTTAATTCACTTTCTTCATCTCGAAGTTTTGCTGCTTTTTCATAATTTTCTTCCGCAGTTGCCATATCTTTTTCTTTCTTTACTTCTTCCAGACGCGCCTCGATTTTAACTTTATCTGTTTCTCCCAGATCCAGGTTAACCTTTGAACCAGCCTCATCCATTAAGTCAATGGCTTTATCCGGCAAGAATCGATCCTGAATGTATCGTTGGGATAACTGGACACATGCTTTCAAAACCTCATCACTGTATTTCACATCATGGTAAGCTTCATAAACGGGACGAATTCCTTTCAGAATTTCCAATGCTTCATCAGGTGACGGCTCAGAAACTTTCACTGGCTGAAAGCGTCGTTCGAGAGCAGGGTCCTTTTCAATGGCACGGTACTCCTTTAATGTTGTTGCTCCTATCATTTGGAGACTTCCCCTTGCTAAAGCAGGCTTGAGAATATTCCCCGCATCCATATTTCCCTCCTGCGAACTTCCTGCCCCTACCATCATGTGCAGTTCATCAATAAATAAGATGACATCTTCTCGATCTTCCAATTCTTTGACGAGCTGCTCCATTTTCTCTTCAAACTGCCCACGGTAACTTGTCCCTGCCACAAGGGAATTCAGCTCTATGGTGTACACATGTTTATTTCGGAGTTTTACCGGTACTTTCCCCTCGGAGATCTTCAGGGCAAGTCCTTCCACTATCGCTGTTTTCCCAACACCTGCCTCCCCAATTAACACTGGATTATTTTTCGTGCGGCGGTTTATGACTTCAATGACTCGTTCAATTTCCTTATCCCGTCCAATCACAGCATCAATACGTCCTTGCTTCGCTTCCTCCGTCAAGTTACGTCCATACTGATCTAAGAAACCACCGTTTCCTGGTGGGTTCCCTCTGGATGGCCTTTGATGGTGCTTATTTTCATTTGAAAAATCATGTGCTCCTGTTTGAGGAGAGAATAGGTCGTCAAATGATCCATAAAAGTTAAACGGCTGTTTGATGGATTCATAGCATGTGGAACAAAGTTTCACCTTGTGTTCCTGACCATTAATTCTTGTAAGTAAATTAACCACTGCGTTATTTTTTTGGCATTTTTCACATATCATGAACAATTCCTCCTATCCATATTTGATTCTTACATTTGTTTTTAAGGTGTGTTTGACTTTGACTAATGAATCAAAAAAATAATGAATGACTTCTATCCTTTGAAATGTTTGACTTTGACTAACTTTGACTAATGTTTTATAAAAAAAGTAATGAATCATCACATGTAGTTTGATAAATTAAATCGTTGTGTAACATCATCTGTTACTCATCGAACGAACGATTGCTTCTATGCTTCAACGTGTTTGACTTTGACTATCTTTGACTATTGGATTAAAAAGAAAGATGAACCTATATTTGTTCATCAAACTTTTTATTAATTTTATTATAGCGAATATTTTTGTTTCGTCAACATTTTTACTCTTAAATCACTATTGAAGTTTTAGTAAACGGACAATAATCCTCGTCACTTCAGTCGCAGGTGTTGACTTTATTACTCCTATCTTCATCAAACCAAAACTCTCGTATCTCATTCCTCTGCCTCCACGTCGTCACTTCTATATTCCAATAAATCTCCTGGCTGGCAATCCAGTGCTTCGCATATGGCATTTAAAGTGGAAACTCGGATCGCTTTTGCCTTTCCATTTTTTAAGATGGATAAATTAGCCATGGTGATCCCCACTCTTTCTGATAATTCCGTCACACTCATTTTTCTCTTTGCCAGCATCACATCAATATTAATAATGATTGCCACTACTATCACCTCAAACCGTTAAATCATTTTCCATTTTAATATCGAGGGCGTTTTCCAATAATCTCTGTAGAACTGTTGCAAATACCGCAATAACAACTGCTGCAAAAATGATTGTAAAACCAATAATTGCAATCCCAGGATGGAGGGCATTTTGAGTAATTAGAATAATGCTTCCAAACACATATAAACCACAAATGGTTAAAGCGCATATTTTAATTAAACTCAGTCTCTTCACGGCCATGACAGAAAAAGCATTATCTTTATCTATCAACCGCAAGATTTTCAAAGCATGGTATAGTGCATAAAAAAATGGTATCGCCGTAACATACAAGCCAATGAGGACAGGATATTTTAAATAAGCATACTCCGGAAACATTTCAGCGGACTGATTCGCCATCCACGGCAGCCAAAATATACATAAGCCAACTACTGTGACACCAATTAATATAATAGCTGCCTTTAACAAAAATGTTGATCCCCGTTCCAGCATAAAACCACCTCACTATTTTATTAAATGGCTCTGTTATATTTTTTTGTTGATTTTCGCTTCAGGACCCTCGCTACAATCAACCGTTTATTAAAATCAACATTAATTTAACATTGCCTATTAAATAAATATTACCTCACTATTTATCGAATTACAATAAATAATTATTAAAATTTGATAATTATACACCGATATAAAAACAAAAAAGCATCTCCTATCAGATGCTTTGCATGTATTTCCAGATAAAGTATGAAACGTACCTGTTAGATTATTTTCACACGTATAACTGATCCATTTCTTTATTTATACTCTTAAGATTTTTATTAATAAGTGATTCATCTCATCTACTGATTTTTGAAATCCTTCTTGATACCACTCGTAAATAATCCCCAATATGGCGTTCGAATGATAAGCAATTTCATATCTGGTTAATTCATCGTGCTCTGCTGTAGACTCGATTGAATGTAAAAAGATTGATCTGATTCTTTCAAAAAACAGTTCATAGTAAGTAAAGGTAGACTGACTATTAAATATGAACTGATAGAACTCCTTATTCCTATATACATGCTCAAAGATATGAATCATCTGCGGTTCCAGCTTTTCCGATTGAAGATGATGTTCCGTTGCTTTCTGTAATGATTCTTCCATTTCGTCCAACAATTGACATACGAATTCTTCAAAATACTTTGGCACATTTTCGTAGTGGAGATAAAATGTCTTCCTTGTAATCCCTGACCTTTTACAAAGGTCTGTGACAGTAATTTTTTCAAGGGGTTTGTCCCTCAGTAATTCCATCATTGCCGTTTCTAGGCTGTTTTTCGTTTTAATCACACGTAAATCCTTTTCATTCATGGTTTGGTTCCCCCAATTTGTTGAACGAATTATGACAATTACATTTAAAAGGATTAATAGACAAAAAGATGACACAGACAGAATCGACAGGTGCCTAGTATAGTAAATAGATCAAGATAATAAAAAAGGTCACCGTTTTCTAGTAGTATAGAAGTACCTATCACAGAACTTCTAATATACTATCCCAACCAAAGGAGAGAAAACGATGACTCATTCTATATTCAAACACATTCAAGGGAAAAATGGAAGTCGATGGGCTAAGTTTATTAAAGACGTAGGAACAGAGAATATATTATTAGTGGGAGTGGATGCAGCAAAGTACACCCATAAAGGGATGGTTAGTACCTATTTTGGGGAAATCATTGTAAGCCCATTTGAGTTCGATGCATCCCTTACGGGAATTGAAAGGGTCAAGGAACTAGTAAGCAAAATAGAAAAAGAATATGGCAAGAAGGAGATTGTAGTCGGAGTGGAGACAACAGGGCATTACTATGAGGACCTAGTTCTTCATTGTCATCTTGCAGGGTTTCATGTTCGTATCATTAATTCAGCGACTACCGCCAAGGAACGAGAAGCACTTTTAAATTGGTCGAAGACAGATAACCTGGATCTCATGGCTATCATCCAAGTACTAATAAATGGACATGGTACATTCGCCGATTTGACGAGCGGAAAGATACGTGAACTACAAAAATTAACACGTGCTCGCCGTGAATTAGTGAAAGAAATGTCTACAATGAAGAATTTAATAAGGTCTTATATTGATCATATATTTAGAGAGTTTCAAGGAAAAAGTGTATGGGTCGATGGAAAAAGAGAAAAAGTGAAACCCTTTTCGGATCTCTTTGGGAAAACCTCACGGTTTATCATGCGCCATTATTTACATCCTAGCGATATACTTACTCTTGGGGCCGAAGGGCTACGCAAAGTATCTGTTGATCATAATCTCAAAATACGAGATGAAAGTATTGATATATTACTAGATTTCGCTCAAAACTCCATTTCAAGAGGAAAACAATTGGTAAAATCAGAACAATTTCTTCTTAACCAAAAGTTAGATCAGTTTGATTTACTCGATAGGAATATTAAAGAGCTAGAGAAAAGGATAGAGGATCTTTTCATTGAAACCGACGGTGGAATTCTCCTAAGCGTCCCTGGAATAGGTGTTGTGACTGGTGCTGAATTGTTTGCGGAAATGGGCGATATATCGGATTTTGATCATGCAGGGCAATTAATCAAGATGGCTGGAACGAATCCAATTGTCAAGCAGTCAGGCGACAGAAATCCTTCCTACTATGGAGTCTCAAAGCAAGGAAGAAGGCAATTTAGAAATATTGTTTACCAAGTAGGGAGATCATTGGCCCATAATAACCCAGAGATGAATCAAAGGTACAAAGCGTTCAAAGAACGTGGGAAACACCACCGACAAGCATACGTGGCATTAGGGAATCGTATGATACGTTTAGCCTTTTCAATGATCCGAAACAATACTTTATACCGTACTAACCAGGGGAATTATCGTTTATACAATGAATTATATAAAAAGCTGCATAGTCCTAATATAAAACGTTTTTATGAAAAGTTCGTAGCGTCTGAAACTTACCACCAATCGGCTTAGAAAGTAAAAATCTATTTATAATAATCAAAGCAACCAATTTATAAATCCTATGTATAAAACATATAAGATATAAAAATTAGAAGTTAAATTTAGAAGGTTAAAACAGGGACTCCTCTAGGACGTTAGATCACATTGTTTATTGTGCCTGAGGCTTTAGACCTCGCGTGCCAGCGTAATGGATCTTGTCCTGCAAGTACGAATAATACGTGAAGAAAAAGTTGTATTTACTAGGCGGTACCTCTGTAGTATGAAAACGCAAGATCCTTTCACGTCGTAGAAGAGTCCTTTTATATTGTTCTGTGATAGTTGATCCTTTTCAAAAAAATGGAAAACGGAAGGTTTAGTTTGAGTTACCCTTTTTTAGCCAAAATTCATTATTGACTTATTTACCATTATACGCTGGCACC
>NZ_JAHQCS010000062.1 GCF_019042215.1 Evansella tamaricis | reverse complement strand
GTGCCTAGTATAGTAAATAGATCAAGATAATAAAAAAGGTCACCGTTTTCTAGTAGTATAGAAGTACCTATCACAGAACTTCTAATATACTATCCCAACCAAAGGAGAGAAAACGATGACTCATTCTATATTCAAACACATTCAAGGGAAAAATGGAAGTCGATGGGCTAAGTTTATTAAAGACGTAGGAACAGAGAATATATTATTAGTGGGAGTGGATGCAGCAAAGTACACCCATAAAGGGATGGTTAGTACCTATTTTGGGGAAATCATTGTAAGCCCATTTGAGTTCGATGCATCCCTTACGGGAATTGAAAGGGTCAAGGAACTAGTAAGCAAAATAGAAAAAGAATATGGCAAGAAGGAGATTGTAGTCGGAGTGGAGACAACAGGGCATTACTATGAGGACCTAGTTCTTCATTGTCATCTTGCAGGGTTTCATGTTCGTATCATTAATTCAGCGACTACCGCCAAGGAACGAGAAGCACTTTTAAATTGGTCGAAGACAGATAACCTGGATCTCATGGCTATCATCCAAGTACTAATAAATGGACATGGTACATTCGCCGATTTGACGAGCGGAAAGATACGTGAACTACAAAAATTAACACGTGCTCGCCGTGAATTAGTGAAAGAAATGTCTACAATGAAGAATTTAATAAGGTCTTATATTGATCATATATTTAGAGAGTTTCAAGGAAAAAGTGTATGGGTCGATGGAAAAAGAGAAAAAGTGAAACCCTTTTCGGATCTCTTTGGGAAAACCTCACGGTTTATCATGCGCCATTATTTACATCCTAGCGATATACTTACTCTTGGGGCCGAAGGGCTACGCAAAGTATCTGTTGATCATAATCTCAAAATACGAGATGAAAGTATTGATATATTACTAGATTTCGCTCAAAACTCCATTTCAAGAGGAAAACAATTGGTAAAATCAGAACAATTTCTTCTTAACCAAAAGTTAGATCAGTTTGATTTACTCGATAGGAATATTAAAGAGCTAGAGAAAAGGATAGAGGATCTTTTCATTGAAACCGACGGTGGAATTCTCCTAAGCGTCCCTGGAATAGGTGTTGTGACTGGTGCTGAATTGTTTGCGGAAATGGGCGATATATCGGATTTTGATCATGCAGGGCAATTAATCAAGATGGCTGGAACGAATCCAATTGTCAAGCAGTCAGGCGACAGAAATCCTTCCTACTATGGAGTCTCAAAGCAAGGAAGAAGGCAATTTAGAAATATTGTTTACCAAGTAGGGAGATCATTGGCCCATAATAACCCAGAGATGAATCAAAGGTACAAAGCGTTCAAAGAACGTGGGAAACACCACCGACAAGCATACGTGGCATTAGGGAATCGTATGATACGTTTAGCCTTTTCAATGATCCGAAACAATACTTTATACCGTACTAACCAGGGGAATTATCGTTTATACAATGAATTATATAAAAAGCTGCATAGTCCTAATATAAAACGTTTTTATGAAAAGTTCGTAGCGTCTGAAACTTACCACCAATCGGCTTAGAAAGTAAAAATCTATTTATAATAATCAAAGCAACCAATTTATAAATCCTATGTATAAAACATATAAGATATAAAAATTAGAAGTTAAATTTAGAAGGTTAAAACAGGGACTCCTCTAGGACGTTAGATCACATTGTTTATTGTGCCTGAGGCTTTAGACCTCGCGTGCCAGCGTAATGGATCTTGTCCTGCAAGTACGAATAATACGTGAAGAAAAAGTTGTATTTACTAGGCGGTACCTCTGTAGTATGAAAACGCAAGATCCTTTCACGTCGTAGAAGAGTCCTTTTATATTGTTCTGTGATAGTTGATCCTTTTCAAAAAAATGGAAAACGGAAGGTTTAGTTTGAGTTACCCTTTTTTAGCCAAAATTCATTATTGACTTATTTACCATTATACGCTGGCACCTGTCGATTGAAATTTCTGAACCATTATCGGAGGTTTAATGCTATAATAAAATAATTATTACAACTATCTATTACATACATCAGGAGGAGTTATGAAGAATTTAATACTACTAGTATCAGCAGCATTATTTTTAGCAGTTATCACTGCCTGTGGAGAAGAAGAAGTTTTTGAACAAGTTCAAGCAGAATATGAAGATTTCACAAGTGTTTCTGAAGAAGATATTTTGACACAAGTAACCGCACTTATTACGATTAACAATGACTACCTTTCCGAAAGCAGTGCATCTGGATTTTTAGCCAACCGTCTCCACCAATCTGAGGAAGAGAAAGAGCAATTAGAGAAGGAACTTTCACAATACGATGTGACATTTACAGTGGATTCTATTGAAATTGATTCTATCGAAGATAACAATGTCAAAGTGACAGTTGTCCAAAAAGAAGAATACTCCAACATGGAGGAAGATGTTTCAATGGAAGACAGCATCGTAACAATGGAATATACATTTGAAATCCATGAAGGAATTCTCCTCATCACTGCCAATGAAGTGGTGGAATCCATGCCGCTCTCGTTACTAGAAGAAGTGGAAGACTTGTTAACAAGACACTATATATATGCTAATGAAGAAGATATAGAAAGTTATTTATCTACTGTTTATTCATATACGGAAGACGATCAACTAAGTTTGGAGGAACAGTTTGAATTATTCGATGTTGTTTATGAAGTTCTAGAACATGAAATCATAGAATTTAACGACGAGGAAGTAAGTATACAATTGAAGCAAACTACTGTTTTTACACATGTTCATGAAGATTGGGAAGCCTTTGATACTTTAGTAACTGTCGTTCATGTGCTAAAACGCTTAGATGGGGAATTAAAATTTTATTCCACTGAAATCATTGACCAAGAGGAAATTTAATAATCTGTATTGCAAGTGAGGCTTTCCTAGTTATGAACTGGGGGAGCCTCACTCTGTTAGCATCGCAACGGTAGCTCATGTAAGTCTGGCTTTACCTTACTTGCTGTAAATGAGATTAACTCCTATAAGATGGATTCAATTCCCCCCATTATTTAGTCCCTTTCCTAAAACACTTTATTAGCCATTTAGTTTTTCGTCCCCTCCACGTTAATCCATTTGCAGGATATTTAAGTCATAAAGAAGAATAAATAGATACTCCCTATATAACTAAGTATCAAGATTTGTCACGTCATTCGATTTCACCTTATGAAAGGAGTGAATCTCATGAAAAAACATATACTGGAAGTTCCATTTCTAGAGCAAATGCCAGAATTACCGAGGGGATGTGAAGTAACGAGCCTCTCCATGTTGTTACAACACGCGGGAATAAACGTAGATAAGATGCAACTGGCAGAAGACATCATAAAGGTACCTTTCTTTAAAAATGACTTGAACGGTCATCTAAATGATGGATTTGTAGGAGATATGTATTCCTTTGAAACAGACGGTCTCGGTGTTTATCTTCCCCCTATTCAAAAGCTAGCAGAATCCTACTTACCCCAAAGAATACTTCCCCTTTCTGGCTGTAAAATTGACGATATCTTTAAGAGTATGATGGAAGGATATCCTGTTTGGGTAATTACGAATGACACATTTGATTTATTAGATGCTGACCAATTTCAAACATGGAATACGAGGTTAGGAGAGTTGAAGATCACTTACAGAATGCACAGTGTTGTTGTAGTGGGGTTTGATAAGAATGACATCTATGTTCATGACCCCCTATATCATAAGCCTGCGAGAGCCATCTCCCGTGAGCGCTTCGAAAAAGCTTGGATCCAGATGGGAAGACAAGCTCTGACGTATAGATAAAAATCGACAGGTGCCTGGCACCTGTCGACATCTCTCGTTCTCTACAATTGTTTAAACCTCATCCATTCAATCTGTAAACCTGGCTTTATAAAATCCAACTTCATGTCGTAAAAGCCTGCTTCTAAGTTTACTTTATTTAACTTCTGCTTTATCCATTTTCCCCTCGTACCACTCGTTTGTACCGTCGCTATTACTTGATCATTAAAGGTAACATTGCAAGCACTTTGTGCCACATTCGTATCAGAGGACATCACCTTCACGAACATTTGATAGGTTCCTGTTTCCTCCACTTTAATAACAACCGATTCTCCAACTGACGGAGTTACCTGTAATTCCTTTGACAGTAATTGAAATTGTTCAGTGGAGAGGGAAGAATTCGGAACAGCTGTTTTTACCGTTTCTTCCTTCACTTGCTTTCTAGAAAACACCGGTGCATTCATTAAGAACTCACAAATATTCATTGCTGACCGCTGCAATTCGCCCCTAGTCAACGTACCGTCTTGTAATGATTTTTCCGTATTGTCATTATAGGAATTAATTTCAGCGCCATAATTATTAACCACCATATAAAGATCATTTTGAGCACGGACCATCCAATTTGTGGACGTTGTATCTGCCGGACCTCCGTGTACCACATCATTCATTTTCGCCCACCAGTCTGTCATAACAATCCCTTTAAATCCCCATTCCCCACGAAGAACAGTTGTATTTAAATCGTAGTTGGAAGCTGCCCAGTGTCCATTGATTGGATTATAAGAAGTCATAATGGAATTGGCACTGCCTTCCTTTACTGCCATCTCGAAGCCCTTTAAATAGATTTCCCTCAAGGCACGCTCCGACACCACTGCATCTACTTGAGTCCGATACTGCTCCTGACTATTACATGCATAATGCTTTAGCGTTCCATTGGCACCTCCACGTACCACTCCACGGGTACAAGCAATGGCAAAAACACCTGTTATAAGGGGATCCTCCGAAAAATATTCAAAGTTTCGGCCATTTAGAGGGCTTCTTCTTATATTCATTCCAGGGCCGAGCAAAACGTCGATATGATTGCTTAATAATTCCTGCCCTTCCATAACATATAACTCTTCCACAAGCTCAGTATTCCAAGTGGCTGCTAGCAGTGTCCCTATGGAAACTTGGGTGGCTTTATGCCCACTATCCATTCGAATCCCAGATGGACCGTCTGCTGTACACCCAACTGGAATCCCATAATCAAACAGTCGCTCACTCACGCCTCCAAATGCCGAAGCAGTACCTGGAGTTACAAGTGGACTACTCATGCCTTCACCTCTGACAATCGTTGCCAAGTCCTGATCATCCAATTGGGCAACAAACTGCTCCATACTTACTTTCCCATCATATACATCTCTCAGTTTAAACCCTTTATCCCCTGTCTGTTCCAATGTTTCCGGAAGATTTTCCTCGATTCGTTCTGCCAATGATACTTTTTGTTTTGGCACATCCACGTAAGTCACTTTATATGTACCATCCCCTTTTGGCCTCCCTGGCATCATTCTTTTAAACGATTCCGTTGGAGCCAGTACTTCCTCCAGCTGTTCCACTACTTTCAGCTCTTCTAAACTATATGCACTCTTTCCATCCACATCAACTTGCACTAAGCTTTTGACACTATTTCCAACAAACACCTTGTACTCTCCCGCTTCTAACACGTAAGAGGAAGGGTGGCCTGTCACACCGGCATCATCATAGGATGCTAAGGAAGTCACTGGGAAACTAATCGTCACCTGCTCAGAATCCCCCTGTTGAAGTTCTTTCGTCTTTTTAAATCCCACCAACATTTTTGACGGTTTACCTAACTTTCCTTGTGGAGCTTCCACATATACTTGAACCACTTCTTTTCCGGAAAAATTTGTCCCTGTATTTTTTACCGATACTTGTATTTCAAAATACGTTTTTCCATTTTTCTCAATGAGTCTGGCTTCTTCCGAGTCTATTGAAAAGTCTGTATAAGATAACCCAAACCCAAACTCATACTGAACTTTTTCCGGAAAAAATGTTTCAAAATATCGATAACCAACATAAATATCTTCTTCATAAAAGTTTCGAAACTCATCCCCATAATTTTTAGTGGAAGGGTAATCATCAATGGAATAGGCAATCGTATCTGTTAGTTTACCACTGGGGGTTACATCCCCAACCAATACATCTGAAATGGCATTACCACCTTCCATTCCACCGTGCCAGGCATAGACGACACTTTGAATGGGATAATCATTCATCCAGCTCATATCAATAATATTGGATACATTTAGAACCACTACCGTTTTTTCGAAAAAGGTGGTCACTATCTTTAGCATCGCTTTTTCGTTATCTGTCAATTGGTAGCTACCAGGTTCATCTGCATTGTCTTGATCTTCCCCTGCAGTTCGCCCAATCACTACAATCGCCTTAGTCGACCGTTTGCTTGCCTCCGTAACGATTTTCTCTGACAACGGCATTTCCTGTTGGTGCCATGGCTCTGCTGCCCAACCGCCTCCACCATTGTCAAATGGATTCTCCCCAATCCACGTTTCATACACCTTCGCTAACTCTTCATCAAGGATAATATTCTTTTTCCGAAGTCCGTCAATCAAGTTCGTTGTATAAGGGACATTCACACTCCCACCAGAACCAGTTCCACTCCGATAATAATTCACTTGTGTTCTTCCAAAAACAGAAACTCTATCACCGTCTTGAAAAGGCAAGACAGATCCTTCATTTTTAAGTAAGACCGCTCCTTCAGCAGCGACTTTTCTGCTGAATTCTGCAAATCCCTTCAATGGGATTCCAAACTGTTCCATCCTGTTTATTCCTCCTTTATTAGTTGTGGTTTACTCGTCAACAACCCTTGCCTGAAGTCATGAGAGTTCATGCCTATTTCTAAAATGCCATTAAAATGATTTATCTGCTTCATAGTACACTAATTAACATGGCTAAGAAAAGGGCAAGCACCTTGTTCTCCCTCTTTTCGTCATGAAAAAACTCCCCTTAAGCAAACAGATTGTTATGTTTTAATCTGTCCTACCTTAAAGGGAGGATTTCTCATTTCTATTTTATTGCGACTCTGGGGGTCACCTTTTATTATTTTCTTTTTACAGATTTTCTACCGCTGCTCTTTCAATAGGTAGCCCCTTCTTATAACGCTCCATAAATTTCGCAAAGCCCTCTACATCTTTCGGATCTGGAGATACCGTCTTCACCGATTGGTCTGCAAATACATTTTCATTTAAGTAATTTTCCAGTGTCTCATTATCCGATTTGTTAACCATATAGGAAGCTAGAAGGGCAATCCCCCATGCTCCACCTTCTCCTGCCGTTTCCATGACAGAAACAGGAACATTAAGAGCCGAAGCCATGATGTTCTGTCCCACGCCCTCTGTTTTAAATAATCCCCCATGACCTAAAATTTCATCCAGTTTTACTTTTTCTTCTTCCATCAAAATATCCATTCCGATTTTCATTGCTCCAAATGCAGTAAATAAATGAACTCGCATGAAATTAGCAAGATTGAAATGACTGTCTGAAGATCGGACAAACAATGGTCGACCTTCTTCAAAATGAGTCATATGTTCACCGGAAAGATAACCGTAAGATAATAACCCACCACAATCAGAATCTCCTTGAAGGGCCTGCTTAAATAACGTTTCATATAACTTATTCGTATCCACTTCCATACCCATTGCTTTTGAAAATTCTTCAAATAACCCAACCCATGCATTCAAATCAGAAGAACAGTTATTCGAGTGAGCCATTGCCACTAGATTCCCAGTAGGTGTCGTCACAAGATCGATTTCAGGGTGGACTTGGGACAAATCGTTTTCCAATACAACCATGGCAAATGCAGAAGTACCGGCAGAAACATTCCCAGTCCGCTTCGCGATACTGTTTGTAGCCACCATACCAGTTCCCGCATCACCTTCTGGTGGACAAAGGGGGATTCCAGCCTGTAATTCCCCTGTAACATCCAACAATTTTGCCCCTTCTTCTGTAAGTACCCCGGCACTTTCCCCTGCGACCATTACTTCTGGAAGAATGTCTTCTAGTTTCCAAGAAAGATTCTTAGATTCTACCAATTCATTAAATTGAGCCAACATCGTTTGATTATAATCTCTCGTATTCAAGTCAATTGGAAATACTCCGGATGCTTCCCCCACTCCAAGAACCTTCCTACCTGTTAGTTTCCAATGAATGTAGCCAGCTAAAGTTGTCTGAAAGCTAATTTCCGTAATATGTTCTTCTTGATTCAAGATGGCTTGATATAAATGTGCAATACTCCATCTTTGGGGAATATTGTAGTTAAACCGTTTTGTCAGTTCTGTTGAAGCTTGTTCGGTAATATTGTTACGCCACGTACGGAAAGGGACAAGAAGTTCCCCTTCTTGATCAAAAACCATATACCCATGCATCATGGCACTAAAACCAACTGCTCCCACCTTCTGTAAGGTGACCCCATATTGTTGTTTTACATCAGTAGCCATCTTCTGATAACTGTCTTGTAACCCCTTCCAAATTTCCTCTACACTGTAGGTCCAAATATTGTTTACATAGCTGTTTTCCCAATCATAACTCCCTGATGCGATCGGTACTTTTCCTTCTCCTATGAGTACTGCTTTAATTCGAGTTGAACCAAATTCAATTCCAAGTGCTGTTCTACCATTCTCAATGGCCTTCTTGACTTCATGACTCATGTTAAATTCCTCCACCCCGATAAATAAATTAATTATGTAATTTTTGCTCTTACACTTCCCTTTATTATAACTTAGTTGGAAAAGTTTATAAACATAACAAAAATGTTTCACATTAACGTCAACATTAATGTATCCCTTAAAACGAACCGTCCTTTGGAACCTGGTCCGTGAACATTTTGTGAAAAAGAATTCTATACCCAATAGTATTTTCTCCACTTCAGTAAAAGTATATTTTAATTACATGAATAAATAACTTTGATGGAACAATAAGGGAAATCAACAAAATCCATAGGAGTGTGTTACGATGACAGCGATTGATCGACTACAACTAGAGAAAAATGGGGAGAATTACACTCTTATCGTCTACCTTGACCCGCAACTCTCAGAGTTTTCAGCTGAATTAGGACAGGGTCCTGAAAAAACAGAAGAATTAAATACGTACATACAAAGACTTGTTAAAAATAAGTTTGCAAACTTTAGAATAACAACCATTAAAGTGGTGGTGGGAACGGTTCTGATTTCTTCTCTTTCCATCGGTGATGCGGTGACAGCTCATGCCACGTCACAAACAAGTAACCAGACACAACCTGCTGCCATGGAGTTAGACCGTTATGTTGTCAAAAGGGGAGATACTCTCTTCAACATTGCAAGGGAACATAAGGTAACCGTGCCTGAATTAAGAGTAGTGAATCAGCTCACATCAGACACCATTAATGTGGGGCAAATTCTTTACCTGCCTTATTTCACCTACACGGTTGTAGCTGGCAATACCCTTTTTTCCATCGCACGAACATTTAACACTACCGTTGATCAAATTAAGACTTACAATCATTTAACATCCAACACATTAAGGATTGGTCAGCTTTTGAGAATACCATATAATCCTAACACAAAAGCAGTGTCTCCAGTTCCTTCACCGGAACAAACTAAGCCGCCTGAGCCGCCAACAGACACTAATACTCTCAAACATACCGTTGTGTCAGGAGATACTTTATTTTCCATTTCCCGCAGATATGATACTACGGTTTCAGAACTCAGAACGTTAAACAATCTAACGACAGATATCCTAGGCTTAGGACAAGTCTTATCTATTCCACAAAAAACCATGCAACCGCCATCCGGGACAGAGCCGGAACCTGTTCCTGCACCAGAACCAACTGCGCCAGTCCCTGATCCCGTGCCAGATCCGGTAGGACAACAACCTGAGCCTACAGAGCCTGATCTAGGTCCACCAGCGGTTCCACCTGCCACATTAACTCATACCGTAGTTGCAGGGGAAAACTTATGGCGGATCGCTTTACTCTATGGGACATCTGTTTCGGCCATTAAAATGCTTAATAACCTGACATCAGATATCATTAGGGTTGGTCAGAAACTTGAAGTTCCACAGGCAGCGGGAACACCACCTCGAACGCCTGAACCGTCACCTGAGCCAGAACCAATTCCAACACCGGAACCTGAAGTCATTATTCCGGCCATACCAACGTTCTCGCTGTTTGCTCCAATCACGCAAACAAATCAAAACGCTTACGAAGTAACAGGTATGGCAGACCCAGGCATAACGGTAGAAATCACCATAGCTGACGGGAAAGATTCCACTAAAACACAACGTGTCACAGCCAATGAAAATGGCCGTTTCACGATGCAGATGGATGTCACACCATTGGTGGATGGGGACATGGAAATATCCGCAACTGCAATTAGTAGAACAGGGAATTCCAGTGAGCCCTTCATCACAACAATTATTAAAGATACATTCATCGACATTCCTCAGGTGGAATCTGCCCCTTTTATTAATTCGATAACCGTATCAGACTTTCACCTCGTGGGAACTGGTGAACCAAATGGGGTTGTTTTTCTTACGGTTACAGATGAGCACGGTGGAAAAAAAACGTTTGAAACGGTGGTGCAAGAAGATGGGCATTATCTTTTTACTTTGGACTTACGTGATCTGGAAGATTCCACCCTTACTTTTCATTTGACACAAAGGGATCAGGTAGGAAACCGCAGTGAGACAACCATGATCCATGTGGAAAAAGACACGGTGGTACCTGATGCACCCATTCTTGACTATAACAAATATATTAATAATGGAAATAAAGAGTCCTTCTCCATTACAGGTACAGCGGAAGCGAATGGGGAAATCCAGTTAGTCCTATTGGATGAGGAAGGCACTAAATTAGAAACGACTGGTAAAGCTGGTAATGACGGAAGATATAGTATCTCTGTCAATCTGACGGATTTTAGTGACGGTACACTTCTTGTTAAAGTGAGGCAAAAAGATACAGCAGATAACATCGGTCCAACTACCCGAGGCGAAATGACGAAAAATACAGAAGTTCCAGAAATCACAATGGAAGCATTGCCTACGATTTTTAAAGGTAATGTTACAGACTATGTCATTCACGGGGCAAGCTCCATCAACAGTGAGATTGAAGTAACATTCAGCGACGGGAAAACTACGATTCATGGATCAGGCAAGGTGGGAAACGATGGCAGGTATAGGATCCCGCTGAATCTTACTTCCTTAAACGATGGAGATATTTCCTTCACGATTTTAGCTACTAATGTGTTTGGTAATAAATCAGAGGCAACAACAATGACGGTAGTCAAGGACACGATTGCACCCCATGGCATTATCATCGGGAATGATGATTTTGTTAATAAAAGAAACCAGTCGCAATTCACGGTACATGGGACAACAGACGAGGATCATGTTTATGTGGAGATCAGTATCAGTGATGGGGTATCCCAAATTACGAAAACCCTATTCTCCCTAGATGGAATGTTTACGGAGGATTTCGATCTAAGTGGAATGAGAGACGGGTTATTGACGATGGAAATTGTTCAACGGGATCATGCAGGGAATGAAAGTCAACCACAAAAACTGCTAATAGAAAAAATGACGGAAATCGGGGAGCCATCTGTGTCTCGCAGCGGTTACGCCATTCAAGGGGATCAGTTACTCTTTAATCTGGTCGGTACAGCGGATCCATCATCAACCATGGTTGTGACCATAATCAATTCAAAAGGGGAAGAATTGCAGCAGTTAACGTACCGAATCAATGAACGGGGAACCTTCAACTTCGATATTAACGTTACACAACTGGCTGGCGAACATCCTTTAACTTTCCTCGTCTCTAAATCAGACCGGGCCGGGAACAGTAGTGAAGTTCTAACTCCAGATACGGTATCTTATACCGTTGTACGGGGGGACACATTATTAGGAATTGCGCGACGGTACAATACAACGGTAAATGCTATCCGCACCATCAACCAATTATCGAGCGACATGATCTTAGTGGATCAGAAACTGCAGCTTCCTGTGACTGCCAGCACTACTTTAAGTTTAGGGTATATGTACTTCGGGGAACGGAGCAGTTTTACGAATCAAGTGGCACAAACACAGCATTCCTTCAATACGGTCTCTCCTAGCTATTTTGATGTGAATCGGAATGGAACGTTGAAACTAACTCATCTGGTGGATCCCGTTTTCATCTCCAACATGCATCAACAGGGCATTCGTGTCGTTCCATTTTTAAGTAACCATTGGGACAGAGAAGTGGGGCGGGCAATGCTTGCTAACCGTGAACAAGCCACAACCGAAATTGCAAATGCCATAATGAAGTATAATTTAGACGGGGTCAATGTGGATATTGAAAATATTAATCACGAGGATCGGGAGGCGTTTACGGATTTTGTGAGATTATTGCGTCAGAAGCTCCCTGCCTCGAAAGAAGTTTCCGTTGCCGTTGCCGCAAATCCAAATGGCTGGACACAAGGATGGCACGGTGCTTATGATTACAATGCATTAGCCAAATACTCCGACTATCTCATGATCATGACCTATGACGAGAGTTATTACAGTGGTTCCCCTGGACCAGTGGCCAGTCTCCCTTGGGTAGAGAGATCCATTCAATATGCCATTGCACAAGGGGTTCCTAAAGACAAGATTGTCATTGGACTTGCCCATTACGGCCGTTACTGGCGAGAAGGGGCAAGTATTGGAGGGCATGGCATGTCCAATGCCCAAGTGCAACTCTTACTTGACCGCTATGAAAGCACGGTTGTTTTCGACGAAAGAAGTCAGAGTGCAAAGGCAACCGTTATTATTAAACAAGGAGATCCACAAACGTTTATTTTAGGAAATCCACTTCAACCGGGCACGTACACGATTTGGTTCGAAAACGACCAATCGTATCAGGCAAAAATGAGTTTAGTACAAAAATACGGCATTCGTGGTGTCGGTCATTGGAGTATCGGCCAGGAAAACCGAAGTGTTTGGGAGAGTTATCCAACATGGTTTAATACAAGGGATACCGGTGAAGTTGGCACGCCAGTTGCAACACCGCCAAGTCCTCCAGTAGAAGATAAACCTGCATACCTTGATTACACGGTAGTTTCTGGGGACACGTTGTACCGAATTTCATTAAGATATGGGGTTTCGGTTAATGCCATTAAAGAAGCGAATAACTTAACCGGAGATATGATATTTGTAGGTCAGGTGTTGAGAATACCGGTGAAGTGATTAAATAATATTTTAACGCTTAAATTTGTGTTTAGGGAACCTAGATATACTATGAATAATTCAGCTCGGTTCCCTATTTTCTATCACAAAACTGGATCATTAATAGGGGGAAATATAGTAATTGTCTAGAATCGAGGGAACAAACTTACCTTCGTTCATCATAAGTTCATAATCATCCTTTATACTTATACTAGTATTGTGCAATCAGTAAGTTTCTACATTATACATGATGGGATGTATGGACATATGACGAAAAAAATTGTTGTTATCACAGGAGCAAATAGTGGCTTAGGGCTAGAAACGGCGAAGTATTTCATAAGTACGGGAAATATTGTCGTCATGGCAGTGAGAGATGTGATAAAAGGGGAAACGGCTAAACAGAAGCTCCTTCAGCTTTTTCCAAAGGGTAACATGGATGTCCTATATCTAGATCTGACAAAACTATCAAGCGTCCACGCATTTGTAGGAGAATTTAAACAAAAATACAATAACCTAGATTTATTGATTAATAATGCCGGGGTGATGATTCCCCCCTTTACGAAAACGGAGGATGGCTTTGAACTCCAGTTTGGTGCGAACCACTTAGGTCACTTTGCATTAACAGGACTACTGCTACCATTATTGGAAAAGAGTACTGCTCCACGTGTTGTGACACTCAGCTCCATTGCCCACCGAAATGGGATCATCAATTTCGATAATCTCGATGGATCCAATGGATACAAAGCTATGAAGTTTTACAGCCAAAGCAAGCTGGCGAATCTCTTGTTCGCCAAAGAACTGGATGACCGTTTGAAACGGAATAACTTTAAAACAATCAGTTTAGCAGCACACCCTGGTATTTCTTCTACTAACCTCTTTAAACTTGGGAAAGAAAAAAATCCATGGTATATTAAGCCACTTATGAATCTATTTGCACAGTCTGCTGAAAAAGGCGCATTGCCTACAATTATGGCAGCTACGGACACAAAACTGGCAGGAGGAGAATATATCGGACCTGATGGTAAAGGGAATCGAAAAGGGAATCCTGCTATTGAAGTCCCAAATAAAAACGTCTACCAGAAAGAAACGATGGAAAGATTATGGGAAATTTCCGAACAATTGACTTCGGTTCGTTATGACTTTTCTTTAAATAAACCATTAAGTTCCTAACGAGACTGCAGTTACCTCTTAAACGTCTCGTCTTATCACGATAGGTTTACTCATTCAGAAGAACCAAGCTTTTACTTGAAGTATCAGCTTGGTTCTTTACAGTAGTATACTACTCCCAAATGCCTATTCTGCCTCTAACATCTTCCAATTGCAGCAAGTTACAATGGAAGGAAGCTTTAGGTTGGATTAACTTACCTTGTACGCAATTCTGCCCATGTTTCCTCAAGCCACTTATCAAAATCAGGGCCCTTATCCCCTTCGTATGTATCATATAAATCAATTCTCATTTTTTTCACTTTCTCTTTGAAATCCTCATACGAATGATCTTTCGGCAAACTCTTTTTTATCCGAACTAAAATCTTTTTCGTCCCCTTAATTGGATCTTCCTCTTTCTTTTCAGGCATCGTCACCGCTTCACCCATAGCCTGAAGCTTGCGAAAGGCGGCAGTCTGTACTTTATACACTGGATCTCCCGTCATCGCATGTTTCAATAACTCGATCGTCTCTCTATTCTTCCATTGACCCAATTCGTCCACAGCATTCAGACGCTCTCGCCAATTGGACATTCTATTTATATTCTTCTTTAACTCATTGAAATTCTCCGGCAAATCTGTACGGTTCTCGTTACTCAAAACTATCCAATCCCTTCTTGTTAAACATTTCTTCACTATTTTACCAATATTAACACATTCACATACGTATCTGTTACATACTTCTCTTTTTGTATAGATTTTTGTTTTTAAAGCAAAATTTTTGCTTGGATACACTCCAGGCGGACGCTTTCACCTCAGGCACAAGTGTGACATCTTCTCGTGTTCATTCTTCGCAGTGTCTTCTTTGCCGCGGGTACAGCAACAAAGAGGGTTGCTTCGTCGAATCCACTGCGATTTGTTTCGACGGATACACTACAAAGATTTACTAGTAGAGGAAGAAACAGCCTCGCTCGGGGACAACTTGCTCCAGCTTCTTACCGAAACCCTTCACGACCTTCTTGTTCGGTCAGAAGTTCTCCAACTTCTGACCGAAATCCTTTTCGGCCTTCTTGTTCGGGAAGAAGTTGCTCCAGCTTCTGACCGAAATCCTTCTCGGCCTTCTCGTTCGGGAACAACTTGCTCCAGCTTCTTACCGAAATCCGTCTCGGGCTCCTCGTTCGGGAACAACTTGCTCCAGCTTCTTACCGAAATCCTTCTCGGGCTCCTCGTTCGGGAACAACTTGCTCCAGCTTCTTACCGAAACCCTTCACGGCCTTCTAATTCGGGAACAACTTGCTCCAGCTTCTTACCGAAATCCTTCACGGCCTTCTAATTCGGGAACAACTTGCTCCAGCTTCTTACCGAAATCCTTCTCGGCCTTCTCGTTCGGGAACAACTTGCTCCAACTTCTTACCAAAATCCTTCTCCACCTCCTCGTTCGGGAACAACTTGTTCCAACTTCTGACCGAAATCCTTCTTGTCCTCCTCGTTCGGGAACAACTTGCTCCAGCTTCTTACCGAAACCCTTCTCGGCCTTCTCGTTCGGGAACAACTTGCTCCAGCTTCTGACCGAAATCCTTCTCGGCCTCCTGACAAAACCGTGTTTGCGGGGGCTTCACCTCGCGCTGTTCCCGCAGGATTCTCTTGTGCGACGAGTAACCGCAGGAGCAAATATTCTCTTTTGCGACGAGTAACCGCAGGAGCAAATATTCTCTTTTGCGACGAGTAACCGCAGGAGCAAAGAGCGTAACTTCTCTGCAAATGCTTCGATTTATCTCAACGGACAGGACGTCCTAATATCGCGCATTCCACAGGACGTGGCGCTTTGCCCGATGAACGGATATGCTCCAGCGGAATGCTCGCAGAGGAAAAGACAGTCATGCCGCCTTTCACTTCTCCAAGCTTTTCTCAAAAAACAACAAAGTTTAAAAAATGAGCCTCCCCCCCAAAAAACAAACTTGGTATTTTTTAGAAGGTGACATCAATGATTTTATTCTCGAATCTCTTGATCAAGGTCTTTGGTTCTCAAAAGCTCACAAGCATCACCTCTCTATTTGAAAAACTAGTAAAAGCAACGAAGATTCAATACTTTTTTAAGGAAAAACTTTAGTTTATTTGGGGGAGGTTTTCTGATTTGTTCGTTAAAATAAAGGAAGAAGATTATGTAAGCGTTTTTATAGAATCACTAAAAACCAAAGTGTACAGGAGACAAACCAAAAAGGCAAAACCATTTCAAATGCTTTTTGAAAGCGCTTCAAACAATTCAAACAACGAAATGGACAAATCTGATGACCCATTAGGTTATCTTATCAGCAAAATCAAGGAGGTATATCCAAATGGAAATTAAGAAACATTTTTATGTTCACGAAGGGACATTTAATGTTCAGAATATATTAGAATTAATTCAGTTAAATAGTTCCTTTGATTGCGAAGTTAATGTAAAGAAGAACGATAAAACCATTAATGCGAAAAGCATTTTAGGAACGATGAACCTGTTTATTTATTTAAGGTCTGGGGAAGAGTTTACGATTATTCTTAATGGTAATGATTCGGAGGACGCCAATGAACAGATTACTCAACTCCTCGAAAAACATGTTACAGTAACTCCTATTTTATCCTAAGCAAAACATAATTATCGATTCTTTATTTAACAGATGGAAAGCTTCGTTGTAGTTAATTAAGAAATAGTAAAGAAGCGTGCCAGGCGATGGCTACGCTTCTTTGGCAATGTCACTAATCTGTTACTCTTCTTGGTTCTGGCAACAAGAATAGGCTGTTCCCTCCCGTTGAAATTGGTGGTCCGCATGAAACCTTTCCGAACTGAATAACGTAAAAAAGAAAAGGAGGGTGTCGATAATGCTAAAAAAACGACTAAGTCTTTTTTTATTACTTATATTATTTTTCTTTCCTATGAAGGTTTTCGCTGTTGACTTTACAATTACTGATGTGGACATTAACGCCTACTTACAGGAAGACGGGACTGTCCTCGTAGAGGAAAGCCATACGTATGACTTTTCTGGGGAGTTCGGTGGGATTATTCGTTCCCTAATCCCAAATACAGGGGCAGATATCCAGTCTATAGAAGCATTTGAAGGGAATACACCGTTACAGATAGAAATGAATCTACCAGAGTACCGGATTCACCGGTCTGGAAATGATGAGCAGATTACCATTGATCTTCACTATGAAATTATCAATGGCGTAGTTATTTACGAGGATGTGGCTGATTTTTACTGGTCCTTTTTTGATGAGAGTAACTCATCCACTTATGAAAATTTGACGATTACTATTTTTCCACCAGAAGAAACTACAGATGTCATTGCTTTCGGTTACGACGAAGCATTCCAAACGGAAATGGTGTTAGAAAATGGACTGGTTCAATTCACGCTTGGGATGGTGCCTAGCAATAAGAACGGGGATATCCGAGTAGCGTATGATGCCAGTCTTTTCCCTAATGCCACAAACACCTCGGAAGGTATGATGGCAGATGAATTGGAAGCAACTCATCAACAATTGATTAATGAAGCGATTGCCCATGCTGAGCAAAAGGAGCTATTGCAATCGATCGGGATGGTTCTTCTTCCCGTTTTGGGTCTCCTCTTCCTTTTGTTCTTCTGTAAAGCTAGGTTAGAAGTGAAAAGGAAGCATGACGCAATCAGCCGTGAGTTGGAAAATGGGGCTCAAGGTTTAGTTCCACAAGAAAAGCTATCCATGCCAGCGACGATCGTTTTTACAAATCATAACTACTTCCTCCCTGAAACAGTAGCGGCTTCCTTGTTGGATCTTGTACGTAAAGGTCATGTGAAAAACGTAGAGGGAAATCTGTTCCAATTAGTCAATCGACACCATTTATTAGAGCATGAAGAGATGTTAGTTTCGTGGCTCTTTGATGAAATCGGAGAGAATGATTTATTCCACTTTGATGATTTAGAAAATTATACGAAAATAGAAGCGAACAGCAACAAATATCTCCAGCACCAGGGGAATTGGCAGTCAGCTGTCAAAAGAGAAATAAACGATGCCGATTTATACGAAACGAAAAGGGAGACGAAGCTCTTGTTAGGTACATTCAGTCTCGTTCCCATTCCTTTCGGGATATTTTGTATCATCAACGAATTATTTGCCATGTTTTTCATGTCTCTTGCCTTAACCTTATCCTTTTTAGTTTTTGCCATCGGTTATCGGCCACGAACATGGGAAGGAACAAAATTAGTACTGGAATGGCATAAATTTAGAAAGGACTTCCTTACCATTTCAGGAGATGAGTGGCAAAGCTTGACGGAAGACGATAAAATGAGAGCGTTCATTTATGGTTTAGGAGTTAATGAAAAGAAACTTAAGAATAAAAATGAATCGTTAGTCAACGCTTTTCAAACACCAGTAAGTCACCAGACTGGAATGGCTTACGCCTTTGATCCCAATTGGTTACTCGTAGCTGCCTTAGCCTCTACTTCGTTTAAAACCGCAGACAGTAATACGTCCGTTGATACAAGTAGTTCAAGTGGCGGTATTAGCGGCGGTGGAGCTGGCGGTGCTGGCGGCGGCGGTGGGTCAGGGGCATTCTAGAATGGAATAATGCATTAATTAAAGTGCCTGACCCCCATCTCGTTAGAACCTTAACGCATTTGGGGGTAGGCACCAAAATTCATTTCTATTAGTAATTACTGTTTAGCCATTGTTCCATTACATGATCCATCTCTCTCATTAAAGCGACTTTCTGATCATAAAGCTCTTGAAGTTTCGTATATTCCAGGCGGTCAGAAGCCATGACTATTTCAAGCTTATCAATTTCCCGTTCCAGACGTTCAATCTTTGCCAGAACTTCAGTCTCAGCTTCAGCTACATCCCCTTCCTTTCTTATACCTTTACCGTCACTCTTTTGATTTTCTGATATTCCCTGCTTGAATTCCTGCACTTCTAAATGTTTAAGAACTTGCTTTTCCCTTTCTTTCTTATAATCATCGAAATTCCCATCGTAGCTTTTCAAAGCATGATCCTCTATTGCAATCACCCGTTCAGCTATTTTATTAATAAAATAGCGATCATGGGAAATAAAGAAAATGGTTCCCTTAAACTCTTCAAGAGCTGCCTCAAGGGTCTCAATGGAATCAATATCAAGATGATTTGTCGGCTCATCCAGTATCAATAGGTTAATATCTTGATATAGCAGCATAGCGAGCCTTAACCTTATCCTCTCCCCACCAGACAAATGCTTTATTTTCTTGAAAACACTGTTTTTATAAAACATAAATTTGGAAAGGTATTCCCGTGCCTTTCCCTCCAAGATAGAGATATCTTCCCTAAAGGATTCCAGTACCGTAGTTTCCTCATTACTAAAAGATAGTTTCTGTGGTAAATAGGCCACTTTCACATTCGCCCCTAACTCTATCACTCCACTATCTGGCTTCTCTTCCCCTAAAAGCATTTTGAGGAAAGTGGTTTTTCCGCTGCCATTTGGACCAACAAGCCCCACCCTTTCACCAAAATAGATCATGACATTGGCATCCTTTACGATCGCTTTATCTCCAAAGCACTTAGAAATTCCCACTGCCTTGATCGTTTCATTTCCAGACCTTTGTGTTTCCTTAAAGTCCAGCTGCATATTTCTTCTGTGAAAAATCGGTTTATCGATCCGATCCATTTTATCCAACTTTTTCTGGATACTGGCCGCCCTTTTGAAAAACTTATTGTTATCCGCTCGCATGGCCCAGTCCCTAAGATTCATGACCGTCTTTTCCATTGTTTTGACCTTCTTTTGCTGCTCTCTGAAGTGCTCATATTGAATACGCATATTCTCCTCTTTTTGCTCAACAAATGAGGAATAATTTCCTTTATAGGAAATGGACTCCATATCCTCGATCTCCACAATTTTTGATACGACATTATCAAGAAAATACCGGTCATGGGAAACGAGAAGGACAATGCCCTTATAGGTTTTCAAGTAGTCTTCAAGCCATTCAATTGCTTGCATATCCAAGTGGTTAGTAGGCTCATCTAACAATAATATATCCGGTTGGTGGATCAATAGTTTCCCAAGAACGACCGTTGTTTTTTCTCCACCACTCAATACATCAAAGTCCTTCTCCAAAAAGGTTTCTGAGAAATGAAGGCCTGAACTTACCTTCTTAAGTTTCTCCTCCCTCTCGTAACCACCTTTTACTTCGAATGATTGAACCAGGTCACTGTATCTCTGTAAAGCCTTTTCTAAAGCCCTATCCTCGAGTGTCTTCATTTCCTCTTCCAATCGTCGCATTTGAAGCTCTAGCTTTTCAATTTCTTCAAAAGCTAGATTTAATACATCAATCACTTTTAACCCTTCCGGATAGACCGGTGATTGTTCAAGATAAGCTTTCGTGGCCGATTTCGGTAAATGAATAAGACCTTCATCATAACCATAGCTGGAGGTCTGAGGGTAGCCCGGATAATAATTCATTTTCTCTATTCCAGCAATAATCTTTAGAATCGTACTCTTCCCGCATCCATTTGCCCCTACAATCCCGATTTTTTCGCCCTCATAAGCCTCGAGCGAAAAATTTTTTACCACAAGCGTTGCTTCCATAAATTTTTTGATACCCGTTAATTTCATCTCTAACATAACGATTCCTTCTTTCATCCATTAGCTTCCTTGCACTCTATGGATAGGAAAAAGAGGAACTTCAATACTGTTATTTTATGGCTCTATTTACATAGATTTTTTTCAGCAAAATTTTTGCTTGGATACACTACAGGCGGACGCTTTCACACAAGGTACAAGTGCGACATCTGCTCATTCTTCGCAGTGTCTTCTTTGCCGCCGGGCACGGCCTCAGCCTCCTCGACGAAAACCGTGTCTGCGGGGTCTTCACCTCGCATTCCTGTCTCTTCCTCTAAAAGCATTGCTCTGTGGATTATCCGTTGAGACAACTCGATGCTTATTCAAGGAGATTTGCTCGTCGCTGGAGTCGCCGCCTTTCACTTCTCCAAGCTTTTTTCAAAAAGCCACAAAATATAAGAAAAGAGCCTATTAAATTAATAAAAAAGACCGTAAGAAGATAGATTCTTCTTACAGTCCATATCATCTGTGAAATAATTTATTGAGAGTTGTTTACAACAGATCGGCACACTTAAAAAAGCACCGTTCTATTATATAGGAGATATATCCAGCTCTGTTTCATTAAATTATCAGCACTCGATCTTAGTAAAGTAAGTTTCCATCTTAATTGCCGTATTCCATAAAGAGCAAACTCAAATAAACCTAATTCGATAGGTTAAAATTGACACTCGTTACAAAATAACTATTAATTTTCATGAAAAAAATTAATATTAGCAATTAGTGGGTTCCATAAACTTACTATCCTCCTTTACAACAATCCACTATATTATCGCACTATTCCATTTTTTTGTAAATAAATTTTGGGAAAAAGTGTATGAAAACAAAATACTCCCTCATGACTATTATTTGATGGGCTTTTATCAGATCTATTTTTCCGCTACAATACAAATTGTTTTCGATTCATCAGAATAAGGTTTTCCAGTTACATCGGAATAGATATCACACTTCTGAAAACCTGCCATTTTAACTTCTGAAGTGATAGTTTCTTTCGAGTATCCTTTCAACCAATTTCTGATAATAGAAGCTTGACCATCTTTATCGATGATGACATATTGATCTAACCTCACATCTCCTTCATAAATATAGTGAGATTGAAAACATAGATGTTTGTCCGGCTTCCAAAAGCCACTTCCCTCACTTAAATACCATGTATGGTTTTCTTCTTTATCCTCAAATTCCTTTCTTGTAAAAACATCAAAAATGAACTTCCCCCCTGGTTTCAATGCATCATAAATTCTATTCAGTAAGCTTTCCCGATTTATATCTGACAACACCGCAAAGTCACAATATATTAACGTTACTACATCATATTCATTCTTTTCATTCAGATTTAAGTAGTTTTTGTAAACGTATTTTATATCCTCGTCCCTTTGACTTGCTTTTTCCTTGGCATAGGTAATCGACCTTTCGGAAAAGTCAATACCAGTAATGTCGTACCCCTTTTTATATAATCTTTCAGCATACAAACCAGGGCCACATCCTAAATCCAGAAGACTTGGATACATTGAAGATGGAACCATTTCTGCAATCCACTCTACAGATTGATCGATAAAGTCATGACATCTACTGGCCGCTTCCCAATTGGGATGCAAATGTGCTTCCAGCATCCCCTTTGAAATATGCTCATCATTCCAAAATTCACATGTACTTTGTGTAAATAGCTTTGGTTTTTCCAGATACTTATATAAATCTATTAACATGGTTCTCAGATCCTTTTCTATTCCTTTATTTGAGTGTGAATCTGCTACCTTAACTTTTATATCATTACTTCTTGCTAATTCTTCTTGCCACGAACATCCTTCAGGGCTTAAGTGAGCGTTGTTGTTTCTCTTTATTTTTATGGTGCTAGGTAATCGTCAGCACTAAAGGTAGTTAATTTAGGGAAGAGAAGATCTATTTCTCGTATGACTTGAGGAACTTTTGGCCATTGTTCCAGCGTTTCAGCTTGGTTAACGATTAGCTTCCCTTGAAAATATAGTTCCTTTGCTGACTTTAAGCCTGTTAGAAGAGGAACAATATCTGTCATAGTGGAAGTAACTTCACTTTGGCGATCAGAGTCTATGATTACTTTCCCATTTGGAAAAAGGGTATAGTTGTTATTATTCTCTTTTAAAACTTTATCTTTAATCGAAAATGAAATGGCATGTTTTGGTGGTTCACTAACCAATTTTTCTAAGAGAAAAGGGAAATCAACAATTCTAATCATTCTAGACATCCAACTTCCAAAATATAATTTTTTCTCAGGGCGCCCTAAATCTTTTAAGAATAAGGAAAGGGGAAAATCCTCTGGAATACTTGTAAAAACAAATTGACTGATAGAGTCATCCATATCTAACATAAACTGCTTCAAGGCGAAAAAGGCAGCCAATGTTGTATAACGGAAGGACGTCACCAACATGTTGCTTCCATCCACACTGTATAAAACAAATCCACACGGTTGCTTCTCTTTATCAAAAGCGACGGTTAGCTTTATGTCCTTTCGCTTATACTTAATGTCTTCATAACAAGGGGGCCAACGCAGTTCATTGTAAGGAGAGTGGGTAAATAAGTAATCATTTACTACCTTGTACGCTTCTTGGAGTTCTGTATTGTCAGCAATCACACCTGTTTTAACTGTGTAGTCACATTGCTCTATTTCATCAGAACAAAACAAGCGATCTATATCAATTCTGTATTGGTCACAAGCAAATTCAAACCCGAATTTACGATAAAAAGAATCCCTAGAAGGATCCACCAGCATAATAGGGATCCTATCTTCTTTACAACGTTTTGCATCATTTAGCATTTGTTGATGAATTAAACCTCTCCCCTGATAGGAAGGAAGGGTGGCTAATCCGTCAATATAATGTCCTGTAAACTCTTTATTTCTGATTGTTACAGAAACATTTAAGCTTAAGTAAGTAGATACTAATTGATTACCATCAAGCCAACCATAAGCATAGTTCCATAAATCATCTTGGTTGAAAAAATACTGGGAAAACTCACTGTCAAATTCCTCATCGTCCTGAAAAGCTTCTTTCCATACCTTTACTACTTCATCTTTATATTGTTTATCTAATTTTATCCGTTTCATCTATTCCACTTCTTTCATTTTCCACTTCTTTTTTCAAGTCAATAAGGTAATTATTGTAAACGGAAATCAACTACTTCAAATCGATACCATGTAAAAGGTTCACCTTCAAGCACCCAGGAGATGTCCACCTTTACTGGAATTCGAAGTCCATTTATCTCTTCATATTCATGAATTTGCCCAATGCATTCTATTGGCTCTGCTTTCTCATCATGATCTTTGTATCGAAAGGCACTTACCCGAACTAGCTCCCCAGATCCATTTTTATCAAAATGAAATGATGCGATAGCCTCCATACCTTCATACCTCATCTGCGCTTCTGCTGTAAAAGGATCCACTTCCTTCCAGGAAATATAAGGCTGCAAGGCAGCAGTTGGAAAAAGGGGAAGTTCTAAGAGAAATCGTTGCATGGTAGACTGATCTACTTTTTCATTATTAGAAACGTTTACAACCGGAAAAAGGGATGCTACTTTAATTTTCATATCACCTGTGCCACCTCTGAAAAGATCACGCCCAACCACATCCACCACTGGAAGCATGTCAACGGATACCCTCCACCAAAATCCAGGCGTACCAGTCGTGACATATTGTTCTGCTTCCGATGCACTCCATTTCCCATCCGGTTCTAATTTCATCTCACCAATCTGCCGAAATGATATTGTATCAATATCCTCTCTTCCAACAACACCTACATGATTCAACCAAGTTCGTACATTAGAAGGTAAATCGTGTAGCATTTCTTCCGTAATTAATGCCGTACTTGTTTCATTTTCTGCTAGTAGGTTTTCTAATTCTTTCGCTGTTTCCGAGGTAAACTTCCACGTTGCCATGCCAACGATGACTACTAGAAGAATAATGACATTCATAATGGTGCCGAATTTTGCATCTTGCCATGATAAAATGATCACCAATTGTGATAACACGACGGCAACGGCTGCAGGTATCCACCAATTTTCCATTTGGAATAGGAAAAAGATAGCCGCTAATAGAAACAATAAAAGAGTGAGTAACCAGACAACACCCACAGGTTTGGAAATGCTTTGTGTTAGTTGGTCCAGTTTAGCTAGTTCGAAAGCTTTAAGAAAACCCATGATATGAATTAATCCATGAATAACAACGAGAAACAGGAAAATAAATTTCACTTCGTCATCCTCCTAAAATATTCGTTCCTGTTACAGCTTCTAGGTTGATTTTACAAACAATTCAGGTAAATCTTTGAAGAGGATATGACAATTTTGTGAAATGATAGATAAGAAAAGCGAAAGCGCCTATGAACACGAGAGTAGGGCAGTGTCTCTTCCTCTGCAAGCATCGCTTGCGTGCTGCCACTGAGTAAACGTTCGTTGAACAATGAAAAAAGTGCTTGATCCCTCAGAGCGTTAAAGCTTTAATGCATCTGGGGTCAGGCACCAACATCACAACTGTTTAACAAAGACTTCCCTAAGGTTAGGTTAATAGGATAATAGATGCTGTTATACCAACTTACTAACTTCAACACTTCCCAAGCCTTACCTTCAATAATAAGATCAACGTTGTGGTCTTGAGCATCCACTTCGGAATCATGTCAACGGCTTTTCCATATGTCACTACGTAGAAGGTGAAGCATATGAAGAACTTCTTTCTAGACGCCACTTTACCACCTTGTGAAAGTTTCGTCGCTTCGCTACTATAGCTCAGATTCCAGTAATATGTGTTACGAGTTATCCATCATTATTCCTTCCTCATCTCATAGATTTTTTGCAGGGTTTGGATGTGGAGAGTTCTTTCATCATCTCCTTCTTGAAGGTTGTCTTCCTCCCCTGCGTTCATGTACCACTCTACAAGTCTGTATCCGAACATAAGTAAAATCATCTCATAAACACAGTCATCTCTTATGTGCGAAATATCCGCGTATTCCGAAAAGCCCTTGTAATACGCTGGGATACATCTATGGTAGTATTCCACCATATGTTCAATATCCGCTTCATCCGCGATTAGGCTTGCCAAATCCTCACCTATATAGCCCCAACCAGCGGTATCCCAGTCGATGAGGATGGTTTTACCGTCTGAATGGAATATGTTTTCCACCCAAAAATCCCTGTGGCATAATACAATCGGAAGCTTTTCAATACGGCTGAATATTTCTTCTGCACGTTCATCAATATCAATAAGCATCTTACAAAGGTGTTTAGGGATTTTGCATTCGTCGGAACGTATATAATCGTACACTCTTTTCCATGACCGATAATGGAGATAAAAGTTCTTCATATAATCCACTTTGCTTACGTTGGTCATTTCCTGTAAAAAAGCAGGTTGTTCGGCAAATAACTTACCTTGGAACCGCCCTAATTCCTCGGCTGCACGTTCATACATATCGCCAGTCAAGTTTAATCCCGATATGCCTTCGATATACTCCATCCATAGCTGCGTTTCGGTTTCTCCTTCGTTCATTTCAACGTGAAAACATCCAGGCCAACGAAATGTTTCAGAAAACAGTGCGCCGAAATTAGATTTATAAAAATCATATTCCCTACGCCATGAGTCAGGGTCATTGTAGCGTTCCCATTTCTTCTGCGTTTTTAAAACGATTTTATAGGGTAACTCCACGCCATCAGTGTTCTCGGCATTGCCCGTAATAAGGTGTACATCACCCACTGTACCGCCATGTAATTGGTTGGATTGGTAGTCTGCCCCTATAATTTTTGTACCTAGTAATTTGCTTAAAACTAGTGTTAGCGTTTCTGTTTTTATTTCCCTCATTAGGAAGTCCCCCATTCTTCTTAATCGACAGTAATCGACAGGTGCCTGGCACCTGTCGTTGGCACCTGTCGATTCCTCCTACCTTCTTCATCAATCTTTTGGGTTAATGACCAGTTCCACACGACGATTGCGCTGACGACCATTTTCATCCTTATTGGAAGTAACTGGTGCGAACTCTCCAAATCCAACTATTTTAAAATCTAAGTGTTCCAAGGTATCGCCCTGTTCGATGATATAGTCAAAAACAGATGCAGCACGTTCTTCTGACAATCCAAGATTGTAGTCTGGATCCCCTGTATTATCTGTATGTCCGCGGATTTCAATGATGGTTCCATTAGGTAAATTGGCTAGAGTCGGTAACACTTCATAGATGATGTCCTTCGCTTCAGACTTTAATCGGCTTTCATCATAGTCAAATAGGATATCATCTGGAATAGTTAGCATCGTTTCGCCATCATCTATCGTAACTAACACATCTTCTGGCACTTCCAATTCAGGAGGGTCTAAGAAAAGTTTAGCTAGAATACTACCTTTATCATCCGATTTATTCACAATGTCACCGCTCATTTTTTCATAATTTTCACCGTAGACTTCTTCACTAATGGTTCGAAGTCTTGTTCCAATCCATGGACTCGCTTCCACTCTAACATAACTATCTGATCTTATCGTCGAATACGGGATGACTGTATCAAAGCGACCATCCTGCCGTACATATGCCTTATAAGGATTCGGATATCCTACAAAGCCTCCTAAGTCATTGCGGAAATAATTAATGTTTAATGCGGTTCCTTCTAATAGATTTGACCGCCCTTCCACATATACGTAGCGGTGGTCTGTTGTAAGGTCTGCCTCAATCCAAATCTCTGTGCTTCCATAATCCTCTGGTGGATCATATAATATAGGACCAGTAAGCTCATATTCTGTTATTTCTTCGTCCTGAAGGTGAACGAGTGTTTCAACATGAACACTCTTTTCAATCTCCCTTCTCGATTCTGAACGGACGATAAGAGGGCCTTCCATATTTTCTCCATTCTCACCATAATGATCTGCAATTTCATTTCTGAATCGTTTTCCATTTACGATTACATACACTCTAAAATCATCAACAACTGGCCGGCCCACTTCAAAACGAAATGTTCCGTCTTCTTCCACTTCGCCATTCGTATTAAAGTTACTAAAGTTGATCCTAACTTGGATTCTCTCCATGGAAATGAACTCAAGTCTAATGGGAGTCCCCGGTAGGAGGTTACTTACTCCATCCACAATAATTGCATCATCTTCTATGTAAGCAGTAGCGGACAAATCAATCAAATAATCTCCCAGTTCCTCCTGATTACCCACAGTTACTGAATCCTCTTCATCAAGCGCGACTTCATCGCTATTGGCCTTACCATTTCCTTCCTCGGTCATTTCCTCAACCACTATGTCTTCTTCCAGTTCTTTTTCTCCACTGGTCTCATCCTCCGGCAAATCACTGCACGCAACCATCATCACCATTAAACAGCATAATAAAAAGACATTGTTCCTTTTCCATTTCATTCCCATTCCCCCTATCCCCTGAGTATCACATTAACGCTTCCAACTCCACACAAGTACACACAAGTCCAGAGGTTGACACATTATAGACTGCAATAGTTTCCTAGATAAACGCTCCCGCCTCGCTATATATTAGTACGTCCATTTTAAACTCTAACTAGTAGTTTGTATAGGAGTTCTGAAAGCATTTCCCATGGTTTTGGTAATTAGTTATTAACCAATTAAGGATTGCTTTACTAACACTTATTCTTTAGCTATAACTCTTATCGACTCTACACCGTTGAGGTATTCCTATACAGCCGAAAAACCGACAGGAATCGACAGGTGCCTAGTATAGTAAATAGATCAAGATAATAAAAAAGGTCACCGTTTTCTAGTAGTATAGAAGTACCTATCACAGAACTTCTAATATACTATCCCAACCAAAGGAGAGAAAACGATGACTCATTCTATATTCAAACACATTCAAGGGAAAAATGGAAGTCGATGGGCTAAGTTTATTAAAGACGTAGGAACAGAGAATATATTATTAGTGGGAGTGGATGCAGCAAAGTACACCCATAAAGGGATGGTTAGTACCTATTTTGGGGAAATCATTGTAAGCCCATTTGAGTTCGATGCATCCCTTACGGGAATTGAAAGGGTCAAGGAACTAGTAAGCAAAATAGAAAAAGAATATGGCAAGAAGGAGATTGTAGTCGGAGTGGAGACAACAGGGCATTACTATGAGGACCTAGTTCTTCATTGTCATCTTGCAGGGTTTCATGTTCGTATCATTAATTCAGCGACTACCGCCAAGGAACGAGAAGCACTTTTAAATTGGTCGAAGACAGATAACCTGGATCTCATGGCTATCATCCAAGTACTAATAAATGGACATGGTACATTCGCCGATTTGACGAGCGGAAAGATACGTGAACTACAAAAATTAACACGTGCTCGCCGTGAATTAGTGAAAGAAATGTCTACAATGAAGAATTTAATAAGGTCTTATATTGATCATATATTTAGAGAGTTTCAAGGAAAAAGTGTATGGGTCGATGGAAAAAGAGAAAAAGTGAAACCCTTTTCGGATCTCTTTGGGAAAACCTCACGGTTTATCATGCGCCATTATTTACATCCTAGCGATATACTTACTCTTGGGGCCGAAGGGCTACGCAAAGTATCTGTTGATCATAATCTCAAAATACGAGATGAAAGTATTGATATATTACTAGATTTCGCTCAAAACTCCATTTCAAGAGGAAAACAATTGGTAAAATCAGAACAATTTCTTCTTAACCAAAAGTTAGATCAGTTTGATTTACTCGATAGGAATATTAAAGAGCTAGAGAAAAGGATAGAGGATCTTTTCATTGAAACCGACGGTGGAATTCTCCTAAGCGTCCCTGGAATAGGTGTTGTGACTGGTGCTGAATTGTTTGCGGAAATGGGCGATATATCGGATTTTGATCATGCAGGGCAATTAATCAAGATGGCTGGAACGAATCCAATTGTCAAGCAGTCAGGCGACAGAAATCCTTCCTACTATGGAGTCTCAAAGCAAGGAAGAAGGCAATTTAGAAATATTGTTTACCAAGTAGGGAGATCATTGGCCCATAATAACCCAGAGATGAATCAAAGGTACAAAGCGTTCAAAGAACGTGGGAAACACCACCGACAAGCATACGTGGCATTAGGGAATCGTATGATACGTTTAGCCTTTTCAATGATCCGAAACAATACTTTATACCGTACTAACCAGGGGAATTATCGTTTATACAATGAATTATATAAAAAGCTGCATAGTCCTAATATAAAACGTTTTTATGAAAAGTTCGTAGCGTCTGAAACTTACCACCAATCGGCTTAGAAAGTAAAAATCTATTTATAATAATCAAAGCAACCAATTTATAAATCCTATGTATAAAACATATAAGATATAAAAATTAGAAGTTAAATTTAGAAGGTTAAAACAGGGACTCCTCTAGGACGTTAGATCACATTGTTTATTGTGCCTGAGGCTTTAGACCTCGCGTGCCAGCGTAATGGATCTTGTCCTGCAAGTACGAATAATACGTGAAGAAAAAGTTGTATTTACTAGGCGGTACCTCTGTAGTATGAAAACGCAAGATCCTTTCACGTCGTAGAAGAGTCCTTTTATATTGTTCTGTGATAGTTGATCCTTTTCAAAAAAATGGAAAACGGAAGGTTTAGTTTGAGTTACCCTTTTTTAGCCAAAATTCATTATTGACTTATTTACCATTATACGCTGGCACC
>NZ_JAHQCS010000061.1 GCF_019042215.1 Evansella tamaricis | reverse complement strand
GATTGATGGGAAATTAGAGATAAATCACTCTACCTTCTTCAACCAAATAAGTGCGATAGCTCAATAATCTATAGCTGACCCTTTTAAACAAACGGATGCAATAGTGCAAGAAGCCGTTGCTCCGTTGTGGTGCTAACGAACAGTTTAGTTAAATGTTGTATCATTTAAAGAAAACGGAGGTTTTGAACAAAAGTATGAAATATTTAAAAGGTTTGTACGTTGTTATGGCAGTAATGGTATTTGTTAATTTGACAAGTGAATATATTTTTATAGGTGAGTATTCAGCTATCGCAAGCTCGGTTATAGTCCTTTTATTTATCTTTGGTACTATATTTTTTGTTAATGCAAGACATTATCTATCCAAGAAATAATTTGCTTGGTTTTCAAGATGAAATATAACCTTGGTCTTCAACAAACGGGTGCGTTAGTTCGATAAGAAAATGTGAAAAAAACGGCACGAAGATTTCTTTGTGCCGTTTTTAATATACGAATTATAATGTGATTTCAGTTGTAAAAGTTGTGTGATTTACTGTGTGAATTCGTCTGTGATTTGACGTTTTGCACATCTCAAGTAAACACGTTTGAATCAATCAGGTGCTTATTTTTAAAGAGTCCAGTGGAGATGAAAATGGTGCAACTATAGGAAAGAAAATCCTGGTGTAGCGTTTTTGCTAAAAAAAAATGGGTATAATGAAATTGGGAAAAATCTAGATGAAACAGAGTTCCTGAGAATAATGGTTAGGTTAGAGTAAGATAGAGCTAGAAAATCGTTAGTAACAGGTTTCTTTAAAAGTTATTCTGAATGAATAGCTGTCGTAGAGATTCAATTAATAGAAGTAGGATCGGGAAACTGCAAATCCACACCTTCAAAAAGGAGCTATAAATAAATGATAGTTGCAAAAAATACACCAAATAATACAGGAATAGCTGTATATGGAGACTATATCGATTTTGAAAATCTATATGAAGCGTTACACGACATTGTGGGAGAGGAAGGTGAGTTTACAGGATATGATTCTGCCCGCATAAGAATATTAGGAGTCTGTTATGATCTTCGTCATGCCCTCATGGGAAATAGAGAGTATGAGTTTATGGAGAATGGTCTGGATGAAGACAAGAAAAAACGTTTGAATGTGCTCGCGCCTGATAAAAACATGTATTTAAAAATATATGTTCTATGGCCGGAAATGCTTTTTGTCATGATTGCTTTAAATGATTTTCTCGAACAGTATGCTAAAAGGATGGTAAAGAATAAATATAGTTTGAACTTATTTTCTGAGCCAAAGGTTAGTTGGAATAAGACAGTGGCCCAAATTAAAATGTTACAAGCAGCAGTGTCTGAATGCTTAAAGGATACATTATCAGAAAATGCTTATGCCAGGCTGTTAAACGTGATGAATGGCAACTATGTATTTACAGATAGATATTTAACGCAGTATATCGATCACTTAAATGATAAATTTATGGATATGACAAATGATAAACGTCTAAAAAATATATCCACATTCGCGAAACGAATTGCCGAAAAGGATAAGGAATACAGGGCTTTGGAAAGGGATCTTCAGGAAGAGGCTAAAAGGAGAAACTGCAATGTGAATGATCTGCGATTAGCCATCGACTATCCTGAAGAAATAGACTGGTAAACAACATAGGTCAATTAAAGTGGTGGTGGGAGAAATTTTACCTTTTGAGTTTTTAGAAGGAGGCATAGGGAAAGGTACGTCGTCCCAGTGGGACAAGGTACCTTTCCCTCCTGTCCATCCACTAGAAAGTATAGGACTCAAGTTGTTCGGGGCTTTGATTTCTATTCTTCCATAGACTGATTGCAATTAATATGCAACTTATCGTAACTAACAGTCCGTGGGCTATTCTCAACTGTGGTCCAACTAAAAATTGTCCACTGTATAGGATCATTCCGATAGCAAATGGAATCCCAATCCATTTTGAGTAATTACTAGACTTCCAAATGGCGATGGCAACAATAATCGCAGCAATGGCTAACAGTAGGAGCCCAGTTAGAAACATTACAAGACCTACACCAGAACGAACGATGTCTGCTTGGCTCAGTAATCCTATAGACTGTTGCTCTATGGCTTTCTGTCCAATAGCATGTAAACCAAATGTTTCCCCTCCGTAAAATGGCAAAATTAGACCTAGCGCTACTAAGGATAATATAAATGCCCAATAAGAAAGCTTATGTGCCATTTTTCCTTGTAATGAATGGTGTACTCCTAGTAAACCGAGCGGAAGTAGTGTGAAAGCGATAATAGCTAAAATATGCGATATTAACCATTCCGTCGAAGCAAAAGCGATAGCTCCCTCCATAGTTATTTCATCAGAATAAGGGCGTAGTGATGGGTAAATAACAAACAGTATTCCAGCAATCACTAGAGAAAACACGCTTAAGTAATTGGAATTTTTCATCATAGTAACTGGCATTATAACGTACCTCCTTTTCAGATAAAAAAAATAGACTGTGGAAAAACAGATGATGAGTGATAATAATAGTTTAAGAAGTTTAAAAGTAAAACAGTTATACCAATTCTATTGATCAAATCATATATTAAACCTTTAAAATGAAGAAGAGGTGTGAATTATGTAAATGTTCTATTAAGTTTTCACAAGGGACATAGGGATAGTGTGCTGACCCCTAAAAGATTAGATTTTTACTCTAACTTTTGGGGTGCACCTCATAGGTCGTCCCAGTGGGACAAGTACCTGTCCCTATGTCTCTTTTTTTATACATTTTTATAATAAAGGGGTTGACATCTTTGGGAAAACAAGTTAGATTCGTTATAACGATTTGTTTATCGGTTTCCAAATGAATTTGATACTTTTTGATAGAAGATCAGGTTCTAAAAGTTTTTTACACACATATATAAGCGCTTACATAATTTTTGGACCATGTTGTTTTTAGAGAATACTTCAAGTATCGACTAAAAAATGAATGTTACCAGAAAAGATGGAGCGTTTTTTTGTACCATTTTTGTTTATCGATTTCCAAACGGATTTCCAAAAGGGTTTTAACAAGTCTAAAAGTGTATAGTAGAGGGTGAAAATCATGAAAATAACGATCGGTGATGTGGCGCAAAGGGCCAATGTGTCAAAGACAACCGTTTCTCGGATTGTAAATGGAAATTACTCACATACAACCGAAGAGACTCGGAAAAGGGTTATGGCCGCCATTGAAGAACTTGATTACCGTCCTAATGCATTAGCGAAAGGGCTTAAATCAATGAAAACAAACGTAATAGGTATTGTTTTATCTAACCTAAAGAATCCATTTTGGATCACAGCATTAGAAGGCGTCGAAGATACTTGTTATGAACTAGGCTATAATTTGATGATTTGCAATACAAATGAAGAGCCAGAAAAGGAAGAAGAATATATTAGAGAATTCGAAATGAGACAAGTGGATGGAATTGTCATCAACCCTACAGTTAGAAATTACAACCTGTATGAGAAATTAATTGACTCTATCCCAATGGTGGTCATTAATCGTAGGATACCAGGACTCGCTACGCACAATGTTGTGTTTAATAATGTTAAAGGCGGATTTCTTGCAGTAAATCATCTATTTAACAACAATAGAAAAAACATTGCTGTACTTGCTTTTAATAACCCATTTGTAAGCACATGGCGTGATAGATTGGAAGGTTATCAATCTGCCATACTAGCTAAAGGCCTTTCCACTAGTGATTTCAAAGAATTAAAGTTAGAACAAAGCAACAAAGATGTAAAGACACAAATTGTCAACTATTTGAGTCAAAACCGTGACATCGATGCAATATTCTCCACGAACAATATGATCACACTAGAGGTATTGAGTGCATTAAAAGAGATGAATTTGAAAGTGCCTGAGGATATAGCCATCGTAAGCTATGATGAAACGGTTTGGGCAAAACACCTTAACTCTCCACTCACAACGATACGTCAACCAGGATACCAAATGGGAAAGATAGCAGCACAAAATCTAATTGAATCGATTCAAGAAGGTAGAAAACCTAAGCCAAGGACTATTGAATTGGAGCCAGAGCTTATTATCAGAGACTCGAGCGGATCATTAATCAAAAAATAATCGCAATTCATTCTAAAGGGGGTGAATTCACTCTTCTAAAGTCAGAATATTATAAATGTTCAAACGCATCAAACACAACAAACGCATCCAAAACATTAAAATCTAAATGGGAGAAGGAGACGATGATAATGGCTAAAGTGGAAAACAAAGTGAGTAGACAAGAACTTTTGGAATTATATGATGACCTGAGAGTAACAGATGTGCGCGACGGACTTGATTGGGTAGGATTACATGGATATGGAACTGTACATCATGAAATTAAACCTCTTTTTCGCACAAAAGTAGTAGGGATAGCTCGCACGGCCCGTTATCTGCCCTTTGAAGGACCTATGACAACAAAGACAGGGGACGAATATACAGAGTGGGTCAAATGGTATTACGGTAATGTTTGTACGGATGATTGGAATCATGATATTGAAGAGGGCGACTTTATTTGTATGGACGTTGCCGGTGTAGATGTTGGTATTTTAGGGTCTAATAATACACTGGACCATAAAGCTAAAGGAGCACGGGGATACTTAACTAACGGTGGTGGAATTCGAGATACAGATGAAGTAATCCTTCAAGGAATTCCAGTCTGGTCTAAGTTCATTTCTCAAGGTATGGATCAAGGTCGCATTCGTTATTATGAAAAAGATATTCCAATTGCGATCGGAGGAGTAGCTATTTATCCAGGGGACGTTGTCGTTGCAGATGGAGACGGAGTTGTGGTTGTCCCTCAAAAATATGCAGTAGAAGTAGCGAAATACGCGCACCAAGAATTATCTGGTGACAAACAGGGCAGACGTAAACTTTACGAAAAATTAGGTTGGGAACTTGACGATACAGTTAGGTAACTACCAAGTAATGGGAGTGATGAATCTATAGTTAAGACGAACTCTAGGTTCATCACAACCTAACGATAAAGGTTTAGGAAGTTGACTAATAAAACTGGAGGAGATTAGCTGATGACTTTAAAGCGTGTAGGATTTATCGGACTTGGAGCGATGGGTCTGCCAATGGCTAAGAATCTATTAAAAGCTGGGTACGAATTACATATTTCAGCCCACAGAAATCGAGAACCAGTAAAGGAACTGAAGCAAGGTGGGGCGACAGAGCATACCTCTTTAGGAGAACTGGCAGCGAAAAGTGAGATATTAATAAGTATATTACCCACGGATAAAGAGATGGATAGTGTCCTCCTTTCAGAAGATATTCTCAGTCATTTATCTACTAAAAGTATTTTAATAGAAATGACTTCGGGATCTCCTGCCATGATGAAAAAGGTTGCCCGTGCTTACGAGGAAAAAGGGATCCGCGTATTGGATGGTCCAGTAAGTGGCGGAACTGCTGGTGCTGAGCAAGGGACGCTTACGGTAATGACCGGTGGAAGATCCGAAGTGTTAGAGGACGTTCGTCCAGTATTAAATGCCATGGCAAAACAAATCTACTTAGTTGGTGAGATTGGGGCTGGAAAAGCCATTAAAGCGATAAATCAAATGCTTGCCGCCATGCATATGGTTGCTTCCGCGGAGGCAGTGGCATTAGCGGAAAAATTAGAGATTGATAAGGAAATGGTAAAGAAAGTAATTGGAAACAGCTCAGGAGCTTCCTGGATGTTAATGAATAAAATAGACAGCTTATCCGAAAGGAATTTTACACCAGGTTTTAAATTAGCATTAATGAAAAAGGATGTTCAAATAGCTAATGATGAAGCAGGAGAAATGCCATTACCTTTTGCAGCGAACACGTTAGAGCTATTTAAAGATGCAGAGAAGGAAATGGGTGATTTAGACTTCTCAGCAATCGGTAAAAACATTCTGCCTTAAGAGGAGAAGATGGCTATGGAGAATATTGGTTTTCGCGTGTTTACACTGGATATGAGACCTGAAAAGAACCTATTAGAACGCTTTAAAACTATTGCCACACCACTGATTAGTGATAATTTACATCGTTTACAAGGTACGCATTCAGACATTCGTCCCATGCATAAAAGTGGGAAGCTAGTAGGAACGGCTTTTACCGTGAAAACAAGAGCGGGGGATAACCTTATGGTCCATAAAGCTCTTGATATGGCAGAACCAGGGGATGTGATTGTCGTAGATGCTGGAGGAGACATGACACAAGCCATCCTAGGTGAGATTATGCTCCGAATAGCAGAGAAAAATGGAATTGCTGGATTTGTTATTGATGGTGCGATTAGGGATTCTGTGGCATTTCTAAAGCGAGATTATCCGTGTTATGCAAAGGGAGTTACGCATCGTGGACCATATAAAGAAGGACCGGGAGAAATAAATGTTCCCATTACATTAGGAAATATGATTGTACATCCTGGAGATATTATCGTTGGAGATGAAGATGGTGTGGTTGCGGTTCCGCTCGCACATGCAGAAGAGATAGTTGAACTTGCCAGCGCACAAGAGAAAAAGGAGCAAGGAATGTTTACTGCGATAGAAGATGGAACAATTGATCGAAGTTGGGTAAATGAAGCATTGCGTAATAAGGGATGTGCTTTCCAGTGACCCGAAGATTTCATTGGGAAAGACTAGAACAGTTTACTGAAAAACTATTTGAAAAAGCAGGACTGCCTAAACAAGATGCAAAGACGGTAGCGGAATCACTTGTTGAGGCTAACCTAAGGGGTATCGATTCCCACGGTGTTGTACGAACAGGTATCTATATGCAAAGGATAGAAGCTGGCATGATATCTATCCATGAAGAGATGGAAGTTAATGAGGATGGTCCCGTTATACTGCTAGATGGTAAAAATCATATTGGAGCGGTAGTAGGTGATAAGGCTCTGCAATTGGCAATGGATACCACGAAAAAGCATGGAGTTTCATTAGTAGGTGTCAAAGGATCTAACCATTTCGGAACATGTGCTTATTTTTTACAAAAGGCACTGAAGGAAGATCTAGCCATGATCATCTTGTCAAACGCCTCTCAAACGATGCCACCTACAGGGGGAATTCGACCATTTATAGGAACAAACCCTTTCTCGTTTGCTGCACCAGCGGGAAAACATAATGACTTCATTTTAGATATGGCCACAAGTGTTGTAGCAAGGGGAAAAATCATAAATGCCGCTCAAAAAGGTGAAAAAATCCCCCTAACATGGGCAGTAGATAAATTTGGTAACGATACAACAGATGCAGAAGAAGCTTTGCAAGGAGCAGTTTTGCCAATGGCTGGACCCAAAGGATATGCCCTCTCCATGTTTATCGATATTTTATGCGGTGTCCTTACGGGAGCGGGCTTTGGACAATATGTGAATAACATGTATGAAAATTGGAAGGATCCTCAGAATGTTGGACATTTTTATATAGGGATAAACATTTCTAAGTTTATGCCAATGGAGCAGTTCAAGGAAAGAATGGATCAGTATTTTGATGAAATTAAAGCGGAACCTAAAGCACCTGGCACGAGTGAAATTTATATTCCAGGGGAGCTGGAATTTCGTTGTAAAGAGGAACGGAGGAAAAAGGGAATTGAGTTGCCTTTGAAGGTAGAAGAAGAGTTGAGAAACTGGGGAGATCACTTTGGTGTCGATCTCGATCGCGCGTTAATTAGTATAGAAGAAGTGGTGGAATAAAGAGGGGGACAACGAAACAATGGATTTAAATCGTGTTTTTCGATATGAAATTCCAACTGCCATAGAGTTTGGTAATGGTGCTGTATCAACAGTAGCAGATCATGTGAAAGCTCTCATGGGAACAAAGGTCCTTTTAGTTAGTGACCCTGGAGTACAAAAGGCTGGCGTTACTCAAAAACTCATTGATGTGTTAGATCAGGCGGAAATACCTTTCCGTATTTTTAATGAAATTGAGCCGGAGCCAGATATTGAAGGAGTGATGGTGGGTCGTGACTTAGCTGTTCAAGAGGGCTGCGACTGTGTTGTTGGACTAGGTGGAGGAAGTGCTTTAGACACAGCAAAAGCAATAGGTGTCATGCTTGGTAACGACGGTCATATCCGGGATTATGTGGGGATCAATATTATCCCTAAGAAAGGTGCACCTGTTATTGCTATACCTACTACAGCTGGTACGGGAAGCGAATTAACCATTTGGTCCGTTATGTCTGACAAAAAGGCAAACGCAAAACTCAGTGTAGGAAGCCCTTTTAATTGTCCGAATCTAGCCTTATGTGATCCAGAATTAACAGTTACCTTGCCTCCCCACCTCACTGCAACTACAGGGATGGATGCATTAACGCATGCCTTAGAATCATTTGTCAATAAAGCTACGCAGCCAATCTCAGAAGGCATGTCGATGCAATCCATGAAATTGATCTCGCAAAGCTTACGTACGGCAGTTTCTCAAGGGGAAAATCTAACGGCACGCTATGACATGTTATTAGCTAGTTTACTAGCTGCAATGGCATTCAATTCTACAAGATTAGGTTTATCACATGCTTTGGCAATACCCCTTGGAGCACATTTTAAGATACCACACGGAACAGTGAATGCTATCTTGCTTCCGGAAGTCATGGAATATAATTTAGTTGGCAATATCCCTAAATTCATTGAAATAGCCAAACTGTTCGATGAGCCAGTAGAAGGACTATCACCAAGAAAAGCTGCGGAAAAATCAGTGTTTGCAGTTCGGCAGTTAAAAGAAGATGTTGGCATAGAGGAGACCTTGTCGGATTACGGGGTAACTGAAAAAGATTTAGGATTTATCGTTGAAGAAGCGATGATGTCTGGTAATGTGCCAGTTAATCCAAGAAAACCAACATTAGAAGATTTAAAACAGATTTGTCGCAACGTCATGTAAGTGTAGTAATCCTATGTCATGTTTGAAGGGAAGAGTTTATCGCATGCGTGAATGGATCAAAGCTAATGCTGGTAAAACATATAAAAATTTTATCAATGGAGAATGGATAGAAAGTGTGAGTGGAAAGACTTCTGTACTCTATGAATCTGCCATTCCTACCAATGAATTAGGGCATTTTCCAGACTCCGTAATAGAGGATGTTAATCTCGCAGTTGAAGCGGCAGACAAGGCATTTCAACAATGGAAGAATACCCCTGGAACAACAAGAGCGTCTGTCCTTTATCGTTTTGCTGACTTGTTAGAAGCGAACGTAGAGGAGTTAGCCTATATTCTTTCCGCCGAGCAAGGGAAAGTATTAGCCGAATCCCGTGGTGAAGTAAAGCGTGCTGCAACAGAGGCGAGGTTTTCAGCTGGAGAAGCAATGCGTATGGATGGTGCCATTATGCCAAGTGAAAACCCAGAAATTCAAACGCAGGTTAAACGATACCCAATTGGGGTGATCGCAGCTATTGCACCATGGAACTTTCCAGTAGTGACCCCGGTGAGGAAGGTAGCACCTGCGATTGCCTATGGCTGCACCGTCGTTTTAAAACCAGCATCTGTCACACCTTGGTCGACGATACGCCTAATGGAATTATTGGCGGAAGCAGGATTGCCAAATGGTGTAGTTAACTTAGTTATTGGATCTGGAAGCAAGGTTGGAGACCCATTAGTTTCTCACCCATTAGTAAAAGGGATCAGCTTCACGGGATCTACCGCTCTAGGTCTGAGAATAAATGAAATAGCCGCTTCGAAATTAGCAAAAACACAATTGGAGCTTGGCGGGAAAAATGCAGCTGTTGTACTTGACTATGATAATTTGGAATACGCAGCAGATCAAATTGTAAGTGCTGCATTCGCAGTTTCAGGTCAAAGATGTACTGCTATCAGTAGGGTTATCGTTTTACAAGACCAAGCAAACAGTTTAGTAGAAATCTTAAAGACTAAAATGGAAAATATTCTGGTTGGTCCTGCTTGGGAAGAGAATGTAACGATGGGACCTGTTATTAATAGACAGCAGTTTGATTCTGTGATGGATTATATAGAATTAGGAAAAAAAGAAGGTGCTGAACTCGTCTACGGTGGAGAACGACTTCAAGTAGGGGAGAAGGAAGAAGGGTATTACATCCAACCAACGCTTTTTACGAAAGTGAATAAGACAATGAGAATAGCAAAAGAAGAGATATTTGGACCTGTATTGGTTGTGATGGAAGCAAGTGATGTTGCGGAAGCCATCGAATTAGCAAATGCTACAGATTATGGGTTAGCAGTATCCGTATTTACGAACCAATTAGATGTTAGTCATGATATTTCAGATAAAATCGACACTGGAATGGTCCATATTAATCATGGTACAGCCAGTCAAGCACATGTACCTTTTGGTGGTGTGAAGCAATCTGGTTTTGGTGCCTATTCTATCGGGCATTCCAACCAAGAGTTTTTTACAAGTATGAAGGCTGTTTATGTAAAACCAAGGTAAAAAGGTTGCGGCATAGGTTCTTTACTTACCACCTTTGAACAAGCCTTGGATGCGTTTCAATAAAGGAGAGTGCCTATGAAACTAGCTGTGGGAAGTGACCATTGTGGTTATGAGTTGAAATTAGTACTTAAACCCGTCATGGAAAAACTAGGTTGTGAGATTACTGATTATGGTTGTCACTCCTTAGAACCGGTTGATTTTCCAGATGTTGTTCGAAATGTCTGTGAGGGAATTCGATCTGGTAAACAAGATCGTGCCATTATCGTTTGTGGTACAGGCGTTGGGGCAGCGATTGCGGCAAATAAAATTCCTGGTATTCGAGCTTCTGTCTGCCATGATATCCATACTGCGCATCAATGTGTGGAGCATGATGATGTAAATGTCATGTGTATTGGAGCACAGATAGTTGGTGCTTGGCTAGCGGAAGATTTAATTGCATCCTTCTTAAATGCAAGGTTTTCCACGGAGGATCATTTTCAAAGAAGGGTAAGAAAACTTCATGATATAGAGCTAGAGGCAGCTAGAGAGCTTCAGGATAAGAACTGAATTATATCTAATTATTTTGTAAGCCCTTACACATATAGGGTAACTCCTAAAAGGAGTTATGACAGTATGTATACGATATATTGTCAAGAAAAAAAAGGGAGGATTTCAAATGGTCAGTAAGTGGAAAGTGCTATTGTTGGGGTTAGCTGCTATGTTACTTTTAGTTGGTTTAGTTGCTTGTGGGGACGATGAAGAGACGGCTTCTGATAATGATACCGAAGACACAACAGAAGATACAACAGAAGATACAGGAGCCGGTGAAGATGAAGGTACTGAGGAACCAGCAGAAGAGTTAGAAGAAGTGGAAATTCGTTTTTCTTGGTGGGGGGATACTGGAAGAAATGACATGTATAACGAAATTGTTGATCGATTCGAAGATAAATATCCGCACATTACCGTGCAAAGAGAATTTGGTGGCTGGGGAGATTATTGGGATCGCTTAGCGACACAAATTGCAGGTGGGAACGCTCCTGATGTTGTCAGTATGCACCAATTCTATGTGTCTGATTATGCACGTAGAGGAGCACTACTTCAATTGGACGATTTAGTGAATTCAGGAGAATTAGATTTATCTGACTTCCCTGACTCTGCCATCGATAGTGGTAGACTAGATGGAGATCTTTTCATGGTAGCAAAAGGAATTACGATGCCAGGTTGGGCATATAATACGGCTCAATTTGATGCATTAGGTGTCGACTATCCAGACTTAAATTGGACTTGGGATGACTTTGTTGCCAAGGTAATTGAACTAAATGATGCTCTTGATTCCGATAGTCATTGGGGCGTACAAGATATGAGCGGTGGACAGCTTCAACCAAACTTCCGTTATTTCTTACGACAAAGTGGTAAAGATTTGTTCAACGAATCTGGGGAGTTAGCATTTGATACAGAGGATGTTATTGCGTGGTGGACAATGTGGGATGAACTCCGTCAAGCAGGTGCTATTCCTGATGCTGCAACAGGAAATGAGTTTGAGGGTGCGCCACTAGAAGGAAATATGTTTGTCACTGGTAGAACAGCATTAGTTCAAATTCCTGCGAATCAAATTTATCTGTATCAACAACAATTCGATGAAGGGGAAATCCAGATGGTTCGAATTCCTCATATAGACGGTGGTTCGAACGGGGAATACATCGAAGGTGCTTACTTGAGTATAACGGAAAGATCAGACCATCATGAGGAAGCTGCTTTATTTATTGACTTCTTCGTAAATGCTAAAGAAGCAATAGAACTATTTAAAGTAGAACAAGGACCTCCTGCTGGTGTGGAAGCGGCTGAATTTGTAATGGATCTCATTGATCCAGCACAAGCACGTGCGGTAGAGTTTATTCAAACTGCAGTACCATATGGTGAGCCAGCTCCTTATGCTCCAACTGGTGTTAATGAGGTAGAGCAAGCGTTTTCTGATAATGCAGATGCTATTGCTTTTGGTCAAAAATCAGTTGAGCAAGCTGCAGAAGATTTTATGAACGCAGCAAGAAGCATCATACAATAACAGATTAATAGATAGTTAGTTGTTAGTTAAATAAGTGAGATAAGTAATTGTCAGATGCAATCCAACCATAACAACATGTTTTCTCAAAAAAGTTATTGCATCTGACTACTTATTTTAAAGGTAACGTTTTCATGTTGCCACTCCGATAAGATAGTAATTATTCACAAATTAACTGTCTAGCAGCAAGGGCCAAAGTTTCGTTATAACGAGCCTGGCAGATGTATAGGAAGAGAAACGTTACTACCATTATGCTGAGGTTTAGGATGACGATAGTTTCACCGTTACCAACAAGACGCGGTTTTTCATAGTGAAATTTAGGCGCATACGCTTTTTTGAAAGATAAGAATTTATAAGTATTGGCAACTTCGGGCAAGTTGTCTAGCTCCAGTGCCTACGGGCTCGGATCACTTCAGGACTTTTCGGAAGCCAAAAAGCGGCTTCTGTCAAAGTCCTTCCAGTGACTTTCGCCCGTGACCAAGGCGCTTGCGCTTTTCTGTTTATCACATTCAATAAGGAGTTTAATATATGGAAACTATAAAAAATGCATGGCGAAAAAGTTGGGTTGGTTATTTATTTTTAACCCCCTGGATACTGGGAATTTTAGCGTTTACAATGATTCCTATGGGTGCCTCCCTCTATTTTTCATTTACAAGGTATGACATGTTTACTTCACCTGAATGGATTGGCTTAGGTAATTACATCGCTTTGTTTCAAGATGAAAAATGGAAAAACAGTGTAACTGTTACACTAACTTATGTATTTTTAGGCGTTCCTCTGCAATTGCTATTTGCATTAACAATAGCGACCCTGTTGAATAAGGGGATTGCAGGCTTGAGGTTTTACCGTGCGATTTATTATGTTCCGTCCTTGTTTGGTGGAAGTGTTGCCATAGCGATTTTATGGCGTCAAATTTTTGGTGGTAGTGGACTCATAAACAATGTTTTAGATTACTTTGGTATTCAAGGAATCAACTGGATTTCAACACCAAGTACGGCTTTATACACGTTAATTATATTGATGATATGGCAATTTGGTGCGTCCATGGTCATTTTCTTAGCAGGGTTAAAACAAGTTCCTATGGATCTTTATGAATCTGCTAAAATTGACGGTGCCGGCTTTATGAAACAATTTACGAGTATAACGTTACCATTAATCACCCCTGTTGTTTTTTTTAACTTAGTAATGGGAATCATCAGTGCTTTCCAAGCATTTACTCCTGCTTATATTGTTAGTGGTGGAACGGGCGGTCCTTTAGATTCCACATTATTCTATACTCTTTATCTCTATCAAAAAGGTTTTACCCATTTTCAAATGGGATATGCTTCCGCAATGGCTTGGATTTTATTACTAGCCATATCATTTGTCACAGCGCTCATCTTTGTTTCATCCAAAAAATGGGTATTCTATCAGGAGTAGAGGTGAATTATTATGGAAACTAGTAAAGAAATATATACTCAACTAAATAGTCCTATTCAGAAACAAATAAGAAGAAGGCGTGCCACAAAAAAGTTTTTTATACATTTTTTCATTATTCTATTTGGGATAATCATGCTCTATCCATTATTGTGGATGGTGAGTAGCTCCTTCAAAGTGCCTACCGAGATCTTCACCTCCGTCTCTTTCTTCCCAACGGAAGCAACGCTAGATAATTATACTACCGGTTGGGCAGGGGTATCTGGTGTCACTTTTGGGAGGTTCTTTCTAAATACATTTTTTATTGTTAGCGTAGCGATCATTGGAAATATTATTTCTTGTTCTATGGCAGCCTATGCTTTTGCTAGATTAAGATTTTCCTTTAAACCATTCTTGTTTGCGATTATGCTCATTACATTAATGCTTCCATTTCATGTGACAATTATTCCGCAGTATATTATATTTAATCAACTAGATTGGGTAAATACATTTTATCCTTTAACATTACCGAAATTCTTTGCGGTAGAAGGTTTCTTTATCTTCTTGATGGTCCAATTTATGCGAGGGATTCCCCGTGAATTAGAACAAGCGGCAGAAATTGATGGCTGTGGCCCAATCAGAACCTACTGGTATTTGATGTTGCCACTCTCCTTACCTGCTATCGTAACAACAACGATTTTTACGTTTATCTGGACATGGAATGACTTTTTTAGTCAACTTCTTTATTTAAGTAATATCAATTTATATACTGTTGCATTGGGGTTAAGAATGTTTTTAGATGCAGCGGGACAAAGTGCATGGGGTCCAATGTTTGCCATGTCTACGCTATCTCTTATTCCTTTATTCCTTGTATTCGTTTTTTTCCAGAAGTTTCTTATTGAAGGAATTACTGCTGGTGGGGTAAAGGGCTAAGATGTAAAAAGTTAATTGTAGGGGGAATTTCTATTGAAACCAAAAGTGTATATCACAAGAAAATTATCAGATGATATTATTCGGTATATAAGTAATTATTGTGATGTGAGGATGTGGCAAGAAGAGGATACCCCCGTCCCAAGGGAAATTTTAAAAGAGGAAATAAAAGAGATTGATGGTTTGTTCAGTTTACTGACAGATTCCATTGATTGTTACTTAATAGATCAAGCAAAAAATTTAAAAGTGGTTAGCAATATGGCAGTTGGATATAACAATATTGATAGTGATTATGCCATGAAAAAAGGGATAGCTGTCACGAATACGCCTGGAGTTTTAACGGAAACAACAGCAGATTTGACCTTTGCCTTGTTGATGGCTGCTGCTAGGAGAATTAACGAGGCAGAGTTTTTCCTAAGAGACGGTAATTGGAAAACATGGTCACCCATGTTGTTAACGGGTCAAGATATTTATGGTGCGACCATTGGGATTATTGGATTAGGGAGAATAGGCCAAGCGGTAGCTAGAAGAGCGAGAGGCTTTGATATGAAGGTCGTATATCATAATCGAAGGCGATTACTCGATGCGGAGAAGACATGGAATGTGGAATACAAGGAGCTTGAAGAGTTATTACAGGTATCAGACTATATCTGTGTCATGACTCCGTTCACCCCTGAAACAAAGGATTTGATTAGTTTTAATGAATTCTCTTTAATGAAAAACAATGCTATCTTGATCAATACATCCCGTGGTGGAATCGTAAATGAGGAAGCACTTTATGAAGCATTAGTAACAAAGAAAATATGGGGGGCTGGTTTAGATGTTTTTGAAGAAGAACCCCTAAACGTTGATCACCCTTTATTAACATTACCTAATGTCGTACTTACGCCACATATAGGAAGCGCCAGTATCCAGACGAGGCTAAAAATGGCAAAGCTGGCAGCTGATAATATGATTGACGTTTTGCAAGGCAGGGATAATAGGTACGTGGTGAATGATGTTTCTTTGTAGAAGTTTTAGTGGTGGAATATGAAAAGGGATACGGCGAAATTCCATCGATTCAAAGAAAAACATAATAACAGGTTCGAAAACTGTTATACAGTTTAGCTTATACCAGGAGGGGTAATGATGAAGGTTGTGTTAGCTCCGGATTCATTTAAAGGGGCGTTATCTGCTAAGGATATTTGTGCCTCATTGGAGCAAGGTATCAAACACAGTATCCCACATGCGATTGTTCAAAGTATTCCAATGGCTGATGGCGGGGAAGGTACTGTGGAAAATATGGTCGAAGCAACAAATGGTAGAATAATAGTAAAGGAAGTAATGGGGCCACTGAAAAATAAAGTGAACGCCTCTTATGGAATAGTTGATAATAAAACGGTCATTATTGAAGTGGCGGAAGCCTCAGGACTAACATTAATTTCTGAGGAACAAAGAAATCCAATGATAACGACAAGTTATGGAACCGGTGAATTGATTAAAGATGCCTTGGACAAAGGTTTTCGCAGATTTATTATTGGCTTAGGTGGAAGTGCAACGAATGATGCAGGTGTTGGTATTTTAAAAGCATTAGGAATGAAATTTTATAGTGAAAAGATGTTACCTTTGGCTGATGGTGGCGGTTCTTTAGGAGATTTAAAATATATCGATGATACAAACTTGGATCCTCGGATCAAAGATGCAACCTTTATGGTAGCGTGTGATGTAGATAATCCTTTCTGTGGCGATAATGGGGCTAGTGTAATTTTTGGTCCTCAAAAAGGTGCCACTTGCGGAATGGTAGAGAAATTAGATCAAAATTTAAACCACTTTGCAGAGGTCATTTTAAATCACACAGGGGAAGAGGTTAGATCCATAAAGGGAGGTGGCGCTGCAGGTGGTATCGGAGCTATATTCGTTACTTTTTTTAATGCAACGCTGCAATCAGGTATTGAATTAGTGATGAAAGAAGTGAAGTTTGAAGAAAAAATTGCTAATGCTAGTTTAATAATAACTGGGGAGGGAAAGTTGGATAGACAGACATTGTCTGGAAAAGTGATTATGGGCGTTACTACTGCAGCACGGAAAAAAAATGTGCCGGTGATTGCTCTCTGTGGGCAGTTAGATTTATCAAGAGAAGAAATAAATAAGTTAGGTCTATTAGCTGCATTTTCTATTATACAAAGGCCATGTGATCTTAAAGAGGCATTTCAACATACTTCCCCTTGGTTAACCGAGATGATGGCAAATGTAATGAATATCTTTCCGTATTCTGCTCGGAAAGAGGAGTAAGTGTATGGGCGATGATGAGATTACGTATTTCCTTTGTGTAGTGTATAAATGATTAAAGCCTTAGTAAATGTAAGGGTGATGAGGATGCAAACGAGTGGATTTCCTGGGAAAGTTTTTCAGTTTTTTGAATGGATCATGTGGATAGCCTATATTAATATCCTTTGGTTGCTGTTTACAGTACTAGGTGGCGTACTTTTTGGCGCAGTGCCTGCTACTATTGCTATGCTGACCGTTTATCGGAAACTATTTATGAAGGAAATGAATTCGTCCATCTTTCATAGTTTTTATACCACATTTAAAAAGGAATTTATTATAGGGAATGGTTTTGCAGGTATTCTACTTTTTGCAGGATTACTTTTTTATAGCTATGTTTTATTTTTAAGTGTGGCCGAAGGATTTTTATTCTATTTCTTTACAACGCTAGTCCTCTTATTAGCCATTATAAGTATCATCACATTTTTATTCTTACTACCTGTGTACGTTCATTACGAATTAACGTTTCTCCGATATTTTAAGCAAGCCTTTCTCATTGGAATTCTTAATCCACTCCTCACATTTTCGATGATATGTATATTAGGTATGATAATCGCCCTTTATTTATCGGTGCCAAGTATGATTGTGTTTTTAGGAGTTGGTATGTTAGGTTTGGTGAACATGAAATTCGCCATGTTTTCGTTCGAAAGACTGGAAGAGAAAAGGGCGGTAGCACCTACCTCGGGGTAGGTGCTAGTTTAATTATTCCCTTTGAGAAGCTGTCATACGGACAGTGAACCTCTTTGTGTTCCTCGTATTATCCCACTCCATTACTTGACTTTCGTTTGTCTTTCTTTGCTTATGTTTCCAGCATTATCTTTTGCAGTTATGGATAAAACCTTGCCTCTTTTTTGCGGTGTAATCTTAACGGAATAGAATCCATTCTTATCTGTTCGCGCAGTCCCAAGAGTCGTCTTTCCACTCTTCACGGTGATATACGAATTCTTTTCTGCCTTCCCTTTTATATAACGGTGAGAAGCATATACGGTATTTACGGTGGGCGTCGCTGGTGCCGATTTATCCACAACTGTTTTCTTCGTTATCGGACTTTTATTTTTTGCCTTATCCGTTGCGGTGACAGAAAGGACTGTTCCCGCTTTCTGTAGTGGAATTGTTACCGAATAGGCTCCTTTAGAATTTGCTGTACCAGTTCCAATTAATGTAGATCCCCTTCTTACATGGATAACCGCGTCTTTTTCCGCAGTACCTTGAAGTACCTTCGAATTATCACCAATGGTGTTAACTTTTGGAGCGGTTGGTGCAATTCTATCTTCCACGGTTCTTTTAGCAACGGAGCTTTCATTCCCTGCCTTATCTGTTGCGGTGACTGAAAGAACGGTACCAGCAGTCTGTTTAGTAATGGTGATCGAATATGTTCCATCAGATTTTACTGTCGTTGTTCCTAACACAGACGTCCCTTTTAACACCTTTATCACAGCATTTTTTTCTCCGGTCCCTGTTACGGTGGTGGATTTATTAGAAATGAAATTAATTGTTGGTTTCGCTGGTGGTATTTTATCAATCACTGTTGTTTTTACAGCCGTACTACTATTCCCAGCATCATCCTCTGCCGTTACCTCAAGTACTGTACCAGCAGGTTGCGTCGTACTCATAACCACTTTAAAGTTTCCTGCGTCATCAACCATTGCGCTACCCAATAAATGAATCCCTTGTCTTACGGTTATCTTTACTCCAGGCTGTGCTGTTCCTGTGACATTAACGGAGTTATTTGCTACCGAATCAATCATTGGCGCTGTTGGCGGGATGTTCACGTATACTAAACGGTCAAGAGAAGCTTGATTTCCTGAGGTATCTACCGCAACAACACGTAATGTATACAATCCATTCGGTATTCCCCGTGTATCCCAGCTTCCTAACACCCCATCGGTTGCCGTTTCATTAAAACTAATTTCCGACCACTTAGAAGGGGATGAACCCTCACCATAGTGAAGAGAATAGGACTTTAAATCATAATCTTTTATACTTCCTTCTATAGAAATGGTGCCCTTTAAAAAGTCATATTCTGTCGGAGAAGAAATTACAATCTCTGGTTTTTTTAGATCCGAGAAGGTTAATGTTCTACCAGCGCTATCTCCGAATCTTCCACTCTCTAAATGAAACATTTCTAGAAAGAAGGGCAATCCTCCAACCTCTTTTTCCCCAGTCAGATAAAACTCAAAAGTTTTTGCTTCTCCGGATTTGATGACGTCATTCGGGTCAAGAGACTGTACGAAAGAGTGACCGACTGCCCGTAATTCATAGCCGTTCTCCCTTGTCCAATCTGCCACACCTTCGTTCCTGATCGTAAAACGTATAAAAGGCTGGTCCATGACGTCCAGCAGCTGCCCATTAGGTGGCATAGTGAATGAGACAACGGTAGAGTCCCGCAGCAATCTTGCCCTTGCTTCGATGGGTTCAGAGTAGGCGGAAACATTTCCACCTGAGTATGGACTTTTATCCCTCGCACTGACAGAAATTGTATACGGCTGCTTTAATTTTAAATATTGTGGGTCGATTTTAATTGAATTAGTAGTGGTTACTCTATTGATTTCAAAGCCTGAGCTATTGTTTAATCTTACCGAATACTCTTTGATTCCAGCTCCATTATCCGTAGATTCATCCCATTCAATCGTAAAATCACTCTGAAGCTCATTTGTCACTCTCACATTGGTTGGTATAGATGGAGCCGTCTGATCCGGAATGGATACAGCAAGTTCATCTGAAGAAACATGCCCGTAATCATTGTAGGCAAGAATTTTAAAATAGTATCTATTAGGGTTTTTATCTGTTCCACCTGCACGGTTGTAGAACGAACTAGGGTTATCCGGTAAGCTGGTTCCACTTCCGTCGAGCCTTAAGTTATATTGCCCATTGTTCATTTGCTCTTCCGTAGGCCATAGATTTTTTCCATTCGTTGACCAAGTTGTTTGTGTTCCAACATCAATCGCTTCAAATTCGTTTCCATTGTAAAAAAGAATTTGGTAACCTTTCGCACCAGCAACACTATGCCACTGGAGATTTATATAACCTGTTTCTGAATTTTTTCCAAGGCCATAACCAATCCCCTTTACTCCTGAAGGTGGATTGGAATAACTAATTTGAAGGGCAGGAATATAAGAAAGGTTATTATTGATTTTATAAAAAGACCGTAGTGTATCTACTCTGTCATTATTACTTTTAAGTGCCAGTCCATCATTAGAATCGGGATTGCTATACCACTCTTGAACAAGGGATGAAACGTCCCATAGAAACCGAGAGTCCCCTTCATACTTACTATCAGTTAATTGGGTATAGGCTGCTTCACTAATCATTGGCTGATCTTCCCACGTGACCTGATCTGCCTCCCAGCCTTCCATGATCTTATGAATTGCATAGGAATCATCTTTATATCGTGGAAGGTTATAATCTGGAGAAGTTGACTTTCCTTGTTCATACAGCTGTAATGTTGCACCTAAAAAAAGCTTGTTCTCTATTGAAGGAAGGTCGCGACCAAAGTTTATATACGTTTGATAGTTTCCCGTGTCGTCTGTTCCAAACTTTATGATATTCTCTTCTGTGAATACTACGTCGGCATTCGCTTCGGAAGCGTACGTGATGGTTTTTTGGGGCTCAACAGAGGTGGTTAAATCTCTCGGAATCCATTTACCCGTTGCTTCTTCTTGATCGAAAACAGGGAAAGGAAATACATCAACTGTTTCCGTTAAATCGGAATTGCGAAACGTTCTTGTGTTTTCTGTTCTTTCTGTTAAAATTTCGGTCACTCTAGTAGCCGCATGTGTTTGGATACTAATAGAAGGGAGAAACATACTTAATACAAGATTAATAATTATGACAGACACGAAAACCTTATAAGCAACCTTTTTTTTCATACGTTATTAGTCCTCTCAACGTCCGATTTTAGATTTATTGAGAAAAATATACACCAAAAGGGAGAAGAGGTAAATAAAATAATTTTTTAATTTTTTTGGGGGATAAAGGGGTTGAGGGACATAGGGACAGGTACGTCGTCTAAGTGGGAAATGCTTTTTCACCAAACCACTCCAAATAAATACTTAGTTCATATTTGGTCCTCCCTGTTTGTTGAACAAAGGAGGCGACATGATCTTGTGCTAAGCTCTCCTTTAGTGGAAGGCCAAAATTAACTAATAGGTTCTCTGTTTCCCTAAAAATCATCCATTTTTCATTAAAGCCATTTGATCCAGAGAGAAGTCATACGACCGGCACTAATGTAAAACCACCTTAAAAAGCTTGCTTTTCCATCCATTCACTCAAGTGACTTAACTGCGCATCAATTTCATTACGCAACGACACTGCCCAATCATCGTAGTTGTCTACTAATATAGTTTCTGGCATGAAGATTGGTAACTGTTTGCACAACTCGTATCGAATCGTCGGGTCTTTTTCGAGATATGCTTGACGGACAATGGCAACAAAATCGACTAAGTCACATTTGATTTTGTATTGGATTGAAACGGTTCCTTGTTGAGACAATAACCCATTTACAGATCCGATTGGATGACGTAGTAATTTTGCCAAATGATGAAGACAGACTTTCAAATTTGCTCTTGCTTTGTCCTGAGCAAAGTGGGGAAAAAGCTCTTCACACAATATATCGCGTGTCGTTACCGGGTGAAAGGCTAAATAAGTAAGTAGTCTCTTGGCATGGCGCTGATTCCAGCCGGATTCAATTGAAATCGAATCAATCTCGACACGGAATCTGTGTAATAGATGAATGTCAAGAATGGGAACTCTTCGCGATTCTATTTGCTCTTCTGGTTGAAATACCATTTGTATAAATTGTTGTGATTCTTTTCGGGAGAAGTTATGAACACATATCCGTGTTGCAAATAGTTTGATCCATTCCGCCACGAGTTCAGGTTGTTCTAGAAATAGAAGAAACGACGCATTGGGCACGGTTATAAGTGTGCTGTTTTGCAATAGAAAAGAACTTGCATTAAGAAATGAATTCGGACTTGTCATATTCATTTCGCCTGTTAATAGAAGGGTCGGACAGGTGACATCTGCAAGTTCTAGAAGCAGTGCTGAATTAGATGTTAGCTCAACCAAATTAGAAAAATGCCCTGCTGGGTAGCCGAGCAGTACTTGGAAATAATGTCTGAGCCCTGAATTCTCCGGACCAAGTGTCGTATATCCTCTTAACAGTTCTTCATACTGGCGGAGAAAGTGGGGATGCCCTGCTTCCATCGTTTGTTTCATATGTGGAAATACGTGCCGAGCTAGATGAGAGTGTGCATTATTTGTCGACATATACGGAAGCGACATGAGTGTAAGGGCTTTGACATGATCGGGATACGCGCGGGCGTATTTCACAGCTACATGTGTCCCATAACCAAATGCGACTACATGGACTTCTGATAGCTCCAATCTTGTAATGAGTCTATTTAAATCCTCACACAAAACGTCCCATGTGATCGTCCCCTCTTCATAATGACTTTGTCCATGCCCTCGAATATCGTACTGTACAATGGAGAAGTCTGTTACAAGTAAGTCAATAAAACGCCCCCAGCACGAGGAGTCAAGTGCGAGTCCGTGAATGAGCAAAAGTACTTCCTTACTCCCACTCCTATTATCAATCCACTCGTAATACATGTTATGTCCATTTACTAGTTCTAAAGGCATGTTTTCTCCTCCTGTTTACCGACTTATTCCATAATATTTCGACAAAAATCCTTATTTCCCTTCTTTTTGTTACCGTCGCGTTACCGATGATTAGTTATAATATACTAAATTAACTAATGGTAAAAATAGTAAATTTTTATCATTGGTAAATATATTTTTAAATACTTTATAAGGAGGCAGGAATGAAAAAGTTTATTTTAATAGGGTCTTTCATTGCAATTATGATTATTATTGTAATGACATCAACTGTATTTTTTCCACTTAAAGATGAAGCGAATGTTTCAGTTAAAGACGTTGGAGATCTGGATAGTAGTGAAGAACAGGTAATTGATAGTGAAGAAACTGAATTGGATAGTAATGATAACATTATGTTAAAGGTTATTAACGGGGAAGTCATAATTGTAAGAGATGATCAAGAAACGATCGAAACAAATGAAATACAAATTTTTTCAGGAGATAGGATCATAACGAAAGAAGATTCAGCAGCTAAGGGTGAAATGAAATCAGGCGAAGTGTTTATAATTGGTGAGAATTCATCCATAGAAATGAAAAAAATTATGGATGACGAAAATGGTGTTCATGTTGAAATGAATCAACATTCAGGCTTGGTATATCATATGGGAGAACACGAATCGTATTTTGTGAATATAAATGATTTTCAGTTTCAGCCAGTAGGTACACACTTTTTTACGTCTATTGATGAGGGAACGGGGGAGTCTACTGTATTTGTGGCTTCAGGTGTAGTGAGAACATCTTCTATTCCAGAACCGGATAGATTTACAAATGTGTTGCCAACTCAACAAATGAAAGTACCTGCTGTAGACCGGGACAACACACATGCTGGGGTTATTTCAACTGGAGACCTTGTAATGGATTTGGATCATTCTATTTTAGCGAGTTTTATAGAGAACAAAGCGTTAATCGATGATGAAAATGAAAGGTTATTGGAATTGTTAAATAGTAACCGAGGTCTGAGGGAAGAATATGGATTAACTTCGGATGTAGATATGGATGGGTTAAAAGAAAACACCAATATGTTGCATGAATATGTTCTAAATCAATCTATTAAAAGTGGGAGTATTTCTCAAGAAGAAGCGCAATTATTAGTGGATCAGTTTAATAGTAAGGTTGAAGATGAAGGTCGACGTATTGACTTGAATAAAGATATTGCGATGCACCCGCTAGATTTGGAGAATCAACGAGCTGATAGGCAACGTGAGAGGTTGGAAGAGGAGAGAAAGCGACAAGAACAACAAAGTCAACGTGAAGAACAGCAGAGACAACTTTTGGAGCAATTGCAACAAAGAGTGGAACAACAAAGGGAACAAAATCGCTTAGCACAGGAACGGGCTCGTCAGGAGGCAGAGAGAAGATATTTAGAACAATTAAGAGAGAAAGAGAGACTGGCATTTCAGGAACGAGAGCAGGCGAGAGAAAGAGAGAGGCCGCCGGTTGTTCCACAACCTGATATGGAGCGGCAACGAGAATTGGAACGGCAACGGGAATTAGAGCGTCAACGGGAATTGGAACGGCAACGAGAATTGGAAAGGCAACGAGAATTGGAAAGGGAAAGGTTAATAAAAGAAATAGAGGACTACTTAGGAACCATTTCCGTCACTTCACTTGATATGTCAGAAGGAGTATCAACAGTTGATTTACGTATTTTATATGCTATGGATGAGAGAATTAGGACAACCGTTCATGTGGACGATTTAGAGATTGTTACTGCAAAGATTGAGGATTCTCAATTACAATTTACTCCTATCAGCCCTGGTGAAACAAAAATATTATTTGAGGTTGAAATAGAAGACGAAGTGATAGTGAAAGAGATTAACATCAGTGTTGTTATTAGTATTCCATTGGAAACTGCAGTTTCAGTCGATTTTATTGATACAAATCCTTTATATAATGAGATAGTTCCTGAAGTCATCATTACAAGAGCAGAAAATGAATTGTATTTGACGGACTATGTGCTATTCTGGGCAGATGAACAAAAGGAGAAACTTGGTGAACCAATTGCCAATCTTGAAAAGACTGGTGATGACATTCATTATATTTTTCCAGAGGATATAGAAATACCTAATGAAGCAAAAGGCGTTCTAGTTTTTTCTAAAAATGAGTTCGGTTTATCTCATGTTTCTGTCTATACTCCTATCATCGATTACCAGGCATATTCGATTGATAGGAAAGTAAATGACCGCGAAGTGATAGAAAATGATTATTCTGGTGTGGAGATATATGGCATTTTCATTGATCCGTTCGGAGAAGAGGTGGAGATGTATAGTCAAGAGTACCGCCTAGAGGTATTGAGTACTCATGAATCAGTGAAGGTAGAGGTTATGGATGGGTGGATAAAACTTGAGGGCGTCCATCCTGGTGAGGCGTCTATCACATTGAATCTATACTATGCTGAAGGTGAAGACTTGTTGGCGTCTACGACATTTAATGTTACAGTAAGGAAATTTATTTTACCGAAGTATGGACCTTCATTTGTAGAATATACTTTCGATAATGATGATGAGATGACGATCAGAGTCGGAAAAGCTGAAGATGAATCAGATATCCTTGGATATTCAGTATATTGGTCAAATGAAAATTTTGAGAGAATAGCGATGTTTACTGGTGTTGCTGTAGGGTCGGAAATGCAGATTAGCATGCCACGTGATTATATATTTACAACAAGAATACTTGTCGTAACCTATAACGAGATGGGGGAATCTGAGGACTTTGTCTATGTTGATATAGAATTCGATATGTAACAATATCTATGATTGATGGAATGATTTTAGTGAGTGAATTTGGTGCTTGACCCCGGATGCGTTAAAACTTTAACGCTCTGAGGGATGAGGCACACTGGCCTTGTATGAGTAGTTATTCATTTCAAATATTCAATGTAATGAAAGTTGTTTCTAAAAATAAATATTGCTCCTAAACTAGAATAGATGAAGACAATGAAAATGAGATCCAAAATATGATTGAAAGCTTTCGACCATTTAAATAAGAATCAAGTCGACATCCAATCATGGAATAATAAGGGTACAAGTGTCCCTGTACGTTTTGCGAGACGCAGGGTATGTGCAGACCTGTGTCTCGCGATTATAATTTCTTGGCGAAAATTAATTATCACATAGCACGGGAGCTTTTTCGGCCAATTGAAAATCGTGTTTGAATAAAGGTTAACAATATAGCTGTTCCAAAAATAAACAGTAACCTTGTAAGGAAATGTTCTTCACCAATGGATGTGCCTAAGTCAGTAAATTTCAAGATATAAATAGGTATAAGATGCCATAGGAACAACCAGATTACGTTTTCTGAAACAAAGATAACAAACTTATTGCGCCAAAGCTTTTGAACACCTTTGATCTGTACGAATAAATATAATAATAAACTTGAAAATAAGCCGTATGAAAAATAATATAATGTTGGTAAGTACCTGTCATACTGAGTAGAACTAAATCTATTCCACACCAGTAATAGAAAATAGACAATGAAACAGAAGACACAAACAAGAATTATCTCCCTTGTCTTAAGCTTCTTTAACCTAATACCTAATGCTACGATTAAGCTAAATCCAAATGGATGCATGACAAAATGCTGAAATAATAGTTGGTAGTTACCGTTTGAAAAATCATAGTTATATTGTAATAAAAAATAATATAACAGAAATCCAATTAATAGAATGAGAAGATATAATTTATTACTCTTAATCTTGTTACTCAAGCTAAACAGTAGTGGACTAAAAATAGAGACAAGAAAAAAGACTTTCACAATCCAAATGTACTCAATATTACCAACCATCAGATAGACGAAGATAAAATGAATCCAATCTAAATTATTGAAATAATAGGAATCGTTCATAATTAAGGAAATGATATAAAAGAGAATAAAAAATATAGTTAGAAATATCCACGTTGGAATAACAATCTTGTTAAATTGATTTTTTATATAATACATGTAATGGATACGCTTCTCTTGATAATATAAATAAAATGACACCCCTATGAGAAGGACCATTAAAGTTATATCGTAAGCTACGATTTGGTTGATAGATGTATTAGGGTTACTGTGCGTGATCATAATACTAATTATTGCAATGACTCTTAGAATATCTACTGTCCTATCATTCTCCATATTGGTCACTACCCCTATCGATTTTTCCATTTTAATCCATTATAACATTAAAAACTAGTATAGGAATCGACAGGTGCCAGCGTATAATGGTAAATAAGTCAATAATGAATTTTGGCTAAAAAAGGGTAACTCAAACTAAACCTTCCGTTTTCCATTTTTTTGAAAAGGATCAACTATCACAGAACAATATAAAAGGACTCTTCTACGACGTGAAAGGATCTTGCGTTTTCATACTACAGAGGTACCGCCTAGTAAATACAACTTTTTCTTCACGTATTATTCGTACTTGCAGGACAAGATCCATTACGCTGGCACGCGAGGTCTAAAGCCTCAGGCACAATAAACAATGTGATCTAACGTCCTAGAGGAGTCCCTGTTTTAACCTTCTAAATTTAACTTCTAATTTTTATATCTTATATGTTTTATACATAGGATTTATAAATTGGTTGCTTTGATTATTATAAATAGATTTTTACTTTCTAAGCCGATTGGTGGTAAGTTTCAGACGCTACGAACTTTTCATAAAAACGTTTTATATTAGGACTATGCAGCTTTTTATATAATTCATTGTATAAACGATAATTCCCCTGGTTAGTACGGTATAAAGTATTGTTTCGGATCATTGAAAAGGCTAAACGTATCATACGATTCCCTAATGCCACGTATGCTTGTCGGTGGTGTTTCCCACGTTCTTTGAACGCTTTGTACCTTTGATTCATCTCTGGGTTATTATGGGCCAATGATCTCCCTACTTGGTAAACAATATTTCTAAATTGCCTTCTTCCTTGCTTTGAGACTCCATAGTAGGAAGGATTTCTGTCGCCTGACTGCTTGACAATTGGATTCGTTCCAGCCATCTTGATTAATTGCCCTGCATGATCAAAATCCGATATATCGCCCATTTCCGCAAACAATTCAGCACCAGTCACAACACCTATTCCAGGGACGCTTAGGAGAATTCCACCGTCGGTTTCAATGAAAAGATCCTCTATCCTTTTCTCTAGCTCTTTAATATTCCTATCGAGTAAATCAAACTGATCTAACTTTTGGTTAAGAAGAAATTGTTCTGATTTTACCAATTGTTTTCCTCTTGAAATGGAGTTTTGAGCGAAATCTAGTAATATATCAATACTTTCATCTCGTATTTTGAGATTATGATCAACAGATACTTTGCGTAGCCCTTCGGCCCCAAGAGTAAGTATATCGCTAGGATGTAAATAATGGCGCATGATAAACCGTGAGGTTTTCCCAAAGAGATCCGAAAAGGGTTTCACTTTTTCTCTTTTTCCATCGACCCATACACTTTTTCCTTGAAACTCTCTAAATATATGATCAATATAAGACCTTATTAAATTCTTCATTGTAGACATTTCTTTCACTAATTCACGGCGAGCACGTGTTAATTTTTGTAGTTCACGTATCTTTCCGCTCGTCAAATCGGCGAATGTACCATGTCCATTTATTAGTACTTGGATGATAGCCATGAGATCCAGGTTATCTGTCTTCGACCAATTTAAAAGTGCTTCTCGTTCCTTGGCGGTAGTCGCTGAATTAATGATACGAACATGAAACCCTGCAAGATGACAATGAAGAACTAGGTCCTCATAGTAATGCCCTGTTGTCTCCACTCCGACTACAATCTCCTTCTTGCCATATTCTTTTTCTATTTTGCTTACTAGTTCCTTGACCCTTTCAATTCCCGTAAGGGATGCATCGAACTCAAATGGGCTTACAATGATTTCCCCAAAATAGGTACTAACCATCCCTTTATGGGTGTACTTTGCTGCATCCACTCCCACTAATAATATATTCTCTGTTCCTACGTCTTTAATAAACTTAGCCCATCGACTTCCATTTTTCCCTTGAATGTGTTTGAATATAGAATGAGTCATCGTTTTCTCTCCTTTGGTTGGGATAGTATATTAGAAGTTCTGTGATAGGTACTTCTATACTACTAGAAAACGGTGACCTTTTTTATTATCTTGATCTATTTACTATACTAGGCAC
>NZ_JAHQCS010000060.1 GCF_019042215.1 Evansella tamaricis | reverse complement strand
AGACACTGCGAAGAATGAGCAGATGTCGCACTTGTGCCAGTGGTGAAAGGGAGTGAATTTCGCAAAAATCAACATTGAACGATAACAAAGCCTTAGAAATAAACCATTGGTGTGTAACAATACCAATAAATCATACCGAACGAATAAATTAGCCAATTTGTCCAAGATAAAAACCATAACGTTTTTGTAAAAATAGAATAGGATGTAGGAAGCAGATGATCTTTGATTACGGGATTGTCTGCTTCCTTTTTTTAAACTGTGAACCAATCTTTGTTTCCATTGGACAGGCGTTAGGCAAACTATCAATAGGGTGGGGAGAGATGATGAATGGGTGTGGAAGAACTAACAGATTTAATGATTGAAATTAAAAAAATGGGTGAGAGGGACCTAAACATAGAAACGGATGAAATGTTAACCGTGATCCGCCACAAATTGATGGAACATCTGGATAAAAATATTACCCTTGAGGAGCTGGAGAAACTGGAAAACTAGCTCCAGGAGGGAATAAGCTGGCAAAAGGTAACTCGATGAAGAAAGCATTATAGTATAAAAGATAAATCCATCCACTCTCTAATGGGATCAAAACAGACACAATCTTCGTCAAAGCAGAGAATACGTAAAACCAATGGGGCTTTAGAATCAGTGAGAGTGGATACTATTCTATTCTTTGTCTTCACTGTGACAACTATATAATGAAAAAAAGAAAAAATGTGAATAAAATCCTCTTTTTTCCAAATACTAAGGAAAACATAAATGAGGTGAGTCTGATGGGACTATTTAATGCTATTTCAGAATGGTCGAATAATAGATATCAAAAGAAGGTTGAGAAGATGGAAGCGAGAGGCCATTGCCCCGATTGCCGCGGCCGTGGATTTCATACGTTTCCAAATGAGTACTTCTATGCCCCAACCTATGACTGCCCTGGATGTAACGGAACAGGGTCGTTCGCAGACTGGGAAAGATAAGATGATCGTGGGAAGTTTCTGCAGAATTCCAATTTCTGAGGAGGTGCATGACGACAAGTGCCAGGCACCTCCCGAAATATGTCGAACGATTTTTCGGAACGGACGTTCCCTTCCCACGGAGTTAGTGGTAAGATAGATAGGAAAAGGACCTCAATTTTATTCACCTCCCAGCAGAACTCCCTTAAGCGCAACAAACTTTCCATTCTTCCAACCAAGCAAGCAACCAAGCAGCAACCAACCAACCCGAAAAAATCTTCAGTAAACATTTTTTCAAATATTCAGCTGTATTGACGCAGATTTTTCCTTCCAACAAATAAAAGCGAATGAAAATCTATCCCACCTTTTTAATTCCAACTCAATTCCAACCCAATCCAAACCAAATCCCAACTCAATTCTTCAAACAAGCAAATCGAATCCAACCACCATATCCCCCAGAAAGAAGGTCCCCACAATGGGCAGAAAACGTAGAGAATGGATACCTGGCCACTTTTATCATATTGGAGCCCGCGGAAACCGCCGAGACCCACTATTCAAAGACCCCTCAGACTTTAACACCATGTTCCACGTACTGGAAAATGTTTATCAAAAGACACCGTTTCACCTCATCTCCTACTGCTTCATGACAAACCACTACCATCTGCTGATGAGATCACACACCGACCCATTATCTAAAATTATGGCCAACGTGAACAAACGATACGCAAGCTACTATAACAATAAGTACAACCTGACAGGCCACGTATTTGAAAAACGATTCTTCGCAGGTCACATCAAAAGCCTCCCGAACTTACTCGGCGTCAGCCGCTACATCCACCGCAACCCCGTCGAGGCAAAAATGGTAAGAACCCCTAAAGAATATTACTGGACCAGTTTTTGGTATTACTCGACACCAGCCTGCACTCCCCCCAAATACATCGACACCGACCACCTGCTCACCTACTATCCCGGCACAAATGAAGAAAAACGCAGACAGTATCTGGACTGGTGCGAAGAAGAATTGGACGAGGAGGAGCGTCTCCTTTGGGAAAACAATCGTACTAGAAAAAAACATAGAAAAGGAGACAAGAGAGTGTAGTTTTTAGGCAAATGGAGTTTTGTATTTTTTTATACAAGAGAATACATCTAGAAATAATCAATAGATTCTAAACTAATATGGAGGGGAAAAACATGGCAATTCATCAAGAACCAATTGACTTTATCGACATTCAGGCACCACAGCACGGAGAAGGATCATATTATCGAGTAATCTATGGAGATGTTGACTGGTACGAAGACCAAAATTTTAGGAGGGCGATCTATATTATTATGGGTACAAGCACAGGCTTAAAATATAGACGAGTTCCCCATATTCTCACAACCCCAAACGAGCCTTTCGAACTGACGGATCTGGACAAAGTATTAGCTGCTATCAATGTACTCAAAGAACGCAACCACTTTCACTAATTGGTGCCAGCGTATAATGGTAAATAAGTCAATAATGAATTTTGGCTAAAAAAGGGTAACTCAAACTAAACCTTCCGTTTTCCATTTTTTTGAAAAGGATCAACTATCACAGAACAATATAAAAGGACTCTTCTACGACGTGAAAGGATCTTGCGTTTTCATACTACAGAGGTACCGCCTAGTAAATACAACTTTTTCTTCACGTATTATTCGTACTTGCAGGACAAGATCCATTACGCTGGCACGCGAGGTCTAAAGCCTCAGGCACAATAAACAATGTGATCTAACGTCCTAGAGGAGTCCCTGTTTTAACCTTCTAAATTTAACTTCTAATTTTTATATCTTATATGTTTTATACATAGGATTTATAAATTGGTTGCTTTGATTATTATAAATAGATTTTTACTTTCTAAGCCGATTGGTGGTAAGTTTCAGACGCTACGAACTTTTCATAAAAACGTTTTATATTAGGACTATGCAGCTTTTTATATAATTCATTGTATAAACGATAATTCCCCTGGTTAGTACGGTATAAAGTATTGTTTCGGATCATTGAAAAGGCTAAACGTATCATACGATTCCCTAATGCCACGTATGCTTGTCGGTGGTGTTTCCCACGTTCTTTGAACGCTTTGTACCTTTGATTCATCTCTGGGTTATTATGGGCCAATGATCTCCCTACTTGGTAAACAATATTTCTAAATTGCCTTCTTCCTTGCTTTGAGACTCCATAGTAGGAAGGATTTCTGTCGCCTGACTGCTTGACAATTGGATTCGTTCCAGCCATCTTGATTAATTGCCCTGCATGATCAAAATCCGATATATCGCCCATTTCCGCAAACAATTCAGCACCAGTCACAACACCTATTCCAGGGACGCTTAGGAGAATTCCACCGTCGGTTTCAATGAAAAGATCCTCTATCCTTTTCTCTAGCTCTTTAATATTCCTATCGAGTAAATCAAACTGATCTAACTTTTGGTTAAGAAGAAATTGTTCTGATTTTACCAATTGTTTTCCTCTTGAAATGGAGTTTTGAGCGAAATCTAGTAATATATCAATACTTTCATCTCGTATTTTGAGATTATGATCAACAGATACTTTGCGTAGCCCTTCGGCCCCAAGAGTAAGTATATCGCTAGGATGTAAATAATGGCGCATGATAAACCGTGAGGTTTTCCCAAAGAGATCCGAAAAGGGTTTCACTTTTTCTCTTTTTCCATCGACCCATACACTTTTTCCTTGAAACTCTCTAAATATATGATCAATATAAGACCTTATTAAATTCTTCATTGTAGACATTTCTTTCACTAATTCACGGCGAGCACGTGTTAATTTTTGTAGTTCACGTATCTTTCCGCTCGTCAAATCGGCGAATGTACCATGTCCATTTATTAGTACTTGGATGATAGCCATGAGATCCAGGTTATCTGTCTTCGACCAATTTAAAAGTGCTTCTCGTTCCTTGGCGGTAGTCGCTGAATTAATGATACGAACATGAAACCCTGCAAGATGACAATGAAGAACTAGGTCCTCATAGTAATGCCCTGTTGTCTCCACTCCGACTACAATCTCCTTCTTGCCATATTCTTTTTCTATTTTGCTTACTAGTTCCTTGACCCTTTCAATTCCCGTAAGGGATGCATCGAACTCAAATGGGCTTACAATGATTTCCCCAAAATAGGTACTAACCATCCCTTTATGGGTGTACTTTGCTGCATCCACTCCCACTAATAATATATTCTCTGTTCCTACGTCTTTAATAAACTTAGCCCATCGACTTCCATTTTTCCCTTGAATGTGTTTGAATATAGAATGAGTCATCGTTTTCTCTCCTTTGGTTGGGATAGTATATTAGAAGTTCTGTGATAGGTACTTCTATACTACTAGAAAACGGTGACCTTTTTTATTATCTTGATCTATTTACTATACTAGGCAC
>NZ_JAHQCS010000059.1 GCF_019042215.1 Evansella tamaricis | reverse complement strand
GCGGAAAGCGAAGTATATTTCCGTAGCTAATGATTGCAGCAATTATCAGTTCGTTCGGATTTTCATTGATTAAAACACTCTTGTCCCAGCCTCTTCTTTTATTTTGAAAGGTTAGAAAGCAAAAGTTTTTAAATGATAAGAATTAATACGCTTTAGCACCTTCGGCATGCCACAGGACGTGGCGCTCTGCCCGATGAACGGATCCACTTCTTGAAATACGAGTAGAGGAAGGCACATTGGTGCTTGCGCTTTTCGTATAGGGAATTATAAGCTCTCCATAGAGACCAGTAATTCTCCCCTATGACAAAGGGGCTATAACAAAATAAATTGCTTATCATATGTTAAAATAAATAAAAAGCAATCGGGAAAAGGGGTTAAATTAGTGATTCAACTTAAATCGGAAAGGGAAATAGAGTTAATGAAGGGCGCGGGAAAACTTGTTGCTGAGATCCATCAGGAGATAGGGAAACTAATTCAACCAGGAATCAGTACGCTCGAGATCGATACCTTTGTTGAAGATTACATGAAAAAAAACGGGGCATTACCTGCTCAAAAAGGCTACAAAGGATATGAGTATGCCACTTGTGCCTCTATCAATGATGAAATTTGTCATGGGTTTCCCAGGAAAACACCTTTAAAAAATGGTGATGTCGTTACGATTGATTTTGTAACGAACTTAAATGGAGGACTAGCCGATTCTGCCTGGACATACACGGTTGGGGACGTATCAGAAGAAATACTACAAGTATGTAAGGCTACTAAGGATGCCCTGTATGTGGGAATTAAAGAGGCTCTCGTTGGGAATCGTGTAGGTGATGTGGGTGCAGCCATTCAGGAATTTATTGAACCGTTAAATTACGGTATCGTAAGGGATTTTGCAGGACATGGAATAGGCCCAACTATACACGAAGAACCAAATATACCTCACTTCGGAAAAAGGGGACGTGGCCAAAGGTTTAAAGAGGGAATGGTCATTACAATTGAGCCAATGATCAATACAGGGTTTTGGGCTTCGCAAATGGACAGTAATGGATGGACAGCAAGGACGGTAGATGGAAGTATTTCTGTTCAATACGAACACACTATTGTGATCGCTAAAGAAGGACCATTAATATTGACCGAACAGAATTAAAAGAAAAGTAGTGAGTGACGTCCTAAAGAAAGTGGACGTTACTTTTTTAAAAGATAAGAATTTATAAGTTTTTTTGCACCTTCGGGCAAGTTGTCTAGCTCCAGCGCCTACTCGCTGCGGGGCACTTCGGAAGTGACAACTGAAGTCAAAGAGCGGACTTCAGGTTGTCATTCCTCCACTGCCCTACGCTCGTGTTCATAGGCGCTTGCGCTTTTCTTAGAAGACACCAAGAAAAATGTCGGATATTGCTGATTATCACAGAGTTTCCATGTATAATAATGTCAAAAGTGTTCACAAAATGTTAGGGGACCAGGTCCCCTAACATTTTGTGAACACTTTAGGGAAAACTATTAATTCATTATAATGAACGGGACTTGATTATTCTACCGATAAGGGAGGTTATTTCCTTTGAAAGAGACTTCAAAATATGAAAAACGATTTTTTGAACGAGTGGTTAGACAACTTGGGAATTTGAACGCAAAGGATTTTATTGAAGAGAGGGAAATGTATTTATTCTTACATAATATTAAGGGAACTGCAGGGTCCATCGGTTTAGAGAAGTTATCAGAAGAAGTGGAAGAGAAATTACTTTCCTTGTCTCCCGAATCTACAAGGAGTAAGCCGTTAAGTGAATGGATAGAGAATTTATCTCTCTTAGCTTCTCTAATACCTGTAAAAGAGATTGATGATCCTCAGGACGATATAATGCCACAAATAAACAATGAAAATGCAATGATCCTCATCGTTGATGAAAATATCGATGCTCTTGAAGGATTAAAGACTAAACTGGATAGAAGTGGTTTCCTTGTAGTGGGGGCAGTATCAGAAGAAAAAATTAGGGAATGGATATTCACAGAGAATATTGATTTAATTATAACCAGGAAGAAGCAAATAGATTTAGGGGCAGCCGTTTATTTGAAAAAATTACTGTATTTAAGTAAACCATACTTCACACCTGTTGTTTTAATTACTCATGAGACGGATAGTGATAAAATTATTCGAACCTATCAAATGGGTGTTTCGGATGTGATAACAATGGATACTAAATTTGAAGTGCTTCAAGCACTACTTAAAAACAGAATTGAATTGAGAAAAAACTTCACAAAGTCCCTTATGATTGATGAGGTAACTGGTGCATTTAACAAAAAATATTTAGATCATGAGTTTCAAAAGATTTTCAATGACTATACAAGGGAGAAAAAGGCATTTTCAGTTGTGATGATCGACTTAGATCATTTTAAAAAAGTGAACGATCATTATGGGCATATGACAGGTGACAGGGTATTAAAACAGTTTGTCACTTTTATTAATGAGAATAAACGAAAAATGGATACTTTGATTCGAGTTGGTGGCGAAGAATTTTGTATGTTATTACCGCAAACAAATACTAATCAGGCAAATTTGTTTATTAACAGACTAAGGGAAGGTTTTTCAAAAATTCCTTTTGAAATGAAAGATAATCATTTTTTTGTTACTTTCTCTGCGGGGATAACGGAAGTATCTAACGAAACACAGCCATTGAAGGTATTAATGGAAGAAGCGGATTTAGCCTTATACAAATCAAAAAACAATGGCAGGAATCAAGTCAGTATATACAATCAGCAACAGGGACCAATTAAGAAAACACTTAACATCATCATTGTTGATGATGATCCTATTATAAGAGACATTCTAAGAAGTCATTTTTCAAATGAACATTTTAATGATTGGGAGATAATAGTGCATACGTACAAGGATGGTAGCGAATTGTTGGAGGCAAATTGGTATCATTCCCATCAAAAATACTTATTCCTTCTCGATGGTGTGATGCCTAAATTAGATGGGATGGAATTATTAAAAATCCTTCGCGCTAATTATCCTGACAGAGAAATGCTCGTTATCATGTTAACCGCTAGAAAAAGTGAACAGGAAATCGTACGCTCCCTTGAGATTGGGGCAGATGATTATATGATTAAACCGTTTAAAATTAATGAGTTATCTTCGAGAATAAAGCGGCTGATGAGAAGGGTATGGATAAGATAATGATATTAAAGTTGGTAAGTATAATGATTTTTATTCTCCTTTTAACCCAATTCTCTCTGATGATTTATATGGTTATTTCTAAACATCAATTAAATAAAAGAGAGGAGAGAAAGGAAAAACTGAAAGCGAAAATTGTTCCCTTTTTAGACCAATATATTCGCAATAATGAACCAATCCAGACAAGACTATTAAATGATAATGTGGCAAAAAAAGAAATTATCGAAGAATCACTAAATCAATATTTGCGGATTTTTAATATGGATGACACCATCGATCGAATTTACGCCTTGGCAGAAGAAGTCCTAAGGGATCGATATGCCACTCTTTTAAAAAGCAGAAAATGGTCTGACCGAATGAATGCTTTGTATTTTATTGAAGATTTCAAGATAACTTCGTTGAAGGATGAAGTTTTTGCCGGAATTCCGAAGAACGCTCCTGTTAGTCTTGATGAAGAGTTGAAACAGCGACTAAGAACGTTAGCCAGTATACAAGATAAGAGAGTTCTTGGATTAATCCGTAGATTGAATAAAGCATCTGTCATCTTCCTTAAAGAAATTCTTCGAAGACTGGATCAAGCTTATATTGAAGAATTAATTAGTTCAGGTTCGGATCTCCCAGTCCCGTTGCATTTAGCCCTGCTGAGTGTGATAAGCGAAAAAAAGGGAATGGAGAATATTCCATTTGTGGAAAATTCCCTAGAACATGACGAGGAAGAAGTAAGAATACAATCCTTAAAAGCGCTCCTTAGTATTGGGTATTTTCCAAATCCAGATCGCTTATCTCATTTTTTACATTCTGACATTTGGGCGGAACGAATGACTGCTGCGAAAATTGCAGGAAGATTTAAATTAAGTCGGTTCAAAAAGGACCTAGTTGTATTAGTGGAATCAGATAAAGAGTGGTGGGTCCAATTCGCAGCATCAGAAGCATTAAGCAAGTTTACTGACGGGGATGTAATTTTAAGCTATTTATATGAAAATAGTGAACGTCAAAACGTAAAAGAAATAACTAATCATTGGATTTCTTTAGGGGGAAGCTAAAATGGAGACCCTTAGTTTGATTCTTAATTGGGTTGCCATCACGATCGTAGCCTATTTTTTTGTCATTATTACTATTTATTCTATGTTTTTCTTACTCGCATTAAAAAAAATTTGGAAGGAAAAAGATATTGATCCTCACGAGCCGATTGAAGATACGATTGAAAGTGTGGATACATATCCCTTATCCATTATTGTGCCTGCTTATAATGAGGAAATTGGGATTGTTCCAACGGTACGCTCCTTACTGAGTATTTACTACCCTGAATATGAGATTATCGTCGTTGATGATGGTTCAAAAGACGAAACAAGCAAGAGAATGATCGACCATTTTGATATGGTTGAAAGCAGTAGGGCAATACGTAATCACGTAGTTACGAAAGAAATTGTCGGCATCTGTCAATCCACTACCGTACCACATGTTTTTTTGGTAAAAAAAGAGAATGGAGGTAAGGCAGATGCCCTTAATTGTGGCATTAACGTTTCCAAATATCCTTATTTCTGTGCGATGGATGCCGATTCCATTATAGAGAGATATGCATTATTAAAAACAATGAAACCGATTATGGATTCTGATGGAAATGTCATCGTTACGGGAGGTACAATTCGCGTTGCGAACGGCTGTAAAATCCATCGGGGAAGTATTGAACAAGTTAGCCCACCGAAGAACCCATTTGCTATCATGCAAGTAATTGATTATCTGCGGGCGTTCTTAATTGGAAGAATTAGTATGACGCGGTTTAATTGGCTCCTTATTATTTCAGGGGCATTTGGGATTTTTCAAAAGGAATGGGTCATAAAAGCAGGTGGATATAGAACGACAACCGTTGGGGAAGACATGGAATTAGTTGTCCGTCTCCATCGGTTATTAAAAGAATCCAAATCGAAAGAACGGATAGAATATATTGCTGACCCAGTTTGTTGGACAGAAGTCCCCACAACTGCCAGAGTATTACGAAAACAGAGGAAACGTTGGCATCAAGGACTAACAGAGACAATTTTTTACCATCGAAAGATGCTATTTAGACCTAAATATAAAGGGGTTGGAATGGTATCACTTCCCTATTATGTACTAATTGAATGGTTAGGTCCGGTGATTGAATTGCTGGGATATGTTTTACTAGTAGCAGGCCTTCTTTTTGGGGTTATCCATCTAGAAGTGGCCCTTCTCATGTTTGCAGTAGCCTTTTTTTACGGAACTTTATTTTCGATCTCTGCAGTATTGTTAGAGGAATGGGGGTACAAACGTTACCCTAAACCATGGCATTTGATCAAATTATTCCTTTGGTCATTCACGGAGACCTTCTGGTACAGACCATTAACGGTATTATGGAGAGTGGAAGGAATTATAAGTGCCATTCGCAGAAAACATGATTGGGGAGATATGAAAAGAAAAGGTGTGTCATCTGGCTAAAAGAAACAGAATTTGAGATCCTCCAAAACTAAAAGTGGAAGAAAGGGGGAACGTATATGAAAAAAATATTAATTGTAGACGATGAAGAAGTGTTAAGAATGCTAATTGCTGATACATTAGAGGACCTTGGTTTTTCCATTGAGGAAGCGGAGGATGGAGAAGAAGCGTGGGAGGTTATCCAAAAGAACTCGTATGACTTAATCATATTAGACTATATGATGCCGGGAATGACTGGAGTTGAGGTATTAAAAAAATTGAAAGAATCCACAGTCAAGAAGGATATACCGGTTCTAATGTTAACAGCAAGAAGTCAACAAAAGGATAAAGAAGAGCTATTGGCGGTGGGGGCCGATTATTTTATGGAAAAACCATTTCGCCCAATGAAGTTACAAGAATTGGTGGAGGAAATTTTTCATGTTTAGAAAGAGACAAAAACCATTTTTTGGATTGAGAAAACGGTATTTCCTACCAATTGTTTGCATATCTTTTCTCTTTATCGTAATTGGATCAGCAATTACCTATAATCATGCTCAGACACAAAATGAGTTAATGGAAAAAAGAAATGAAATAGAGATGAAGGAAGAAGTTCTGCAGCAAATTGAATATCATTTAAACAAAGTTATTATGAGAGCACGGGGATTTTATGCCTTTCAGAATGAATCAGAGCTAACACAACTATATATTGAGTTGGAATCTCTGAATCATAGTATAAAAGCTTTAAAGGAATTGCCTTATGACTCCGATATTACCGAATTAGAAACGGAACTAAATGCCTTTTATTTAAGTTACACAGAAGAAATATTGCCAGTAGCGATCGCCTATGTAAAGGCAAACGATTATGAATCATTAAGGCAGTTTGGAAATAACGGTCCAATGCAGGAAGTTAATGATTTTATTAATTATATGGAGTTATACTTACAAGCGGCAGTGGAATCACGAAAAGATATCCATGATCTATTGTTACTACAAGTTCAACGACAAAGAAGGATTCTCCTTGCTCTAACAGCTTTTGTTTTACTTGTCTTTGTATTAACCACATCAAGAATATTACGATACATTAGCTCACCACTTGAAGAATTGACCGAAGCGTCAGATGCCCTTGCTAGAGGAGAAGATATTCATTTAAATGCGGCCTATCGAAAGGACGAGATGGGGATGCTTGCCAAATCGTTCATAACAATGGCAAAAACGGTGAATCAAAAAAATCAAGAACTTTTAGTAAGGCATGAAAAGGCGGAAACGGAGCGTCAATTAAATCAGGATATTATCGATCATGTAAATGAAGGAATTCAATTCGTTAATAGCGAAGGTATGCTTATCCATTTTAATGAAAAATTTTGTGATTTAGTACAATGTAAAAAATTGGAAAACCTTGAAGATCGAAGTTTTTCTCAATGGGTTCACTTTTTTATTGAAAATGCCGTAATTAAGGATCCACAAACGGCAAAAGAAGTTCACTCCTTTTTTCAAGAGGCAATTGAAAGGAACCATCCTGGGATTCGACAGTACCGTTATAAAACAGTAAGAAATTTGGTTGTAGATGTTTATGCATCCCCGGTCTTTCGTGGAGAAGAACAGGTGGGGACCATTTTTGTCCATCGGGACATTACGAAGCAGTATGAAATCGATGAGATGAAAACAGAATTGGTAAGTACGGTCAGTCATGAGTTAAGAACCCCACTTTCCAGTGTTTTAGGATTTGCGGAGTTGCTTTTAGAAAAGGAATTATCGCCAGAAAGGCAAAAAAAATATATTCAAACCATTTATAAGGAAGCAAACCGGCTCACCAATTTAATTAATGCCTTTTTAGACCTTCAAAAAATGGAAAGTGGTACTCTTAAATATCAAAAGGAAGCCGTTTATTTAGTTGATATTTTAAAAGATGTGATAGACGTCTTTAAACTTAGTCATCCTGATCATGAGTTTATTCTTTTGAAAGAAGATTTGGGCAAAGTCTATGGTGATAAGGAAAAGTTAACTCAATTGTACATGAACTTTGTCAGTAATGCTGTGAAGTTTTCTCCAAATGGAGGGAGGATTCAGCTTTCGGTTACAAAAGAAGAAAATCAGCTTATTACAAAGATAATGGATGAAGGTATAGGGATACCGGAAAAGGATATTCCAAAATTATTTAATAAATTTTATCGGGTGGATAATAGTGCTACCCGGAAGATCGGTGGAACTGGGCTAGGGTTGGCCATAGCAAAGGAAATCATTATGGCGCATGAAGGTATGCTTGTGGTGGAATCAAAGATAGGAGAAGGTAGTACATTTCTTATTAGATTCCCGGTTTGGGAAGAAGAACTTGTTCAAGACAATAAGGTTAAAAATATTAGTGTGACCGACAAAGATTTGGTGATGGTGGTGGAAGATGACAGCAGTTTAGCCATGCTGTTAACAGAAGAGTTAAATAATCATGGTTTTGAAGTAATTCATTTCTATGATCCAGAGGAAGCACTTATGACAATGGGAGAGGTACTGCCAGATGGCATCGTTCTTGATTTAATGTTTCAAGGGGAGACGGATGGATGGGAGTTTCTCAGAAAGTTAAAACAAAACAAAAAATGGAAAAACATCCCTGTATTTATTTCTTCCGCATTAGACGAAGTAATAGACAAATCAAAATTATATGGTATTGAAGATTATTTCACAAAACCTTATCCCGCAGGAAGGTTGTCTGAGGTCATTAGAGAGCGGTTAAGGAATCAATCGAAGAAGGGGCAGATTGCTCTTCCAAAAAAGGAAGACAGGATGGATTAGACAGTAAAGGGAATAAAGGAGAGGGGACTATGGAGTTTCAGGCATATACATCACCTACTGCTATGCTTAATAAAGTTGAGGAGTATTTGATGCAACAAGAAGCAATCAATAATTTGCCGCTCGGTCTACTTTATCGGTTAACGGAGGATGAAAAGCAAAGGAAACAGATAGAACCTTTATTAGCTGTCGGGGAGAAAGATGGATTGATCTGTTTTGTGATGGTCCAGACTTCTCCTTCTCATTATCTCATTGTATGTGGGCAAGAGGGTGTTTCTGCAAATGCAGCAAGTTGGATCGTAGAAAACAATTATGTTTTTCCCGGAGTGGTTGGATGTTCCTCTGTCGTAAATTCATTTGTGAAAGAATTAGGGGATATGCTGAGATGTAAGGTGGAGTTATCTATGAAACAAAGAATCTACTTGCTGGACCAACTGATTCCTGTTCCACGGAGTAATGGCAGATTATGTTATGCAACGGAAGATGACATTGCACTCGTTACTTTGTGGATTCAGTATTTTCATAGGGAAGCACTTCATCCAATTGACAGAGCCCAAGCAGAGGAATTTGCAAAGAGAGAAGTAAAATCCAATCGTATTTTTCTGTGGAGAAATGTGAGAGGAACCCCTGTTTCCATGGCAAAGAGGGCCCGAGAGACGAAACATGGTATAGTGATAAACCTTGTATACACACCAGATGAATATAAAAATCAGGGATATGCAACTACGTGTGTATCCTCTCTTAGTGAGAGGCTTCTTCAAGAAGGTTTTTCATTTTGTACCCTTTATACGGATTTAGCGAACCCTACCTCAAACAGCATTTACATGAAAATTGGTTATAAACCCATCGCTGATTCGGTTGAATATCGTTTAATCTGGTAACGGAATTACGAAAGAAAGAGGGGGATTTTTCTTGAGGAAGATTGGTCTTATAGGTGGTATGAGTTGGGAATCAAGCATTACTTATTATCGCCGCATCAATGAGGAAATTCGTGATACATTGGGGGGGCTTCATTCCGCGGATTGTTTATTGCACAGTGTAGACTTTGCACCTGTGGAGACATGGCAAAGGAAAGGGGAATGGAATAAAGCAGGACAGTATTTAGGGAAAATAGCACAAAATCTAGAAAGTGCAGGCGCAGAAGGAATTATCCTTTGTACAAATACAATGCATAAAGTAGCCGATTATATTACATCTGCCATACACATTCCCTTTTTGCATATAGGAGAAGTAACTGGAAATGTCTTACGTCTTAACGGTCACCGGCATGTTTTACTTTTAGGAACCAAATATACCATGTCCGAACCGTTTATGATAAATAAATTAGAGCAATACGGACTTTATGTAACGGTACCTGAGGAACAAGATATGGAGGAAGTAAACCGGATCATCTTCGAAGAGCTTTGCCTTGGTATATCTAATAGTGGTTCGAAAAAGTATCTTCAGAAACTAATAAATAAATATAAAGAGATTGATAGTGTTGTCCTAGGATGTACTGAACTTAATCTATTACTTGATACTCAAGACACTTCCATTCATGTGTATGATTCAGCAGAACTCCATATTTTATCAACTGTCGAATTCATTCTTAAAAGATGAGTCCCATCATGAAAAACTGTCTAGCAAAACAATGGAAAGTCAAATAAAAAAAGGAAATAAAAAAGACCTACTATTTAATTACGACGAATCGTTGTAAAAAAATGTCGAAATCACTAGAATAAAAAGAAAGAACAGTTTACATTGGGGGGATCATCTATGGATCAAAAAGAGAGTGTATTGAAACAGCGGAATTGGCTATTAATTCGTTTATTTCTATTTGCCAGTATCCTCAGTACAGTTGTTGTATATTTAAGTGGATCACCAATTCTTTCTGTTGGTATCATCTTTATTAATGGTTTGGCCGCATCATTCATCAGCTTTATTCTCCATTTTAAGAATTGGAAGATTCATTTCATTCCTTATATTATCATCTTTAGTCTCGGATTAATATCGTTTGCCCTTATTACATTTAATCCTTCCGTTTCATCCTATTTAATTGTTTACTTCAGTTTAGTACTTGCAACATTATATTTTCACTTTAAATATATTATCGTTTCAGGGGTCATCGGTCTTCTAGTAACAAACTATTTTGTTTTCTTTTTCGGTGAAGAACATATTGTTAACTATAACAGTACGGTTCTAATAACCCTAAATCTATTATTTATATTGGTTACTTTTGTACTTATTGCTCAGAGCAGAATAGGTCAACAATTGCAGGTGAACTCCCTAGCCTTGATAGAGGAAGCAATGCAAACAAAAGAGGGACTGGAAAAAATGGTTGGACAGGTACGTCTGACAGTGGAAAGTCTTGACCAACTCAGTGAAGAATTACTGGATCATTCTAAAGCTACTAATCAATTCTCAACAGAACTGACGACTACGTTTAATGAAATTGCTGGTGGTGTTGAAAGTCAGGCAAACAGTGCAACGGAAATGAGCAGTTCTATCGTTTCCATAGATCAGGAGGTTAATGTTGTATCTGATGGATCAAAAGTAATGAATAGTAGTGCCATCGAGACGACAACACTGGTTCACAGTGGTACTGATAAAGTCGTCCAATTACAAGATCAGATGAAAGAAGTCAACGGAATCATTCGCCTAACGGCAGAAGAGATGAAGGAACTGACTGAAGCGACTTCCAATGTTGGAGATATTTTAAAGACAATTTCAAACATTGCTGATCAAACAAATCTACTTGCCTTGAATGCAGCGATTGAGGCTGCTCGTGCGGGAGAGAGTGGTCGAGGATTTGCAGTTGTTGCGCAGGAAGTTCGAAACTTAGCAGAACATTCTCTTCAATCTACAGATGAAATATCACAAATTTTACATACTATCCAAGCTAAGGCAAAATCTGCTGCGAACAGGGTGTCAGAAGGGGAATCCACATTCCAGTTAGGGGAAAAACTTGCGAATGAAACGGGAGATATCTTCCATGATATTGAAAACCATGTTAGTGCTGTTCGGAACAGGACGAAGGAAATGGAAGAGAAAGTAACGCTTCTGACAAAGTCATCCAGTAATATGGTGGATGAGATTAATTCTGTTTCAAGTGTCTCGGAAGAGTTAAGTGCCTCTGTAGAAGAAGTGTTAGCAAGTGTGGAAGAGCAGAATGCTAAAATCTCGTATATGGCTGAAAAAATAGCTGAAATAGACGAAATGTCTGACCGTATGAAACAATTGTTGAAATAAGTATTTACTACCTCTAAAAAACTGGCTTTCTTAAACAAATATTGTCAAATAAATTAAAGAAACTGGACTTAATTGTCTAGTTTCTTTTATATAAGAAAGGTGAACCGAAATTGAAATTATTGGAGATAACATGTAGCGAACAAAAACAAGTCATCTGTAACCGTCTGTTAAGATTGCTTCCCGAATGGTTTGGAATAGAATATGCCATCAGAAATTATGTGGACGAAGTGGAAAGTGTGGTAATGTATGCTGCTGAAAAAAATGATGAAATCATTGCTTTTGTTTCAGTTACCGAGCAGACTGCGGATGCTGATGAAATTCATTTAATTGCAGTACACCCGAATTATCATCGGCAAGGAATTGGAAAAATGTTAGTTACAGAAGTGGAACGAACAGCACTCATGCACGGGAAAAAGTATCTGACAGTTAAAACATTAAGTAGTTCTCATCCTGATCCACATTATCGAAAAACGAGGATATTTTATGAAAACATGGGATTTGTAGGGGTTCAATTATTAACAGATCTATGGGGAGAGAGTAATCCATGTTTAGTAATGGTTAAAAAACTATAGCACAAATGCAATCTAAGGTTTTTCTGCATCTTTGAAACTAAAGGACTGGAATTGGCGTTCTATGAAGTAAGAAGACAATCATAGGGGAGAGTGCTCTCAATTGAAAGCCATTCTAGTAGAAATCGGTTCCAGCAGAGGTACAGGAAAAGAAAGTTTTAAAGAAATGACGGAGCTTGCTGCCGTTCAACTTCATTTAGTTGATGGGATCATTGTTACAGGGGGAACATTCCATTCTTTTATTCGCCCTGTATTTCAACATTGGAAAAAGAAACGAGCTAACCATCCGAATTATCCTAATTGGTGGTTGGCACAACCATTCCCTAAAGTGATGGAAAAATTTAATCATTGGCATGCTCAGTTAGGGGAGATTCCCTGGATCGTCTGGAACCATGAGTCAATTAATATTTTTCAGGAAAATAGTAAAAGACATGAATTTCCGGTGGAATGGGGCTCTGAGATAATATTTTTAAAGCACGAATTGGAGAAAAGGTCGATTCCTTTTCCGACGAGACATACCTCTTCAGGAACAAAATCCTTTGGTAATAAGGAATCATATACGGCCATTGCAGCAGATCGGGCAAAAAGATTTAGTCAATTAGTATCAAGAAAACTGCTAATCCATGATTTGGATTTTATCCCTTTTTCCAATGTACTCCTCGAGCTGGATCATCTTAAGGAAGCCAAAAAAGTAAAACGGGAAAAGGTAATTATAAATCTGCAAAAGATCATAGAAAACGGAAAATTATCTCTCGAAGAGGTGGCTGAATGGAGTCGTTTGTCCACTGCTGAAGTAACAGAAATACTTCAATCCGATGCTCCTTTGACACCTTTTGAACGGGAAAGAATGAACAATGCCTGGATTACATGGAAAGAAGTGGAGTCCCTCCGAGATCAGTGGATTGATTCTTGAACTACCCACCACTCATCTCCCCCTTAACCTCATTCTCTATCGCACAGTTACGGTTTGAAGAGGGAGGCTTCTGTCGGGAATGATAAATTCATCACAGTTTTTTGTTTGAAAGATAAGAATTGGCGCTTGTGCTTTTCTTATATAAGTGGCTATTTGCTTGTTGGGGAAAAATGAAACATAGAGTTACTACATTGTCTATAGAGAAAACCGTACTTACTCAGCTGTTAGTAAGCACGGTTTTTTGGTTTTGAAAACTTACAATTCCTTGTTTTACTAAGTGAAATACTCAATTTTTGCTTCTGGGAAATACCGGTCAATATACTGATGCAACGTCTCTTTTAAGTCTTCCTGTTCATCGTTTTTATAAACGTATTTTCCTATTCCGTATTTTCCCCACTTATATTTTCGTTTATCCTCATCTAATTCCAATTTCGTCATGGGATAATTTTTTTGTATAACTTTTTTTGCTGGTTTAGTAAAACGGTGTTGAATCAATTCAAATGTTATATCATCTTTCACATCATCCGGGAGGGTCTCTTCTAATTTTTGGAACATCTGTTCATACCCTTCCTTCCAGTTTTCATGAAGATAAATTGGTGCTACGATAAATCCTAACGGATAACCAGCTCTTGCAACTTTTTCCGCTGCTCCGATGCGGTCAATTAAAGGTGATGTCCCATGTTCAAAGTTTCGGATTACATAATCTGCATTGATGCTAAACCGGAATCTTGTTTTCCCCTGATGATCCGCATCCAACAAGTGATCTACATGGTGGTATTTTGTCACAAAACGTAACTTACCATGTTCTGTTTGACCGAAAAATTCGATTGCACGTTTTAAAGAGTGAGTCAGATGATCAATACCAACAATATCTGATGTACAGGCTGCCTCAAACCTGGTTTCCTCCGGTGAGCGTTCATCCATATATTTTTGCGCCGCATCCAATATTTCTTCCACGTTAACGTAAGTTCTTATATACGGTTTACTTCCCATCGTTGTTTGCAAATAGCAATATTGACAGTGTCCCATACACCCTGTTGCCAGAGGAATAGCATATTCTGCTGATGGTTTTGAAGTATCAAATTTTAGCGTTTTTCTGACACCAACCACCACGGTAGCTTTAGCATTCCTATATTTTTGCAAGTCATTTTCTCCAGGTATATTACGTACTTGGTTATGGGAAGTGGTTTCACGTATTTCCAGTCCCATTTTTTCAAATTTCTTTTTCAGAGCCATTCCCCGTTCGTATTCTAGGGCACCTGGTTCAATATATACTAACTGTGGGACAAAAGGTTTAATCGTTCTTCTTTTTGTCATTGTAGTCATGATGCATTACACCTTCTGTTATTTAATTATTATGCTTTTCGATCTTGTTCATTGTAATCTGTTTTATGATAATGTGTCGTAATCTTCTTCATTAAAGTACATATTGTACATTTCCTTTGCTTCTTCGTAGCTTGTAGACATGGCATAGTCATCGGTTAAAGGAAAATACTCCTCAAACAGAAAAAGTACAGTCCTCCCAGGGCGATCTGGATGGTCAACAACAGATGCTTCCTGGATTTGAGCCACTGATTGTGTGTGGGGGTTTCGACAGATGACATAAACCGTGTCACCTGGTTGAAGCTTTGTTATATCCATAATATGTTACCCTCCCAAGTTACTGTGCTCTCTGTTAGAGTTCGTTAACACAAGATCAATATGCAAGGGGGAAGTTGGTTATTATTTTTTATCTTCCTCCATAAAAGCATCTAACCGTTCTTCTAACATATCTAAACGTGATTTTAGTTCTAGCCATTCCTCTTTTGTGACCATATCCAGATCAGTTAAAATATTGTGAATCCGTTCTTTTGACCTGCGATTCCATTTGTCCCCAGTTTCTTCCCCCTTCCTTAATAATGATTCGTATAAATCATCGGCCTCTTTGGGTGTTAATTTTCCTTTCGCAACCAACTCTTGGAAATAATTTTCTACTTTTTCCTTACTCATTACTGCTGCACCTAACCCTAACAAAAATCCTTTCTTCAATAAATCATTCATTATTTATTCCTCCTTTTATTTAATGAACGTTGTTTGATCCAACGGTGGTGTACAACGATTTGGATACTAATCATTAAAAATAACCCTCCAGTTGTTAATGTGAATAAGGAATACAAATGGTTTTTTTCAAACCAAAATGAAAGTGTAAGTAAAAGGAAAGAGACGATAAAACAGATAAAGGTGAAAATCATTGTTAATAAACGCAATTGATGTTGGTAAAGATTCCATTGTTTCTGTTCTTCCATCTTTGTATGAAGTTCAGGACTATCAAACCATCGATTTAACTGACTTGGAATGTTTGATAATGGTTTTAAATAGTCCTTTATCATCGTGATATGGATTTTTCCCCCTTGATCTTCCTCTTCTCTTAACCATTCTTCAACAACAGGGGATCCAAGTTCAACAAAATTAATATCACGATCTATGCTGATTAAAACTCCAAGTGCAATTGATGCTGCACGACCTAAAAATGCATAGTCTGCAGGAAGTTGAATAGGTTGATTTGTTACAAGTTCTTGTATATCCTGAAAAATATTTTCCATCGTTTCGTAATTAATTACTGTCGCCTTATCATTGACATACGCTTCAACCATATGTTTTAGAATGATCTTCAGTCTCGTTTTATCCATTTGAGGGAGAAGAAAACCAAGATGTTCTAGTTGCTCAATCACTAGATCATAGTCACCAAAAACAAAACCTTGTATCATCTTACGGAAATAATGAGAATCTTCTTTTCCTAAATTACCAACCATTCCAAAATCAATGACAGCAATTGTCCCATCTTTTTTCAGTAATATGTTCCCTGGATGGGGGTCAGCATGGAATGTACCATGTTTCAGTAATTGATTTACAAAGAAATGAAAGAGGCGTTCAGCAACTTCCTTTTTATTAATCGAGTGCTTTTTATAAAAGGAAAGGTCTGTAATTTTTGTACCTTCTACCCATTCCATCACAAGTACTTTAGAGGTGGAATACTCTTCATAATATATTGGAATATGCAAGGATGTGCAGTGACTGAATTTTTCTTTAAAATATAAACCATTGCGAAGTTCTTTTTCGTAATCCAACTCATTACTGATAATAGTTACCAGTTCCTTATACAATGCTTTTAAATCTGCATTTTTCCCCAAAGGCGTAAAATTCCTGGTAATCCATAAAACAATTTTCAATGCTTTAAAATCGGTACGAATAATTCGGGCAATCTGGTCTCTTTGAACTTTTATCGCAACTACCTGACCGTTATGGAGCGTCCCTTTATATACATCTCCAATTGATGCAGAGGCAATAGGTTCTTCACTTAAAAAACTAAGCTTCGACTCTATTGGTGATCTCCATTCTTTCTGTAAAATGGTTTTAGAGACTTTAGGCGGAAGCGGAGGAACTTTATCAATCAGATTATCTAATTCTTCAATAAATAATTTAGGTAATATATCTGCACGAGTACTTAGAAACTGGCCTACTTTAATCATTAATCCTTCTAATTTCAGTGATTTTTCCCTATACTCAGATGCCTGTTTCTTAAGCAACACTTCCCATTCATTATGGGTAAATTTGTCCCAGACAGTATGTCTTTTTTTAAATAGATAAATTTGCAATAAAAATTTTATGAACATAAATATAATGACAGAGATGCGATAAATAGGATTTTTCTTCATCATATTTTACAGATCACCTCCAAACAATAGCAGTAAATGATGACATCAAAGTAACTTAATTGCAGTGAAGAAAAGTATCCTTATAAAACCATAAGTTCCTATTCCCTAAATAGTCCGTTTATATGTCAATGTTTTTGTGACAACTGTTTGAAGTTTCGTTTATAGTATTAACAATTGACTGATTGATGGACAAGTGTTTAAATGTATTTGAATCAATGACATTAGGAAGGGGGAAAAATCAAAATGAAGGGGAAAGATCACCGAATTCTAGAAATGATTAAAGCTAACCCTTTTATTTCTCAACAGGAGTTGGCTGAACGTTTAGACCTCTCTCGATCTGCCGTTGCAGGTTATATTTCAGCACTAGTAAAACAAGGGAAAATTGTTGGAAGAGCATATGTTTTAAGGGAAGAAAAGGGAATTTTGTGTATCGGTGGTGGTAATGTCGATCGGAAAGCCAGGGTTAATGGAGAGTTTTTGTGGTACGATTCTAATCCTGTAAATGTTACCGAATCTGTAGGGGGAGTGGCACGTAATATTGCAGAGAATCTAGGGAGATTAGGGTTGAAAACGTCATTACTAACAGCAGTAGGTTTAGATAAGATGGGAGAACAGGTACTAGACAGTGTTACCCCTTATGTTGATATTTCTCCTTCTATTCAATTAAAAGGGACGACTGGAACCTATACTGCTGTACTGGGAGATACGGGTGAAATGTTATTTGCCCTTGCTAATATGGAGATATACGATAATTTAAGTTTGGATGATTTAACGGAAAAGTGGAATCACATCCGTTCGGCTGAAATCCTAGTAATGGACTTGAACTTTCCAAAAGAAGTGATTAGCAGCATTATTTTAAACCGGCAAAAAGATCATTTACTGACAGCGATTGTTCCTGTATCTGCTAAAAAGATGAATCGCATGCCAGATGACCTTACAGGTGTTGATTATATTATATGTAATCAAGAAGAATTAGCCTCCTTAATAAAGCAATTCCGTATTGATCCCAACTTGTCAACGGAAGAAGCGATGAAAGAAATAACTCTATTGGGAGTCAACAACATTATTATTACCCATGGGAGAAAAGGTGTCTCCTATTATTCCATCAATGGGGAGATTGGGACAACATCTTCGTTTTCATCTACCGTCAAGGATGTTACTGGTGCAGGAGATGCGTTCGTTGCGGGTCTTCTATATGGAGTATTTTCTGGAGAAAATATTGAAAAATCATGTCAATATGGTTTGGCCTGTGCTGCATTAACAGTTGAAACGGACAAGAGTGTGAACGAGACCTTATCCGAAGAGGCATTACATACAATACTATCATCTCATAACCACAGAAGATGAAAGAAACAACCTAGGAGGAATGACAAATGAGCTTAAAGAACTATATAACTTTTTCAAAGGAAGTATTAGAAGCCAAAAGAGTTGGAGCACCTATCGTTGCGTTAGAGTCAACTATTATATCCCACGGCATGCCATATCCGCAAAATGTTAAAATGGCTAAACAAGTTGAACAAATTATTCGGGAACAAGATGCTATTCCTGCGACGATTGCTTTAATGGATGGAAAAATCAAAGTGGGTCTAAGCGAAGAAGAACTGGAAAAACTTGCAATGGAAGATGGAGTGACAAAGGTGAGTCGACGTGATTTACCTGTTGTATTGGCAAGGGGAAATACTGGTGCTACAACAGTAGCGGCCACAATGATTTGTGCAAACCTCGCGGGAATTGAAGTATTTGTAACCGGTGGTATTGGTGGAGTTCATCGGGGGGCCGAAGAAACAATGGATATTTCTGCAGATTTACAGGAATTGGCTAAAACAAATGTTGCGGTTGTTTGCGCAGGGGCAAAGTCCATTTTAGATATTGGCTTGACACTTGAATACTTGGAAACGTATGGTGTACCGGTTATTGGTTATCAAACAGATGACTTCCCAGCATTTTACACACAAAAAAGCGGATTTGGTGTAGATGTGAATGTGGAGTCAGCTGAGGAAGCGGCAAGGATGTTAAGAACAAAATGGGACCTTGGATTACAAGGGGGAGTAGTAGTGGGTAATCCAGTACCGGAAACATTTGAGATGGAGCAGCATGTTGTTGATGGAATAATTGAAGATGCATTGTCAGAAGCCAGAGATCAAGGGATAACAGGAAAGGAAACAACACCATTTTTATTAAGCAGATTAAAGGATATTAGTAAGGGAGAAACATTAAAAACGAATATTGCATTAGTGGAAAACAATGCCCGTGTTGGAGGCCAATTAGCGGTGGCACTTAACAACGGACTAGGATCACTAGAGAGATAGTCATAAGTACAAAGGGACCGATGGGGTTGAGGTTATTATCCACAACTGTCGGTCCTTTTTTAAAGGCTCTGTTATCGTTCAATGTTGATTTTTGCGAAATTCACTCCCTTTCACCACGGGCACAAGTGCGACATCTGCTCATTCTTCGCAGTATCTTCTTAGCCGCGGGCGGTTCGGGAGCCTCCGCGGTGTTTCTCACCTTGCGGGGTCTCCCCTGAACTCGCTTTTCCCGCAGGAGTGTCGTAAATTTCGCTAAAAATCATCCTATTAAAAAATCAACATTAGCCTTTA
>NZ_JAHQCS010000058.1 GCF_019042215.1 Evansella tamaricis | reverse complement strand
CTCCTGCGATTACTCGTCGCAAGGCAGCAAGGATGCAACTCAAGTAGCAGCCTGCCTGAAGTGATCCGAGCCCGTAGGCGCTGGAGCTAGACAATTTGCCCAATGGTGCCAAAACCTTTTAAAGTCCCTTTTAATAAAAGGCTCTTTTCGCATAGATTGTTGTTGTTTAAGTAAATTTTTTGCTTGGATACACTACAGGCGGACGCTTTCACCACAGGCACAAGTGCGACATCTGCTCATTCTTCGCTGTGTCTTCTATGCCGAGGCATCTTCTGACCGAAATCCTTTTCGGCCTTCCCTTTCGGGAACAACTTGAGACAACTTCTGACCGAAATCCTTTTCGGCCTTCCCGTTCGGGCACAACTTGAGACAACTTCTGACCGAAATCCTTCTCGGCCTCCCCGTTCGGGAACAACTTGAGACAACTTCTGACCGAAATCCTTCTCGGCCTCCCCGTTCGGGTACAACTTGAGGCATCTTCTGACCGAAATCCTTCTCGGCCTCCCCGTTCGGGCACAACTTGAGGCATCTTCTGACCGAAATCCTTCTCGGCCTCCCCGTTCGGGAACAACTTGAGACAACTTCTGACCGAAATCCTTTTCGGCCTTCCCGTTCGGGAACAACTTGAGACAACTTCTGACCGAAATCCTTCTCGGCCTTCCCGTTCGGGAACAACTTGAGACAACTTCTGATCGAAATCCTTTTCGGCCTTCCCATTCGGGCACAACTTGATACAACTTCTGACCGAAATCCTTCTCGGCCTCCCCGTTCGGGCACAACTTGAGACAACTTCTGACCGAAATCCTTCTCGGCCTCCCCGTTCGGGTACAACTTGAGGCATCTTCTGACCGAAATCCTTTTCGGCCTTCCCGTTCGGGAACAACTTGAGACAACTTCTGACCGAAATCCTTTTCGGCCTTCCCGTTCGGGCACAACTTGAGACAACTTCTGACCGAATATAAATGATAAGTTATTAATGTACAAAGTTGATCGTTTAGTGATGTACAAAAAAGATAATTAACAGCATAATATTCTAGAGGTGAATATTGTGCATATACAATTGAATATAAACACAGATATAGAAATTAACAGTCTTATAGATTTACCTAAATTAAAAATGTTCATGGGGAGTTTAAATATGAAAATAAATAAAAGTAGGTTAGCTCGAGATATGGGTGTTGATCGAAGAACAATTGATAAATATCTAAATGGATACGAGCTGAATACTTCTCGAAAACGTAGTTCAAAAATAGATGGTTATTATGAAATTATTTCGCTTCTGTTATCAGAGAAGTCTATTCAAAAATTTCATTACAAAAGAGTATTGTGGCAGTACTTAATAGATAATCATGGGTTAGAGTGTTCTCAATCGACTTTTCGAGCCTATATATCAAAGAAGTCCGAATTCCAAAGCTATTTTGAATCAGATAAGCGAAAAAGATCAAACGAGGAAGTAATTCGTTTTGAAACACCTCCGGCGGAACAAGCGCAGTTAGATTGGAAAGAAAACATGAGGTATGTAACAAAGGATGGGGAAATTATTTATGTGAATGTATGCGTCCTTTTACTTGCCTATTCCAGGTTCCGAACATTCTATTTGTCCCTGTCTAAATCTCAAAGTGTCTTATTATCATTCCTTACGGAAAGTTTTGAAGCATTTGGAGGTGTTCCCAAGACGATTCTAACAGACAATATGAAAACGGTGATGGACGAGCCTAGAACCGATTACCAGAGAGGAAAGGTGAATCCACGTTTTCAACAGTTCGCTAATGACATGGGATTCGAAGTAAGACCTTGTATAGCTGGTAGGCCAAGGACAAAGGCGAAGGTGGAAGCTCCCATGAAGTTGATTGATGAAATTGATGCCTATCAAGGAAAGTTCGATTATGAGGAGCTTCATCACTTTGTTCAAAAGCTGTGTAACCGAATCAATCATAGTTATCATCAAGGAACAGGTAAAATACCGATACTGGGGTTAAAAATAGAAAGAAATCTCTTATCACCACTACCAAATGATCGAATAAGAGATTTCTATCGAATTAATCATACACAAGTAAAAGTGAACCCATCAAATATGATCACTTACAAGTCCAATCAGTATTCTGTTCCCAGTGGATATAGTGGGAAAACCGTAGGTTTACAAGTATATGACAACTATATATTCGTTTATTATAACACGAATTTAATTGTCCAACATCCAATTAATCAGAGAAAAATCAACTATAAACAGGAGCACTATGTAGAGACGTTGGCAAGAAGTCTTCCCTATTCAAATAATATCGAAGATCTGGCTATTAAAAATCTTGAGGCAATTAATGAGGTGTATAAAAATGAATAGCAGTTATACAAAGCTAGTCCAAAATTTAGAGTATTTAAAGTTGAAACAAATGGTCTCACATCTTGATGAAACGATTGACTTTATGACAAAAAATGAGCTATCTTTCACAGACACTCTAATCAAACTGACTGATTATGAAATTGATATGAAAGAAATCAATATGATGACGGCGATGGTAAAAGTAGGAGCATTCCCGCATCGAAAAGAAATCAAAGACTTTGAGTTTGATTTTCAACCTTCCATCAATAAGCAGCAAATATTAGATTTTACAACATTGCGATTTTTGGAGTTGAAAGAGAATATTGTCTTTTTAGGACCAAGTGGTGTGGGGAAAACACACTTAGCCACCTCTATAGGGATAGCGGCAGCTAAGAAAAGAACAAGCACTTATTTTATAAAGTGTCATGACCTTATTATGAACTTAAGGAAAGCAAAAATGGAAAGTCGATTAGAGGCACGATTAAAACATTATTCAAAATATAGGTTACTTATTATAGACGAAATTGGATACCTGCCCATTGATGCAGAAGATGCAAAACTATTCTTTCAACTGATTGATATGAGATATGAAAAGAAAAGTACTATTTTAACAACAAACGTTAGTTTTAAAGCGTGGGGAGATATCTTTCATGATCCCAAAATAGCCAATGCGATCTTAGACCGTGTTCTCCACCACGCTACAGTGATAAATGTTTCTGGACAGTCTTATCGTCTTAAGAACCATATGACCCAAAACAAAGAGCCTATGACTGAAAAACAAGGAGATCTAAAATGAACTTATTTACAACCAAAGAAGTAACGAAGTTTTTTCAATCATACGATGTGAAATGCGATGAAAAATTGGTTGAAGAATGGATGAATTCATTACCTGCTAGAAAAAATCCAAGTGCTACAGTGAGTGAAGGTGATCTTTATCAATTTGATGGTTGGTACAGGTTGAAAGGGACTGCTTACGAAGAAGGAATTGATGATCAAACAAAAATCGCAAGATTACTTGAAGAAATTGATGAACTAAAAGGTAAATTAAAAGAGGTACAAAGAGAGAAGAATGATTTAGAAGATAAATTAGGAATTATGCCGTTTTAAACTGGGAATCATCCCTCTCCCCTTATGTAACCCATCTGGGAGAGGGATGAAATTAAAGTTGAAAACCTTGGGTAGATACCTCTACACAAAACAAATTTGTACATTCTTAAACAGTCAAATATGTACATAAATACGTTGACATTTATAACCGAAATCCTTCTCGGCCTCCTGATATGAACGAAAACCGTGTCTGTGTGGTCTTCACCTAGATTTCCTGTCTCTTCCTCTAAAAGCATTGCTCTGTATCTTATCCAAAGGGATTTGCTCGTCGCTGGAGTCCCCGCCTTTCACTTATCCAATCTTTTCTCAAAAAGCAACAAAGTTTACGAAAAGAGCCTAATAAAAAAACGACACAACCCCTCGCTTTAGCGAAAAACCGTGTCGTTATACACAATATGTATGGCGTCCTATTTAGGACTACTGATGTTCGTTTGCTCTGACGACGATTATTCCCCGTCGGTGCACTCACGAATTAATGGTGCCCTTCTTAGGACTACTGATGTTCGTTTGCTCTGGCGATTATTCCCCGTCGGTGCACTCACGAATTAATGGTGGAGCATAGCGGGCTCGAACCGCTGACCTCTACGCTGCCAGCGTAGCGCTCTCCCAGCTGAGCTAATGCCCCGTAGTTTTGGATGATGGTTATTCGAAGATGATCCCTGTTTCTTCCTCTTCTAGTTTATTCTCTGGTGGTGGGTGCGTCGAAATATATCGATGCTCATTCGTGATGCATAGGCTCTGTGTTTCTTCCTCTTCTAGTTTATTCTCTGGTGATGGATGCGTCGAAACAACTCGTTGCTTATGCACAGAAGTAATGCTCGTAGCTGAGCTAATGCCCCGTAGTTTGTTATGCTTTACTCATGTTTTGAATTATAACGATTTTAAATATGCAAATCAACCTTTTTCTCAAAAAAATGTCGATTTTATGAGAAATACTTCTTTTAAGCAGATAAACTTACCTATTTATGTTAATTCTTCAAAAGATTATAAATAAAAGATACCACACAATACCGGCAACTATCGCTGCGACCAATCCAGCCCAAACATTTTCTATTATTATCTTTTTATGTTTTATTCCATCAAAAATTATCCACCCAATAAATATGGTAATTGCAAATACTACGGCCTGAATCATCCGATCTCCCCCTTTTCATACTTTCCCTATCGTATCAGAAAATCGAAAAGGTTGCATCACGTTTGTTTGCCTGTTATTTGTCCATAATGTATGGAGAGACGCCTGAAAGGACTGACTTATATGTACCGGTTTGATTTTATTGTTCAATCCTATGCAAAATTTCATAATTTATTACGAATGTCTGCCATCGTTTTTCTATTTACTTTTATTATTGGGTGTATTATACATTTCCTCGAGCCCTATGCTTTTCCAACCATATTTGATGGATTTTGGTGGGCAGTTGTTTCCATCTCAACTGTGGGTTATGGCGACTATGTTCCCGAAAGTGTCATTGGGAGAATCCTCGGAATTATTTTAATTATTTCTGGTATTGCTATCTTTTCCTTTTTCATTACCAATCTGGCAAGCTCTACGGTACTATCGCGACAAGAAAGAGAAAAGGGAAGAGTAAGTCACCAAAAAGAAGGTCATTACATCATTGTTGGCTGGAACGAACGGAGTCATCAGCTTATTAAACAATTACAGGTAATTCATTCCCATCTAGAAATTGTTTTAATTGATGAAACATTACATAAAAAGCCAGATGAATGTCCTAAAGTTATCTTTATAAAAGGTTCCCCTACTTTAGATGAAACATTTGAGCGTGCAAATGCAAGAAAAGCTCATACGATTATTATCACAGCTAATCTTCACATCGATGAAAAATCCGCTGATGCCAATACAGTATTGACCCTTTTAACTGTGAAAGGGATCCATCCAAGCATCTATGCAATTGTAGAATTAGTTACTACTGGACAAGTAAAAAACGCAGAGCGAGCTGGTGCAAATGAAATCGTAAATAGTTCCAGCCATTTAAGCCTCTTAATGGTGAATGGAATATTATTTCATGGTATGACGGATGTTATCTCCAATATGCTTACACATGGAAAAAAAGACCACTTAGAATTTAAAACAGTTCCAAGCCAATTAATTAATGGAACTTTTCAAAAAGCGATTGAAGAATGTCAAACGAGAGACTCTTTTTTGCTTGGAATTCGCCGAGATAACGATACAATTCTTCATCCAGAGTATGGTTCTATATTACTAAAAGGAGATCAACTGATTTTTTTCAACAGGACTTAGTGGAACCCCCTTATCCCACTAGTCCTTGTCATATAAAATAACTTGTTCTAGTTCTCTGACATGTTCTGTACCCGTCCCAATCCATTCCGTTGGAAAGGGGGAGTCAGGATCATGTGGTGCAGAAAATTGGTTCATTAATGGATTGGGATCAGCAACATTATCATGATCAAGACCACCTTCATAGTCATGTGATAGCAAAAAAGGTCTCCCTAGTCTCACATTAACCCCCTTCGTATCCAATTCCCCATCTATAGCTGTAAAGGGAAGTCGAACAAAAAGATAACTCCCATTGTCCTCCATTTTATAGTCAAAGTATCCATGATCGTACTCCCAACCTCCACCAATTACATATCCTAATGGTTTTAGTTTATTTTCCAGATTTATTAGTTTAACGACCTTATTTTCCAATGGTGACTGAACTTCATACATTGAAACACGACCTCCTGCTTATTCATTCTCTCCTTAGGTTATCCTGAAATGGCTAACTATATGATATTTCAACAATGGAAGGCAGTACTCCTTAAAAAATAGGCCAAAAATAAAAAGGATAAGGCCTATATCTCTGACCTTACCCCATTTATTATCCCATTTTATTTTTCATTCAAACGCTTTTCCAGCTCCAGCTTTTGTTCCTCGAAACCAGGTTTTCCAAGTAGAGCAAACATATTTTTCTTATACGCTTCGACACCAGGTTGGTCAAATGGATTAACTCCCAGAAGGTATCCGCTTAATGCACAAGCTTTTTCAAAAAAGTAAACTAAATATCCAAAATGATACTCATTTAATTCTGGAATGGTAATGACTAAGTTAGGTACATTCCCGTCCAAATGAGCTAAGAGTGTTCCTTGAAATGCTTTTTTATTCACAAAATCCATTGATTTTCCTGCTAAATAATTTAATCCGTCCAAGTCCGATGCCGCTTCCTCAATTAATACTTCTTCTTTAACGGATTCCACATTAAGAACTGTTTCAAATAGGTCACGACGCCCTTCTTGAACATATTGTCCCATAGAATGAAGGTCTGTTGAGAAATCTACTGCAGCTGGAAAAATACCTTTGTTGTCTTTCCCTTCACTTTCTCCATACAATTGTTTCCACCATTCGGAAACGAAGTGCAGAGAAGGTTCATAATTCACAAGTAACTCAATCGTCTTTCCCTTGTTATAAAGGGCATTTCGCACCGCAGCGTACTGATAAGCTTCATTTTCTGCTAAATTAGGATTACTGTATGTTTGACGGGCATCAGCTGCACCCTTCATCATAGATTCTATGTCGAGCCCACTAGCCGCAATTGGTAACAATCCTACCGCTGTTAAAACAGAGAAACGTCCACCAACATCATCAGGTATCACAAAGGATTCATAACCTTCCTCCATTGTTAACTGCTTCAATGCACCTTTTTCCTTATCTGTCGTTGCAAAGATGCGCTTTCTGGCTTCTTCCACACCATACTTTTTCTCTAAATAGTCACGAAAAATCCGGAAAGCAATAGCTGGTTCTGTCGTCGTTCCGGATTTTGAAATAACGTTGATGGAAACATCTTTATCTTCAATAACATCTAACAGATGACGAACATAGGTAGAACTTATGTTTTGACCCACAAAAAATACTTGAGGGGTTTTCCGGTCCTTTTTATCCATCACATTATAGAAGCTATGTTGTAATGCATCTATGGCCGCTCTTGCACCAAGATAAGAACCTCCAATTCCTATAACCAACAAGACATCTGAATCTGATTTAATTTTATTGGCTGCTTTTTGAATTCGAGAAAACTCTTCCTTATCATAATTCACCGGCAGGTCAATCCATCCAAGGAAGTCATTACCCGCACCAGTTTTATTATGAAGTGATTCATGTGCTGCTTTTACTAAATCACCTAAGTAATCAACTTCGTGTTTAGATACAAAATCAGTAGCTTTCGAATAATCAAAAGAAAGTGTATTTGACATTTTTTAATCTCCTCCATTTAAGACTTAGTCCCTCGTTTAACTTTATTAAACTGATCAATAATAATCAAGACATGTATTAAGTGTAAGCGTAACCAATTTCGACAGATTTATTAACAGTTGAAAACTGATGGTTTTTTAAACGAAATACAAGCTCTAATTTAAAGACTTGCCTTTAATATTGCGATCACATCATCTTTTTGTAATTTATTAAAGTTGCCAAACGCTCCCCTTACCATTGCTTTTTCTGCCATAACTTCTATTTGACTGTCATCAATATTATAATCAGCTAACTTGCTAGGAGCACCTAACGAATGCCAAAAAGATTCCAGCGCTTCGATTCCTTCTTCCGCTATTTGCTGATTTGATTTCCCTCTTGGATCAACTCCCCATACTCGAATGGCTAAATTCACAAGTTTTCTCTCTCCTAGTGCCTTATGATGTCTCATCCATTGTGGGAATAGGATTGCTAATCCTCCAGCATGAGGTATATCGTAAACAGCTGAAACAGAGTGCTCAATATTATGTGATGCCCAGTCACCTCTAGTCCCCATTTGAAGCATTCCATTGAGTGCTATTGTCCCTGAATATAATATCGTTTCTCGGAATTCAATATTTTCTAAGTTCTCCACAAGTTTTGGGGCAACCTCTATCACTGTTTTCAATACCGCCTCGCACATATGTTCTTGGAGTGGAGTGTTTTTTTGTTGATGAAAATATTGCTCAAATACATGGGACATCATATCTACCATTCCATAAACCGTATGATCCTTCGGTACTGATACAGTGTTTACAGGATCCAAAATAGAGAACTTAGGAAATACAAGAGGACTTCCCCATCCATATTTTTCATGAGTTTCCCAATTAGTTATTACTGACCCTGAATTCATTTCAGACCCTGTAGCTGCAAGGGTCAGAATCGTACCAAATGGAATTGCAGCTTCTACAGTTGTCTTTTTAGTGACAAGATCCCATGCATCACCGTCATATTTTGCTCCTGCTGCAATTGCTTTCGTACAATCAATGACACTGCCTCCTCCAACTGCTAAAATTACATTAATATTATTTTTCTTACAAAGGTCAACTCCCCTATGTACTGTTGTTAAGCGAGGGTTCGGTTCCACCCCAGCAAGTTCTGTTACTTTAAATTCCCCTTCACTTAATAAAGAAATGACTTCATCATACAGGCCATTTCGCTTAATACTTCCTCCTCCATAAACTAATAATACATTTTTTCCATAGTTCCCTAATTGTTTTACTAGTTGTGCTTTTACTTGCCCTTGCCCGAAGATTAAGCGGGTTGGGTTATGAAAAATAAAGTTTTCCATCTTATCTACTCCTCGTGATCAAATTTTCTCTACCTAATATTATTCCTCACTTCCCCCTAAAAAAGCAAAGAAATACAGTTACTAAAGATTTTTTTTATTCCAATGAATAATGGCAGGCAACTTTAATCATTCTAAGGGCAGGAGCATAAATAGCTTCTGCAACTCGATTTTACCCCTGATAAGGAGGTGAGGAGCGCATGAGCGGTATCCAACGTACAGCGTTGACCTTAGCGATTATAGGCGCAGTGAACTGGGGATTAATTGGCTTCTTCCGTTTTGACCTCGTAGCAGCTATCTTCGGTGGTCAAGCTGCCGGTTTCTCCCGCTTCATATATGCCCTCGTAGGATTGGCAGGGTTATATTGCATCTCAATTCTGTTTAAACCCGATGAAGAGTTGGAGCGTAGTCCAGAACCACAACGTTAAACAAGATAGTCATGGACACCACAAAGAGAAAGTCATTGGAGTAAGACTGTAGCTCCAAAAGTTAATTGTACTTGTTTAAGGTTATGATGTTATTCATTCGAATGGTGAATCATTCGAAAAAAAGAGGTAGCTCATTATTGAGCTACCTCTTTACGTTGCCTGTAAAATGACTTGTTATTTTTTAATACGTTTATTTAGATCAGCTTGAATTTCATTGGATTCCTTTAACCAAGATTTAAGCTTTTCTTCCAGCGTATTGAAACCTTGACCTTGGGCAGAAGATTGTTGATTTGGACGGTTTCCACCTCGTCCGCCGCCACCACCGCCAGCAGGACGTGATGGACGTTCTGGACGCTCCTGACGTTCTGGTTTAGGTTGAGTTTCACGGATAGATAATGATATTTTTCCAGTCTCCTCATCAACTGTTAAAATCTTTACTTTCACTTCATCACCAACGGAGAGATGGTCATTTATATCTTTAACAAATCCGTGTGCAATGTGTGAAATGTGTACAAGGCCCTGCTTTTGATCATCTAATGCAATAAATGCACCAAACGGCTTAATACCAGTCACTTTACCTTCAACGATACTACCTACTTCATATTGACTTGACATGAAAACAACTCCTAATTATTTATTAACTGGTTAATTATATCACAAGTTTATTTCTCTGACAAAAACACTCCCTTTGTAATTACTTATTCCCATTCTTTCTCCACTAAAACTTTACATTATTAGTTTGCTTTTTTATGATATTCGTATTCCTAAGATAACCTTTCAAATTTAATTAAAACTGGGAACTTGTTCAAAAATATCGTATAGGAGTAAACATAATGGGGATACTAGAAAAGTGTACAACCTAGTATCCCCCCTTTTCAGCAAAGTGTTATAACACTTTGCTTTTTCATTATTATATTTATTACCCATTAGTTCTTTTAATAAAGCGATCCATACGCTTAATCGCTTCCTCTAAATGAGGTAAAGAAGTAGCATAGGAACAGCGGATATGCCCTTCTCCTCCCGATCCAAAAACATTCCCAGGCACTACTGCAACATGTTCTTCTAATAATAGTTTTTCTGCAAATTCCTCAGAAGTTAATCCGGTTATTGTTATGGAAGGAAATGCATAAAATGCCCCACCTGGCATGTGGCAATTCAGTCCAATATCTTTTAATGCCTTAACAAAGTAATTTCTCCTTTGACGATAGCTTACCTTCATGTTTTCCATTTCTTCTTTCCCATTTTTCAATGCTTCAATGGCTGCATATTGAGCCATAGTAGAAGCACACATCATTGCATATTGATGAATTTTTAACATTGCCTTCGTATAAATTTCAGGTCCTGCAACATAACCCAATCGCCATCCTGTCATAGCATAGCTTTTGGAAAAACCAGAGATTAAAATCGTTCGCTCCCACATCCCTTCTATGGAAGGGATGCTCACATGAACGGAATCGTATGATAATTCCCCATAAATTTCATCTGATATAACTAATAAATCGTGTTCAATAATTACTTTTGAAATTTCCTCTAATTCCTGTTTTACCATGATTGCACCAGTTGGGTTACTTGGGTAAGAGAGCATAATACCTTTTGTCTTATTAGTTATCCTTTTTTCAATTTCCTCAGATAATACCTTGAAATCATTCTTTATGGAGGTGGGAACTGGAATAGGTACACCGCCCACTAAAGATACAAGAGGAGCGTAGGAAACAAAGCAAGGTTCAACGATTAATATTTCATCTCCTGGATTGACTGTTGCCCGTAATGCTAAATCAATTCCTTCACTGGCTCCCACGGTAACTAATACTTCATTTTCCGGAGAGTATGAAGTACCAAAATTTGTCTTTAGATAACTGGAAATTTCTGACCTTAACTCCATTAAACCTGCGTTTGCTGTATACGAAGTTATTCCTCTTTCAAGGGATGCAATACTTGCCTCTCTAACATTCCATGGTGTAGCAAAATCAGGTTCTCCTACTCCTAAGGAGATAACATTATCCATCGTAGATGCTAAATCAAAAAAACGCCGAATTCCAGATGGTTGTATTCGTTGTACAGCATCTGATAACTTTACCTGCTGGCGTGTGTTAGAGACTGTCATGGTGATACCACGATCCTATGATCTTCATCATGATCTTCAAAAACGATTCCATCGTGTTTGTATTTTTTTAGTTGGAAATGGGTTGTCGTCGATAATACAGAATCAAGTGCAGATAATTTATCAGAAACGAAATGAGCAATCTCTGACATGGTTTTTCCTTCAATAACTACAGAAAGGTCATATGTTCCTGACATTAAGTACAGAGCCCTTACTTCTTTAAAACGATATATACGTTCAGCCACTTCATCAAAACCAACTCCCCGTTTCGGAGTGACCTTCACATCAATCATTGCGGTTACACTTTCTGTTGTATTTACTTTACTCCAGTCCACAACAGCAGAATAGCCTAAGATTACCCTCTGTTTTTCTAAAGATGCAATCAGTTCTGATATTTTTTCTTCCGATTCATCCAACATCATTGCAATTTTTTCTGTTGATATTCTCCCCTCTTTTTCTAAAAGATGAAGTAACTCTTTTTCTTTCTCTGTCATCATTTTCCCTCCAATAAAATACTGATCCGCAGGATAAGAAAAGCGCAAGCGCCTTTGGTCACGAGCGTAGGGCAGTGGAGGAATGACAACCTGAAGTCCGCTCTTTGACTTCAGGTGTCACTTCCGAAATGCCCCGTAGTGAGTAGGCGATGGAGCTAGACAACTTGCCCGAAAGTGCAAAAACTTATACTTTCTTACCTTTCTAAAAAAACAGGTTACTCGTCCTTTGTATCAGATAATTTCTCATTTTATTCTTTATTCTACACTAACCCTTACATACATTGTGTACAAAATTGTATTAAAATATGGAAGGGCAAACACACTTTAGGAACAGTGTATGCCCTTTAGTATTCTGAAGAAACACTTTCCTTACTGATTTATATAATAACAGCTTCATTATCTTATATCGATATAAATTTCAGAAAGTTCTAGATATTTAGTGGAGTCTTTACACCATATGATATATCCGTTATAATAACAACATATCAACAGTGTTTAAGGTTGTAACTTTGCCAAATCTTCCATATTAATAAAAGAGACCTCATGGTCTATCATGAGGTCTCCATTTTTTTACAATAATTTTTTTACTATGCTAATCGGAATACTATCCCATGGCCACCTTTAGGGTATTCCCACTTAATATTATCAAATGGACAGCCAATACGACAACTTCCACATTCGTGACAACCTTCAAACCCTACAAACATTCGGTCCCCTTCCCATTTGTAAACATCTGCCGGGCAAAAAATAGTACAGTCTTTATCTGGACATTTAGTTGCACACACATCATGGTCCCTTACTTCAAGATGAGATTTTGTATCACAATTAAAGCGCACTAAATACTGTTTTTCTTCAAGTGTTTTTGCCATCTTATTTCACCGCCTTCCATGCTCGATAAAGATCTTTTGCCACTCCTAACTTACCTCTGCCTGCTGTAAATGAGTTCATAATTTTCTTTTGTTTATCCCACTTTGGTGTTCCATCTACAGTAAACATCGTATTCATTGCACGGTTCATAAGTGGTACATATTGTTCAAAGTATTGAGGATGCTCTTCAAATGTATGAGCCGCATCTCTATATTTTTTCAAATCTTTTCCTATGAAACTATCATATAAATCTGTTCGATAAGAATCTAAGTTTCTTTCAGAGAATTCTCCTAAATCTTTTGCTTTCAGAATAGTCTCTGCAGCCATTTTCCCTGATGCCATTGCCATGTTAGACCCTTCACGATGTATTGCATTAACCAGTTGTGCAGCATCTCCAATAACCATTACTCCGTCTCCAACAAGTTTAGGGATAGAATCGTATCCACCCTCCGGAATTAAATGGGCCAAATACTCCAGTGATTCAGCACCTTCAATATAAGGTTTAATCATTGGATGTGTTTTTAAGTCTTCCAACAATTGATGAGGTTTCATTTTCTTTTTAATCATTCCTGATAAGGTAGTCCCGACACCAATATTTATACTGTCTTTATTTGTATATAAGAACGCAGTCCCTAAAGCCCCTTTTGTGGCATCTCCAAATATTTCAACTGAAACTCCTTGGTTCTCTTCCACATTAAAGCGTTCATTAATTGATCCTTTTGGCATTTTCATAACTTCCATTACTGTTAAAGCAACCTCATTGGGCTTCCACTCTTTATGGAATCCCAGTTTCTTTGCAAGCAATGAGTTGACACCATCAGCTAATACAACTACATCTGCATAAACGTCTCCATCGGGGCGATCTGTACGTACACCAACTACTTTTCCATCTTCCACAATACATTCTGTTACAACAGTTTCATTAATAAGTAAAGCTCCTTGTTCCACTGCTTTATCAGCAAACCATTTATCAAATTTAGCCCGAAGAACAGTAAAGTTATTAAATGGTTCTTTTCCCCACTCTAGCCCTTTGTAACTTGTTGTAACCATAGATTCTTTATCTAAAAACCAGAATCGTTGCTCCACAACAGGGCGTTCTAGAGGCGCTTCTTTCCAAAACTCTGGAATAATATCTTCCATTTGTTTACGATATAATATTCCACCCATTACATTTTTGGCACCCGGAAATTCACCACGTTCTATTAATAGGACTTTTAATCCATTTTTAGCAGCAGTATAGGCACAGCTTGTTCCGGCAGGGCCCGCTCCAACAACTATCACATCAAATTTTTCAGACATGTGCGACACCTCCCTCTTCTGCTTCTACTTCATTTTTTAATGCCTTCTTGAACTCTTCCGTTAAGAGTGGTACGATTTCGAATGCATCAGCTACTACACCAAAATGAGCGACATTAAAAATTGTGGCATCTGGATCATTGTTTATTGCAATGATCATCTCCGAGTTCTGCATTCCAACAACGTGTTGAACTGCCCCCGAGATCCCTATGGCAATGTATAGCTTCGGAGTAACGGTTGCACCAGTTTGCCCTACTTGGTGATCATGTCCACATAGTCCCATTTCAACCACATCACGACTTGCTCCTACAGTTGCATTTAATACATCCGCCAATTGTTCCACCATCTTAAAGCCTTTTTCATCCTTTATCCCTTTACCTGCTGAAACGATAATTTCCGCTTCTTCCAGATTAACTGCTGCTTTTGCACTTCTAACAATCTCAATTACTTTCGTCTTAAGATTTTCTTCTTTTAAGGAAATACTTTCTTCAATGACTTCACCAACACGACCTGGTTGTGGGTCAAGCTTTTTCATGACTTTAGGTCTTACAGTAGCCATTTGAGGACGATGTTTTTTACAAAGAATAGTCGCCATAATATTTCCACCAAAAGCAGGGCGGCTTGCTTCAAATAATCTTTTTTCTAAATTTACGTCTAATAATGTAGTATCTGCTGTTAAACCTGTCATTACTTCAGTTGCAACTGCACTTGCTAAGTCTTTTCCATTTGCAGTCGCTCCGTATAGAAATATTTCAGGTTTATATTTTCGAACGAGATCTCCAACTGCCTTCATATATGTTTCTGTACGGTATTGTTCTAGAATAGGATCATCAATTACGTAGACCTTATCTGCCCCATATTCAAAAGTATCTTTTGCAAGATCCTTCACATTACTGCCTAGGAGAACTCCGCACAGATCCACTTCGAGTTTATCTGCTAATGCACGGCCTGCACCTAAAAGCTCCAAACCAACGTCTACCAGTTTTCCTTCCCGTTGTTCTATAAATACCCATACTCCTCTATATTCCTCTAAGTTCATGCCTGCTCCCCACCTTTCACCTCAAAAAGCTCGCGTTTTTCCAACATATGTTTTACTAATTCACTCGCTTGCTTTTTGACATCACCATCGATCATTTTTGCCCCTTCACTTTTAGCTGGAGGCCACATTTTGCCAACAATAGTTGGTGATCCTTTCAAACCTAATTGCTTTATATCCACGTCTTCCAAATCATCTACTGTCCATACAATTGGTTCGTATCGAGCTGCACGAAGCATGTTTGGCAGAGGGGAATAAGCAACTGTGTTGATCTCCTTTTCTACTGTCAATAGGCATGGAAGTTTGGACTGGATTATTTCATATCCTTTTTCGATTTTTCGACGGACTTTCATTTGTTGACTATCTAAATCCACTTCTTCCACTTTAATCACGTTGGTTAGTGGTGGAATCCCAATTCTTCTTGCAATTCCAGGACCTGTCTGTCCAGTATCCCCATCAATCGCATGTTTTCCGCATAAGACAAGATCAATACCGTCTTGTTTCATCAGCTTTTGAATTGCTTTGTACAGAGCATAACTAGTTGCTAATGTATCTGCCCCGGCAAATCTTCTGTCTGAAATTAAATACCCTTCATCTGCACCAATTTCCACACATTTCTTGATGGCTTCCCTCGCCATCGGAGGTCCCATACATAACACAGTTACCTTTCCACCATGAATTTTCCTTAAGCGCACAGCTTCTTGAACTCCATGTGCATCATAAGGATTTAAAATTGCTGGTGCACTGGAACGATCCAATGTGTTCGTTTTTGGATTGATTTTAATGATCTTCGTATCTGGTACTTGTTTAATACAAACAAGAATATTCATGCTTTCCCCCACCCTCTTTCAAACGTACTATTTTTTTAGCAAACTATGAATATATGGATTGTTCATTCATTCACGAACTTGCCTATGGCACATTATTCAATTGTTCAATTGTTCACGTACAAGTGTACAATAAATAGATACTTTCTTTTATTCCATCATTCATGATTATTCTGTGGAAATGATTTTTAAAATATGGTATTTATGTCAGTGCGGAAAAAAATCGATGCTGAAATTGCGGATTCCCCAAAGATGAAACGTCGGTAAACCTCCCCTCAAATAACTATTTCCCCGTCAGTAGCAAGGAAACTCAATCTTTTAACCTTTTTTAAACTATATAACACAAAAAGGTCTGAAAGCGTTTTCCTTAGTATAGTTATATCAAAAATTAAGCTCTCAAACAACCATAATTTGGTCTGTAATAAAAAAAAACAAAATTTTTTAACATTTTATGTTTGTTAATACATTTTAATTAAGCGTAATAAAAAGAAAGACAAAACAGGAAACAAAGAAGCTTTGTCTCACCGTTTTGTCATAAATTTTTATTATATTTATTTAATATTATAGATTACGAAGTGTGAGTAGCCACTTCTTTCTTCTTAAAGATATAAACTGATATACTAAGCATTGCTACGACTAGTAGTACTGTACTAACTACGGACAACCAAAGACCATCATTAGCTTCTCCAGTTTGAAACAGATAATAACTATGTGATGCAAGCATACCCGGTGACCATTGCATAAGTTCAGGAGTAATACTGCTTAATAAACTTAGAATGATTGAAAGTCCAAGTGTTAAGGCAGCAACAGCAGCAGTACTTTTAAATATTGTACTAAAAAGTAAAACAATTGTTGTAACGAATAAAAGCCAAAGCGTATAAACGACAAAGCCGCTCACAACATCTGAAGCAGGAACACTCCCAATAAGCTGATAAGTATAATAAAGTGCTATGAGAAATCCTGATAAATAGGATACAAATGCTAGCAATGTCATATGAGCCCATTTAGATAACATATAAGCTGTGTAAGATACCGGTTTTACTAATACCATAATATTTGTTCCACTATTTCTCTCCCCTGCTACAACTCCCATGAAAGCCAATACTAATACAAGTATCCCAATTTGGTTAAATTGCCCCAGTGTTTCTGCTAATACTTGCGGTGCTGTGGGCATTGGAAACTCCATAATTACACCTTCAGGCATTCCACCAAAGTTCTTTAAAATTTCAGGTAAATAATATGAAGTGACTGGCTGTGTAATTCCTAAAAGAATAAATACTAGTGGTATCCAGACCCATTTAAAATTCCGAAGTGATTCTTTAAATTCTTTCTTAAATAAGATTGTCCATTGTTTCATTTTCCAGTCACCTCCATGAAGAGGTCTTCCAGCGTAGTTTTTGCAACTTCAAAACTATTAATTTTCAACTTTCGCAGTGATTCATCGGTAAGAAGGGCTTCCCTAGCCATATCCATATCTTCCACAGTAACTGTAATTTTGTTTTTCTTCACATCCATGTGTCGAAGCCACTCCTTCTGCTTAATGGTAGTGCTCCAATCTTCAATCGGTTCTTCTGTATTCAAGTATATTGTAGGTTTTTGATATTTTCTTTGTAATTCCACTAAATCCCCTTCAATTATTAACTTCCCTTTTTTTATAATGAAAATTTCTTCGCAAATCTCCTCGGCATCATGTAAAACATGTGTGGAAAAGAGGATGGATGTTTTCTCTTTTAATGTTTTCATCAATTCGAGAACTTCTCTACGACCTATCGGATCTAAGGCTGAAACAGGTTCATCCAAGATAAGTAATTTAGGACTGTGTATTAATGACTGTGCAATTCCAAGCCTTTGTTTCATCCCCCCTGAATAACCGGAAACACGTTTCTTCTTATCTTCCGAAAGTCCCACAAGACTTAATAATTCATCAGATCGACTAAGCGCCTCTTTTTTTGTAAGCCCTGCAAGTTGTCCCGAAAAAATGATATACTCTTCTCCTGTCATCCAGCCATAAAACTTGGGATATTGAGGTAAATACCCAATATACTTTCTCCGGTCTCCCATATAACGGTCATCAAAGGATATTGTTCCTGATGTGGCATTTATCAAGCCGGTTAACATATTTAATGTTGTTGTTTTTCCAGCCCCATTTGGTCCTAATAATGCCGTACAAACACCTTCCTTAATAGAAAGATCAATTCCATCCACAGCATTCGTACCATTATATGTTTTGGTTAATCCAACTGTCTTAATTAAACCCACTATTCACTCCTCCTCCCAAAAATAAAATAAAGGATTGGTCCAATTAAATTTACGAAAACAATAACAAGAATCCAAACCCACTGAGGACCGTTTGTCTTTCCGTGTTTAAAGCAATCAACCATAGCTACAATCATCAAGACAAAACTTACAATAGCTATTGGAGCAAGCAAGTCCCACCGAACACTTTGCAGCTCATTTAATATTTCTTCCATCTTTTATCCCTCTCTCCGCTCTTTAATTACAAGTATTGGATTATTATGTAAATTTTATATTTCGACAGTATTAGCTATTTCCCCTCCAATTATTCTAATACAAAACGGACAACCTCTATAAAATACGTTCTTTTGACACAAAGGTTTCACAAAATATTCGGGGACCTGGCCCCCGAATATTTTGTGAACATTATTCATAAATATTTTCTTCACTGAAATGCTACAAAAGAATCTGTCCTAATTCAATGTGTAACTGTAATATAGATATGTTACGTTGAATAATCGGGAAATAAAGATATCATGATTTTTTGAAACTTCCTCTCTTTTATCAACGTAGATTATTAATAGAACTAGATTATCAATGGGGGTTTATTAATGAAAAAATGGCTGTTATTAATTATACTTGTTTCATTCTCATTTTTAGGAGCTTGTAGTACAGAACTGACAGAGGATGCAGCATCAATTGAAGAGATTTTAAACAACTCAATCGCTGCAATGGGGGATTTGACAAGTTACTCTATGACACTAGAATCCGAACAGACAATGGGATCCAACGAGGATGATAGTATAACACTAGCAACTAAATCTGAAATGGATCTCTTACTTGAACCACTCTCATTCTATCAAAATATTACAATGAATCTAGAAATGATGGGTATCGATATGAGTTATGAATCATACTTTACTGAAGACCTAGGATTCTATATGGAGGAACCTTTCTCTGGTCAATGGTCAAAGTTACCAGATCAATTTAATGAGGAATACATGAGTCTGACAGAAACCCAATTAAGTCCTGAAGAGCAACTACTTCCTTTTAAAGATTATATTTCAGAACTTGCCATGACTGAAGATAACGATCATTACACTATTCAACTTGTGGGTTCTGGAGCAGACATGCAAACTTTAATGGAGCATATTAGTGGTTTGGCAGGAGAAGGTATGGATGATATGTTCTTTGATGTTATGTCAGATCTAGATATACATTCAATCGAATATGAATTTATAATTGAAAAAGAAACATACTTTCAAAAGGAAGCTAACATTTATTTAGAATTAACTATGGATGTTATGGGAGAAAAAATTACTCTTGAGCAACGTTCCAGTGTTATCATGTATAATTTCAATAGTTTAAATGATTTCACTATTCCTGAAGATATAATTAATAATGCAGTAGAACTAGACGATGAGGATTTTATGACTGATTTCAACTTTGATTTTTAAGAATTATTAAGGAGGCCTCTATTTTAGAGAGCCTCCTTTTTACTATATTTTTGTAGCAGGATTATTAATATATCCCAAAAACACTGGCACTCCTGTATTGTTTTCACGAATTTGAAAAATAAACGGTCGATTAACTACCATTTCAAATGTATTTTCCGAGCCAACCGAACCTCCACGCATTTCTACTGAAGAAACTGCTGCTGCTTCTGTTCCTTCTTCACTTACTTCCATGTACGCTTTATGTTTTACATCACTAATAAATATTTCCTCTTCCTTACTAACCATATTTAAAAAATCAGCTGTCGAAGGATTAAAAGCGGAATGCATACTTAATGACATTAAAATATTATTTAAATTTAAATCTGATTCTAACTTAAATTTAGGCAATATTAATGTGCCAACCTTTTCCGATTCTGGACAAATCCAAATTTCGTCCCCCTTTAAAAATTCATTGATCAACTTCTTCATGTTCACTGTTTTTTTAGGTAAAATAATTTCCATATATAAACTATTGTTACTATAAGGTAATTTAATTATTTCATATAAGTCTGTCTTATCGTATTTCAGTGATTCCTTCAACATCATAAACGGAACAGTTATTTTGGATTCATTTTCTGAAATAAAAAAATCATTTGAAGTCAATTCCTTATCAAACGGTTTACTCCAATTTCCCTGGAAATATACTGTATTAATTAAAAGTAAGATTAAGGAATTATTAATTTCATCTACAATCTCCTCTACTTTCCCCTCTGTACGTAATTTAATCCAATTATTTATTTGTTGTTTTGTAGTAATTTCTCCAAAGTGTGCATTATAATTTTTTTTTATGAATTCCACATAATCATTTTTTATCATTAAATCTTCTTTTATCCAGAAGGAGTTGGCCATATTTAAATCTAATTCTTTTTCATACTCTCTCAAAGTACTTTGAAGTCCTTTGTGAAATAAATGCATTTTATTTTCCTCAACATCTTTTATTTTTAAGACTTGAAGTATCTCCTTCTTTGTTTGACCATTTGCTCCTGGTAAAACCATCGCTAAAGCTGTGTATATACTTAGTGGACTAAACAACTGGTTTTTTCCATTAAATAGCTGATCTAATAAATTTAATCCGAAATTTTCAACTCTTTCATTCATTGTCTCAGGACTATCATATTGGTCATTTCCATATTTTCCATCATCGCTCCCTGGCACTATTTATTCCCCCTCTTAAATATAGAAATGTCAGTGTACTTTACAACTTACCTCTAGTTTATGTATTTCAGCTCTGCTAAAGCACCTCAATCAAAAATCAATTAACCTTCGTAAAACTTATCAAAGTCAAAAAAAAACTTGGGTGGAATAAATAACACCAAATGAATTTATGGGTTATAATAGACTTATAAAAGATAAGAGTTGGTGTTTATTTATGCGTACAAAAAATCGACTAGAAGCTAAAGATTCTAAATACTATAAGCCTGAAATAACTCACTGTCCTAAGTGTAGTGAGAAATTAGTTTATTGCCATCCTGTATGGAGAAAAACAATTTCAACCTTAGAGGGTGAAGTTAAAGTTATTAACTTGGGTTATCGGTGTGATAACGAAACATGTTCAAATGATACGACCTATCGGTCGGCACAAGCTGAACATATAAGTATGAAACATATTACGTATGGTATGGATGTCATTGCCAATATTGGATATTTGAGATTTCAAGAACATAAAACCCGAACAGAAATTATGGAGATATTAAACGAAAAACAAGTAAAAATCTCTGACAGGCAAGTTCAGAAATTATATGAGAGATATGCATTATTACTTCGTGCAAATGCTAAAGAAAATGCCGAAGGTATTTTAAATCACGTTGTAAAAGAACATGGTGGGATTATTCTTTCCATTGATGGCGTACAGCCAGAGAAAGGAAATGAAACATTATATGTCATCCGCGAAGTTCTAAGTGGTACAGTCTTAGCAGCGAAAAATCTTAAAAGTAGTGCCTCAACAGAGTTAATGGAGTTAATTAAGCCTGTAATGGATTGGGGATTTCCGATCCAGGCATTTGTAAGTGACGGACAACAATCTATTCGATTAGCTATCGAAAAATTAGCTCCTACTATTCCTTATCAATACTGCCAGTTCCATTACTTTAAGGATATTGCCAAACCATTGGTTGAGAAAGACCGCAAATTAAAAACAAATATTAAAAAGAAGCTACGTGGTATACGTGCAGTAGAACGAAAAATAGATCAAATGGGCACCAAGACACATGAAGCAGAAATAGCTGAGGACTATATCGCAGCTATTCGTTCTGTACTTCTTGATGATGGAAAGCCTCCCTTTGACTTACCTGGAATGAGAGTATATGAACGTTCAAAAGCTATAAAGACCTCGATGGAAAAATGTCGAGATAAAAAAGGGGACTACTCTACTTGAAATGCTTATCAGAATAATCAGTCATTTTGAAGATTTTCAACAAGATTATGAGCTTGTTTGTCGTTGGTATACCAGATTTCAGAGAATCGCTACAATTATGGAGCCTTCTGATAATAAAACAAGTAACTGGGTGGAAAAAAGGTTAGGACATTACCTTAATCAGATTAAATCTAGTTTGAAGAATGAGTGTGACAGACCGTTTTTAGAGAACTTATTAAATTACAGTAAAGGGTTCTGGAAGGGATTGTTTGCCTGTTATGATAACACTCTTATTCCAAGAACAAACAATGATTTAGAATTGTTTTTTAGAAGAACCAAGCAGAAACACCGACGGATTACAGGTAGTAGAACATGGAACCGTTACATCATAAGACATGGAGAAAATATTGTATTTGCCGACAACACCAAACAGGAAAGCTGTGCATTACAAGCAATACAAAATGTACCATATGATCGCTATCAACAAGAATCGTCCACATGGACGAAACGAATTTCTGAACATACTAAACAGAGAAGATTTAAGAGAGACCCAAATGCATATTTAATCAACATTGAAAAGAGATGGAGAGAGAACAACTAACTTATTGTGTTAGTTGTTCCGTCTAAGAAAAAAAA
>NZ_JAHQCS010000057.1 GCF_019042215.1 Evansella tamaricis | reverse complement strand
CCTGCTAGCCCAGCCATTTTGCGGAAGTAGTTCAGTGGTAGAACACCACCTTGCCAAGGTGGGGGTCGCGGGTTCGAATCCCGTCTTCCGCTCCAGAGGCGCCCGTAGCTCAATTGGATAGAGTGTCTGACTACGGATCAGAAGGTTAGGGGTTCGACTCCTCTCGGGCGCGCCAATTGTTAGTGATCCGAGGGTTATTGTAAAAAATCTTATAGATTAAAATATAATAATGCGGGTGTAGTTTAGTGGTAAAACCTCAGCCACGAGCGTTTACTCCTCAGAAAAAGCTACGAGTTGTCTCGACGGATTTGCTTCGGAGAAAATCTAGTAGAGGAAGAGACATGAAAAAAGGCGAGTGGATGAAGAGAGCATTAAAATTAAATGATTAAAACATTATGTATAGTATGCGGGTGTAGTTTAGTGGTAAAACCTCAGCCTTCCAAGCTGATGATGTGAGTTCGATTCTCATCACCCGCTCCATTTTATCTTCTCAAACTGAAAATAAATAACAGTTTGGGCCTGTAGCTCAGCTGGTTAGAGCGCACGCCTGATAAGCGTGAGGTCGGTGGTTCGAGTCCACTCAGGCCCACCATATTCCACAGTAGCTCAGTTGGTAGAGCAATCGGCTGTTAACCGATCGGTCGCAGGTTCGAGTCCTGCCTGTGGAGCCACTTTTGGAGAAGTACTCAAGTGGCTGAAGAGGCGCCCCTGCTAAGGGTGTAGGTCGCGTAAGCGGCGCGAGGGTTCAAATCCCTCCTTCTCCGCCATATTTAATTAATATAAATGGCCCGTTGGTCAAGCGGTTAAGACACCGCCCTTTCACGGCGGTAACACGGGTTCGAATCCCGTACGGGTCACCAAAATAAATCCTATCGTGGAAAATACTGCGAGCCATTAGCTCAGTGACGAGCGTTACATCCAGAAAAGACAACGAGTTGTTTCGACGCATACACAACGAAGTGAGTCTATCAGAGGAAGAAACAGGTAAGACAACAGAGAAAAGCATCGTCCGGAAGCGTCATGAATTAGCATCGTGGAAAATACTGCGAGCCATTAGCTCAGTTGGTAGAGCATCTGACTTTTAATCAGAGGGTCGAAGGTTCGAGTCCTTCATGGCTCACCATTATAAAAAAGTTATGACTTGTGTATAGACAGGTCTTTTTTTATACTTTTGACTACTTAACTTATATGTTGAAGTATAAAAACCATCTCTCATCATTAAGGTCTTGCGAGAATGGAAGCAATACAATAAAATAAAAAAGGGAAAATTTATTTTATGCGCCCTTAGCTCAGTAGGATAGAGCAACAGTTTCCTAAACTGTAGGTCGGAGGTTCGAATCCTCTAGGGCGCGCCAATGATAAATATGATAACCCCTTGGTATACAAGGGGTTTTTGCTTATCTAAAAATAGAACAAATGTTTTGTTATTCTTGAAAATCCCTAAATTGGGGCAGGATTGGGGCAGGATTTTATTTTTAAGCATTTTTTCCCTGGAAAAACACCTTAAAATGGTCAGCAGCTACTTGGTCCACTTCAATGATATTGTGGCCATAAATATCCATCGTTGTTCCAATTCGAGAATGTCTTGCACGTTCACTAATCGATTTCATAGGTACGTTCTTTCCGATAAGGAAGGTAATCGATAAATGCCGTAAATCGTGAAATCGTATTTTAGGTAGTTTGTTCTTATTAATAAATCGAATCCACCATTGGCTAATACTATCCGGACGGATCGGTCGACCGAACTCATTCGAAAATAAGAAGATTGTATCCTCATACTCATATAAGTCTCTGCTTTTCAGCTTTTCTTTTCGCTTTTGATGTAATAGTTTATCAATCAACTCCATTAATTCCGTAGGGATGGCGGCAGCACCTTCTAATTTATTTTTAATACTTTTTATACCAACTCCACCGCCCTTTTTCTCGTAAAGTGATTGTTCGAAATAAATAGCACTCTTATCTTTTAATATATGTCTTTCTTCTAGAGCAGCTATTTCTCCTTCGCGTGCAGATGTAATAAAAGCAACCCAAAAAAGTACTTGCTTTTCAAAGGGTTCATCTTTAATGCATTCTATCATTTTCCAGAGGTTATCCACTGAATAATTAATTTTTGCTTTCACACTTTTAACGTTTGGTAGCTTTATTCCGGAGGCGGGGTTTTCTTTGATATACCCCCATTCCTTTGCACGTGCCATGATGCTGTTAAAAGCACGATAGGCATTATTAATAGTGGAGGGGGATAGTTTACCTTCTTTTCCGTCCAGTCGTCGGCCATCTTTTTTTAGATCGTTTACGAAATTAGCTACATGGATTTGTTCAATTTCTGACAGTTTCATATTTCCGTATTTAGGTAGAATACGTTTGTTAAGATTATTTACATAACCATTTAGTGTGTCTGGGGCATAAGCATCTTGTGCATATAATTCTAACCAGTCATCATAAAATTTTCTTAATGTTATAAGTGTAGGTTTTTGATATTTTCCAGAGAGGAGCTCAGATTCAAATAGTGTAAGTTCTTTACCAGCCTCAGTTTTATTTTTTGCTTGCACTGTTTTCCGTTCTCGGATGGGTGTCCCATCCTCTTCATATCCAATAACAACAGACAGTCTAAATGAATTTTTACCTCTTCTTTCAATGCTACCCATCTAATTATCACCTCACTATTAAAATATCAAAACTAAGCATTAGTTACTGTTCGAATTTCGAACATCTAAACAATTAGTAATTGCTCTGAAATATCCATGTTTAATATTTCTTGCAGATCATCAACGAGTAAAATAAAGTGTGTCACATCATCCAAATTATATTTTTCTTTTAAACTTGCAACAGTTATTCCAAAGGATAAATCCTCAAATGGGTCTCTTATTAAATATGCCATCGTAACAGTAACACCTCTAAACTCATCTGTCATATCCTCTTCAAAAAAACGTTCGAACGGACCATTTACTTTATAAAAAGGAAAATTATTTTCCTTTTCGGCATTTATAATTACCCACTTAGGATTAAGAAGTCCGTCTATTTCTTCGTAATAAACCCACATGATTAATGACCTCCTTGTTCGTTTGTTTTTTTAGTTGATCCATGATACGCCATGTTTCATCGGACCATTTAGATGGATCGTAACTTTGTCTATAAGTTATCGTAATATCTTCGATTAATTTTTGTTTTTTATAACTACGTCTTCTGAGGTACAAACGATCTAGTTGAGCCAACCTCTTTCTTACAAAATATTCAGGGAGATCAAATAAGTCTGTTATTTCTTTTATAGATATCCCATTATCCAGCAAAGGTTCAAGAATGTGTAGTGGCATAGCAGCATAAAGAGAAAATGTTTCAGCTTGTTGTTCTTGCAACCTCATAAATGTATCCGGCATTGTTTTTTGGTCTCCATAGTGCTTAAGAACATGTCCCATTTCATGAAAAAATTCTACACGTTGTTGGGCGTGTGGTTTTAATTCATTAACATAGATAACTCCAAAATCCATTTCGTGGATACATTCACTGCGATATCGATGGAAAATTAAGCCTATATTAAATGACTTTGATACTTTTTTAATGCATAAATCTTGAATTCTTACTATGTCTCTCTTTTGATACTCCTTGATAATCCATGATTCTGTAATCGTGTTGTACATTAATATCCCCCTCAAAATACGAATATATGTTCTGTTTCATGGTGAAAAGAAAAGCCCAAAGGGCTATTCATTAAACTTGAAGACATATTCATGATCTTTATAATCACCGGCACTATATTCGATAGCATCTGACCATTCTCCATTTGGAACATATTCAGTCATTCCAATTTGGTATCCAACTGGATTATCGGGGTCATCGATAAAAAACAAGGAGATAGCATTAAAATCAAACTCTTTTTTTAAGTTTTCAACTATATTAATCGAGGTTTGTTCAAATTGTTCCTCTGTTAAAGTTCCACCTTCTGGATAAATCCAGTAGCTCTTTCTTATAACATCTCCTAAACTTACATCGTCTTCTTCAACTATCTCGAAATCTGGTAATACAAGATTGTTATCATTTTCCCCTGCGATTTCTTCGTTCTCTCCACTGAATATCACTCCAAGTATGACAAACAAAATAATTGCATAGACCCACCACTTTTTATAAAGAGGTTTTTTTATTCTTCCTTCATCCAAGGTATAATCCCTCCTATATTTCAAGATATATCTTAAAATTACAAATTTCTACAGTTGTTAGGTAAAAAAAGAGAAAGACTTATTTATTTTCTTCTTTTTTCTCCATGAATTGCTTTTTTAACTCGCGGTATTGTTCCAGCTGTCTATCAAGATATTCACGCTCATCATCAGTTATGTCTTCGGGACCACCGTAATAAGAACGACTAAGATCTTCATCATATGTAGGTTTGTCCGTTTTTCCTAATAGATAATCGGAAGAAACGCCATAAAACTCTGCAAACTTTACAATTAAATCAGGATCTGGATTTGATTCATCGTTTTCATATCTAGATAACTGGTAATTTGTAATACCGAATTTAGGGGCCACTTGTTTCTGAGTTAATTTATGTTTTTCTCTGAGTTCCTTAAGCCGACGGCCCAATATACTTTTTCCCATTAAAACAACCCCCATATTCCTAAACCTTCCTTTCTTAATAATATCACCTTTGCATATTTAGCAAATATAAAATTGCGAAAAACGCTAAATATTTATTGACTTTGCAAAAATTGCGATTTATAATCAAAATAAGCAGTTGCAAAAAACGCAATTAGGAGGTGTGGACATGCATAAAGTAAATATAGAGAAAATTAAGCAACTCAGAAAGCAAAAGAAGTTATCTCAAAGCGAAATGGCTAAAGTACTTGGCTTTAACTCCCTTTACCCTTATCAAAGAAAAGAAACTGGTACGCAATCGTTTACAGCTGAGGAGTTACACACTATTGCTAGTTATTTTAATCATCCGATTGAATATTTTTTTGAGAGTGAAGTTGCAGAAAGTGCAACAGGTAGAAGTTCAGCATAATTAAAATTATTTTTCGTTTGCAATATGTTCAATCCAATCAATTACTTGCTTAGCTCTATTCAAGATCTGTTCATTACTTAATTCCGACTGTTTTTGGTGTACTAGATTACCAAGTTTTTTACCTTTGGATGCGCGATCAATCTTTCGTTTAATAACTGCGTAACGGCGCTTTTGAACATTTAAAAGTGATCGCATGCCAAATGAGTAATTATCAAATTGAGAAAGATCATCGTAGTAGTTGATAAAAGCATTCCATCGGTCTGAATGATCCAGACACGTTAACTTAAGTTGAACAATCAGTAACTGACAATCATCTAAATCTCTATCTGTAAGTAAGGATCTGTTCTTAGCAACTAATTGTTCAAAAAGATCAGCTAACTCTAAACCAGCATCATAATTTCTAGTGGCTTTATTCAATTCAATAAACCCGTTCCTGTAAATTCCTTTAAGTATTAGGAGCTTGTCCAACATTTGATTTTCTGTCAGCGAAGTAATCATCATTAAGTCTCTCATCGTTATCCTCCTTCCTATCAATAAGAATTCAACGGAGGTTAACAAATCCCTTTGAGAAGGAGGACTAAATGGACATCATCGACCTTTATCAACTGTCGGAGTGGCAGCTAGAAGTGATTCGGATCGCTCATGACTTAGATCAAGACCCCAAGTATTCAAAGGACGATGCTGCAAAAGATCTCATAGATCTGGCTTATATCATCAACATGGCAATGGTATTCGAAAACAAGAAATTAGGTGAGTAGTTTGAATCAATTGATAGAAACAAAAGAAAACGATAATAAGGAAATTATTGTAAGTGCAAGAGAACTTCATAACTTTTTAGAGGTTGGCACACCTTTCAGAAAGTGGTTTCCTCGAATGGTCGAGTATGGATTTATAGAAAACCAAGATTTCACCTCGGACACTTTTGTCCACCCTGCCAATCTCCAAGAAACAAAGGATTATTTATTGAAATTAGACATGGCAAAAGAAATTTCCATGATCCAACGTACTAAAAAGGGAAAGCAGGCTAGACAATACTTTATCCACTTAGAAAAATTATGGAACAGTCCTGAGATGGTGATGAAACGAGCTTTAGAATTCGCCAATAAACAAGTAGAGCAATTAAAAACAGAGAACAAAATGTATGAACAACAAATTGCAGAATATGAACCAAAAGTTACTTATGTAGATGAAATTCTAAAATCTAATGATTTATTACTCACAACTCAAATAGCAGATGATTACGGGATGTCGGCGATTGCGTTTAACAAACTGCTCCATGAACACGGCATCCAATATAAAATGAACGGTCAATGGTTGTTGTACGGAAAGTATAAAGGTCTAGGTTATACAAAATCTGAAACAACTTCATATAAGAAAAAAGATGGTTCGGAAGGTGTGAACTTACTAACCAAATGGACACAAAAAGGTCGTTTATTCCTGTATGAGACCCTTAAATCTAAAAACATCTTTCCTACAATGGAACAATTGAAGATGGAATTTTATTTAGATTACAAAGAAGGTGTTGAAAGTGAACAATATTAAGCAATTCAACAGCTATCAAACGACCTTCAATAAATTAATCAAACAAGCAAATAACGATTTAATCAAGATAAATATTGCTTATTATCACCATGATTATCAGAGTGAACCATTCCTGCACATCGAGGCGCATATTGAAAATGTTCACATTGAAGAAACGATAGATTACGGAAAAATTATTACGATTCACACTAATGAAGTTGCACTTTCATTCTTCGAAAAAAATTATTTAACGAATATATCTGGTGATGCAGTTGTCTTTAGCTCAAAGCACGATGAAGAAACATATTGCATTATTGAATTCTGCTAAAAAAAGGAGGTAAGTTAACATGCAACGCAAAACAATGACAGTCCAAGAGATAGCAGATTATCTTGGTGTCAGCCGAGACACTATTTATAAAATGGTTCAAAAAAAAGAAATACCACATATCAGAATACGCACAAGAATTTTATTCTATCAAGAAACTATTGATAGCTGGATGATTAAGCAACAAACAATGCATCCTGTTGAAACAGGATAAGCACTTATCTTAAGTAAAGTTTAAATCGAGATTGGTAGAATGTCGGTTCGAAAGCTGCACAAGTTCTAACTTCGAACCAAGGAGGTGAGTAGAAATTGGATATAACACCAGCCTTGAAAAAGGCAAGGATCAGGGAGGGGATCAGCCAAGAAGAACTAGCGTTTAGAATGAACCGATCACGAAGTAGCGTCACGAAAATGGAACTAGGAAAGCAGAAAATACACTTTTCGGATGCAGTTGAATGGTTTAAACACACAAATGCACAAGACATCTTGATAGCAACGTTAGTTAGTTTTGATCCAACAATAGTAGCCGAAGCGATGAGAGTCATGTCACAACTAGTTGGAGGGATGGTTATTTGGATGATTTAAAAGAATACACCAATGAGGAACTACTGAATTTTTATCATGGAACTACTTTTGATGGTGCACGGAATCGTCACTATCATTACGAAGCTAGAGAAGAGTTGTTACGTCGATTGAAGGGTTACACTCCACCAATTAAAACAACAAAACTTCCATTTTGCGGTGAGTGTTATCAAAATTTCTCAGATGGAGAAAAAGTATGGTTTGCGCCGATTAAGAACGATTGCTTTTGCGGTGCGTGTAAGCAAGTACTAGATGGTGTTGATTGGGAACCCAGAAAGGTTGTGATTCAGGGATGAACGAGTTAAATGTACTAGATAAAGATCTACCCTTAGCCATGAAATTATATTTATATATGATCGGACAACAAGCTACAATCCAGAATCTACATAACGAGTTGTTCGAGGCGACGAAACGGTTAGATCAAATAAACATCAAACTGATAAAGGAACGTATCCGGAATGAAGAAGTTGAGTTTGATAAAGCTCTGAAAGATTTAAAAGAACTCCAAGACAAGTACAAATACTGGAGACGTGAATCTATCACCTTAAGTGTCCGGAGGGTGAAATGAACATCGAAAAGATCATTGATTTATTAGACAACATTATCACTTCCAAGTACATGTGGTACTGCATCATGCTTTATTTTTCCTATGTTTTTGTACAAGCTATATTAATTTTCGTTTAGGGGGATTACACATGAAATCTATTGGAATTGTTAGACGCATTGATGAATTAGGTCGAGTAGTTATTCCGAAAGAAATTCGACGGTCGCACGGATGGGAACCGGGAACACCGATGGAAATGTTTATGTCTGATGAAGGATTGCTGATCAGGGGCTATAAAACGGAAGAAGATAAGTTGGAATTAATTGAGGATTTAATGGCGTTAAAGATGGCAAGTAAGAATGTAAAGTACTCAGCTGTTATCCAAAAAGCCATTGAGCATGTCAAGAAGTCGTAGAAACTGGAGGGGTGAGAATGACATCCAAAAAGGTGTTTAAAGAGTTTAAAAAAATCGATGGGAAATGGCAAAGAAAAAAGCCCTCACATGGCCGTGTGAGTAAGCTCAGGTAAAACTCTTATATCTGTATAGTAGCAAAACCACCTCTTAATGGCAAGTTGAGATTTGTCTCAGCTTTGCCTTTGGGGTCATGACAAGACTGTAGCCATTCCCCCGGCGTCCAGTAGTCCTCTGTCGTGCTCCCAAAGGTGCAGCTGACACCAGAAAGGGATGGTGATAGAGGAGAAAGATGGATGATTATTTTTGTCCTGATTGCGAGCAAGGTTTTGCGGTAGACGAGGATGTTGAACCAAAGGGCTGTCCTCATTGCTTAGAGGAAGTATACGAGTTTAGTGACATCCTTGAAGTAAAGCCTTACATACCAAAGGAAGGAGGGACAAGGGTGGATTCAGAGGATATCAGAAATCGAATTAACGCTCTTAAGTCAAGGCTACAACAAGCAGAGTACATTGTGACAGACACCTTAGCAGATTTGGAAGTGTTGGAACGCGAAGTAGAAAAAGAAGAAAATGAAAAATCCGAACAGATGGTAGTCTGATCGGATTTCTGGAACGCATTAGTAAATATGTTCACTTTTATTATAAGTGATCTAATTAAAAAATTCAATATGGAGGGATACCGTTGAAACGTTTAGAGCTTATTAGCTTAAAGCTAAAGAATTTTAAAGGTATCAAGTCGTTTGTGTTAGATGCCAACGGAGATACTGAGGTCCTCGGAGATAACGGTACTGGAAAGTCAACGTTGTTCGATGCTGAAAATTGGTTGCTATTCGATAAGGATAGCCAAAACAAAAAGGAGTTCGCCATTAAAACGTTGGATTTCAAAGGGAATGAGATCCATAACCTTGATCATGAAGTAGAAGGCACCTTTCGACTTGAGAATAAAGAGATCAACCTTAGAAAAGTCTACAGAGAAAAGTGGACTAGAAAGCGTGGATCTGCAACGCAAGAGTTTGATGGACATACGGTAGATTACTTTATCGATGGAGTACCAGTCAAAAAGAAAGAATATACCGATAAGGTTTCTCAGATCATTGACGAAGGTGTTTTTAAATTACTCACATCACCAACCTATTTTAACGAACACCTTAAGTGGCAAGAACGTCGAAACATTCTTCTGAAAGTATGTGGTGACATTTCAGAGGAAGATGTTATCGCTAGTAATAAGAAACTTGGTGAGTTAACAAAAATTCTAGGTGACCGTAGTATAGAGGACCACAAATTAGTTATTGCTGCTAAGAAGAAGGACATCAATAAGGAACTTGAAATGATCCCGGTTCGGATTGATGAGATCAATCACAACCTTCCAGACATTAATGGGATTAACGTAAAAGAGATCAAAAATAAAATTGCAAAAACAAAGGATTTAATTGAAAACAAAGAAGATCAAATCTCTCGCATCCGTAACGGTGGAGAGTTCGCTGAATTACAAAAGAAATTACGTGAAGTAGAAGGGCAGCTCCTGGACATCAAGAACAAGCATAATGCTGAGAATCAAGACAAGGTGAGTGCTAAACAATCCTTATTCTACGAGATCAAGAATGCTATTAGTCAAACAGAACATCAGATTTCCAATCAACAACGTCGTATTCGCTCCAATGAGGAAGATATCAAGGTTTTCGATGGTAAGCGTGATCGTTTGCGTAATCAATATTTCGAAGTGGAGAAGAGAGAGCATTCCATTGTATTACCGGAACATGATGAAAACTGCTCCACTTGTGGACAGGCTTTACCTCAAGAAGAGATCGAACAAGCGCACCAAAGAGCAAAGGAACAATATGAAGCTGCAGTTGCACAATTTAACCTAAATAAATCAAAAGAACTGGAAGAGATCAAGAAACAAGGTCATTCCTTAAAAGCGCAATCGGAAGAACGTGAGAAGGATTCTAAGGAAGCGAATGAAGCTATAGCTAAGTTAGAAGAGACCTTAAAGCAACAGGAAGTGGATATAAACCAAGTACAGAGTGATATTGAATCATTAAAAGCAAATACAACATCTATCAATGACAATGAGGAATATGTCGCCAAATTTAAAGAATCTCAACAACTAGAGCAACAAATCAAAGAGGTTCAGGCAAATGTTCAAAGCTCCATCGATGGAGCGCAATCGGAGATTACTGATTTGCGAGGTCAGATAAAAGAATATGAATTGGATTTGGCAAAAGTAGATCAGCACAAACAATCAGAGAAACGAGTTCAAGAACTGGAAGATCGTCAGAAAGAACTTGCAGCTGAATATGCCGAGCTAGAAAAGGAACTATTCCTTGCAGAAGAGTTTATTCGAGCGAAGGTCAATCTTTTGGAAGAGAAGATCAATTCTAAGTTTCAGTATGCACGGTTCAAACTATTCGAAACTCAGATCAATGGTGGTCTAAACGAGGTTTGTGAAACAACGTTTGATGGGGTCCCTTATGGATCTGGATTAAATAATGCTGCTCGAATCAATGTTGGGCTAGACATCATTAACACTCTGTCTGAGCACTATGAGTTTGCAGCACCTATCTTTATTGACAATGCCGAGGCGGTCACTAAATTGATTGATACAAAGGCACAAACAATCGCCCTTATCGTTTCCGAAAAGGATAAGTCACTGAGGGTTGAATCGAAGTCAAAAGAGGCCGTTCTAGTATGAGTGAGTTCAACGTTCAGAAAAGCATAAAAGCACAAGAGGAGTATTGTAAAAGGACAGGGGCGCCACACTTCGCCCCTAGTTCTGGAGTTTGTTGGAAATGTAATAAAAACATCTATAATCCACACGAAAAAGCTGTATTGGATGGGAAACATTATTTTTCTGGTATTACAACGGAAAAGGCGGCCAGTGAATTAATCACTGGTTGTCCACACTGCTATAGAACTTATTGCGATTGAGGTGGAAATTTTGACTTTAAAAATAGTTTTCGTTATCCAAATAAACCAATTACCTATATCAAAAGAATATGAATATTATCCTACGACAGAGGAAATTGAACAAGAGATTAAATATCGTTTCCCTAATGGTTATATATATGACTCATTTTCAAATGAAAATATATACCCCCGTGCTCAGGTTAAAAAAATATATAAGTTAGATCAGAAGGAGGAAAATAAATGACTAACAAAAATCAAGTGGCAATTATCCAGAAAGACATCACAGATGACGTAAATAAAAGCTTAACTAGATTACAAGATGAAGGATTACAACTTCCAGCCAATTATAACGCTAGTAACGCTTTAAAGAGTGCGTTTTTCAAACTCCAGGAAGTGAAAGATAAGGCTGGTAAGCCTGCTCTCGAAGTTTGCACGAGAGAATCGATTGCAAACTCTTTACTAGATATGGTTGTTCAAGGGTTAAGCCCAGCTAAAACACAATGTTATTTCATCGTTTATGGAAACCAACTACAACTTAACCGATCATATTTCGGTACACAGGCAGTCCTTAAACGTCTCACCAATGTTAAGGATATCTGGGCAAACGTAATATTTGGTGGTGATGTGTTCGATTACGAAGTTGCTGGTGGTCGTGAGAAGTTATTAAAGCATGAAACAAACTTCTTAAATAGAGACAATGAGATCTTGGGTGCTTATGCCGTTGTCAAAACTGCCGAGGACGAGGAACTACTAACAGTTATGACTAAAAAAGAGATTAACGCAGCTTGGGGGCAATCGAAAACACAACAAGCAGTTCACAAAAAGTTCCCTCAAGAAATGGCAAAACGTACAGTTATTAATCGAGCTGCTAAAGCCTTTATTAATACAAGTGATGATAGCGATCTACTTGTACAAGCAATCAACAATTCTACTGAAAATGAGTATGACAACGAACGAGTTGATGTTACTCCAGAAGAAGAGACACAGAAGCAGATAGAACAGAACGCGAATCAAGAATACATTGACGTTGTTGTTGAAGAAAAAGAAGAACTTAAACAAGAACCAAAACAACAGGTTAAGCCTGAACAACCTAAACCTCAAGAAGATACCAAACAATATGAACAACAATCTCTCTATGATTCGTTTGAACAAGCTGAACAACAAGCCACCGGAACAGATGGACCGGGATTTTAGATGATTGAGATAAAAGCTCTAGCATCCAGTAGTAAAGGTAACGCCTATTACGTAACAGATGGCGTTACCCCTCTCCTTCTGGAATGTGGAATCTCATTCAGAGACATTCAGAAACGGCTCAATTTCAATACAAAAGATATCCGAGGGTGCTTAGTCACCCATGAACATAAAGATCACAGTAAAGCAATCTCAGAGGTTATGAAAGCTGGAATTAATATCTACCTTAGTCCAGGTACTGCAAATGCGATAGGGGCCAAAGGACACCGTATAAAAACGGTTGAAGCCAAAAGACAATTTAATATCGGTACCTGGACTATTTTACCCTTTGATGTAGAGCATGATGTGTCAGAACCACTAGGATTCTTACTAGCCAACAAACAAGGAGACAAGCTCTTATTCGCAACGGATACCTACTACATTAAATACAAATTCAAAGGTTTAACTCATCTTATGGTGGAGTGTAACTACTCCCTAGACATACTTAACGACAACATTGCTAATGGTTCCGTACCCCAAGTGATGAAAAAACGCTTACTTCGATCCCATATGAACCTAGAGAACTTTAAAGAGTTTCTAAGAGCAAACGATCTCACTAAGGTTCAAGAGATCTGGATTCTCCATCTTAGTGATTCGAATAGCGATGAGAACCGTTTTAAAAGAGAAGTACAGGAACTCACTGGAAAGCTTGTGTACGTGCCATGAAACATGAAGTACCGATCCCACACCACTACCTCTGGATGACCGAAGGGATTAGTGATCGGAAGCTCAGAAAAGACAAGTTTGCTGGTTACGTAGAAGGATACCTAAAGCGCTCATATCCAGAATTAGAGTTTAAGAGAATTGAAGGTATGACAGCGATTTGTGAGAGGAGAGAGTGAATTGAAAAGAGTAACTCGGAAGTACCTTTCAGCGTTAATGTGGACAGGATTAAATCATCGAAATTGGTTAGTGAAACAAGAGCGTGGAGATCAGCTAGTAATAAAACATAAAGAAGTCGGAGTGGAGAAAACAATACCGTTGTAATAGGAGGGAGGGTGTGTAGTGTCCTATAGTCATTCAGTAATAGAGAAAAATGGAGATTCTGATATTTTCATTCATAACTTTAGTTGTAACAACTGTGGTGAAGTGATATCTGAAATGTGGCCGAGGTACGAAGAGTCTGATAAAGATTTTCATTTATGTATTGAATGTGGATTTGCTGAGGGGAAGATTAGTGAAGATAAGTATTTATCTTATAACGGAATTAATTTAAAGAATGCGCATGCAGCAGTAAACGATAAGGGGGAGGCTGTTATCTGGATCGGACCTAAAACTCCACCTTGGAAGATAACCAACAAGCAGGAAAGAAAAAATCCTAAATATAAAGAGTGGCGAAACTCGGTTTTCGTTCGTGACGATTACACTTGTCAAAAATGTGGAAAACGAGGCGGCGATTTGAACGCCCACCACATCAAACCATTTTCAACTCACATAAATTTACGATTTGAAGTTTCGAACGGACTAACTCTTTGCTCTAAATGTCATAAACACGTTCATAAGAAGTTAGGGTGATCACATGAAAGGAGCATTCCAGATAAGTAGAGAGATCTTTGAAAATCCAATATGGAATGACCCCGTTAAGTTTAGAATTTTTTTCTACATTATCGGCAATGCTGTTTTTTCTCAGGAAGGGATAGAACATGCAGGGATGCATTTAAAAAGGGGTCAGTTTCTTAGATCTTTGAGAAACCTACAAGATGATCTCAGTTATAAAGAAGGACGGGGGAATGCTTTAAAAAAGTACCCCCTGACCACTATTCAAAGGAAACTTAAATCACTTGAAAAAGAAGAGAAAATAACAATGAAATGCACAGAATATGGAACACTGTTCACGGTCGTTAATTACGCATTATACCAGTCTTTTGACCACTACAAGAATCCTTCAGTGGAACAGATACGGAACAGTGATGGAACAGTGATGGAACAACGATGGAACAATAATAAGAATGTAAAAGAATGTTCTGTTGTTGTTGAAGAAAAGGGAGACCCAATCGATTTGATTGCTAATCGATTTACAGACCTAAAAACTATGCAGAGTGGACGACCAAGTTATCCTAACCAAAAAGATTATCAAGCAATCGCCCAGATAGTCGCCCGGGGAGTACCAACCTCTCAAACTATCGAATTGCTTGACCGGTGTTTCGATGACTTTAACAAACGTAATCCTGGCGAATCGATTACGTCGTTCAACTATTGCGTCAAGTTTATCGACAAGCAATTGAAATTACTGAAAGCAAAAGAAGAAGCAAAGAAAGGGGGCACCAATGTCCAAGACAATCGAGGAAGTCATGACCAAACTCCAAGAGAGGATTCGATCACAGGCGGGCAGCTCGGATGGATCGGAAAAAGACGAGCGTAAATACACCTGTGAAAAATGCAAAGACCGTGGGTTCACCCTTGAAACTGTCGAGTACATTAATCCCTTTACCCAAAAGCCTATGTTAAAAGGCGGGGAAGTCCTTATGACACAACAGGCGAAGGATTGTACTTGCTTATCTTGGCGCAGATCAGAAAGAATCATAAAGTCGAGCGAGATCACAGATCAATTTAAAAACATAGGATTCGGGAGTTTTAAGACAGAGGACAAGCCCCAGTTAATTAAAGATTTATTCCGGTGTGCGATGGATTATTACACAGATTTTGACCAGTTCAACAAAACCAGAAGAAATAGCATTGCTCTACTTGGTCATCCTGGTTCTGGTAAAACACATCTACTTACGGCAATCTCTAACAATCTCATGCAGAAAAAGAGTGTGTCGGTGCTCTACTTCCCATACGTGGAAGGGTTTAACGACCTCAAGGACGACTTCGGTAAGTTAGAGCAGAAATTGGAGCGTATGAAACGGGTGGATGTACTGTTCATTGATGATCTGTTTAAGCCAGTGACAAAAGAAATCAAGGGCGAAAGGGTGAAGGTGCCCAGAGCCACAGAATGGCAAATAGAACAAACATACGCCGTTATCAATCATCGGTACTTAAACTACAAACCGATCATGATTAGTTCGGAGCTTACTGTAGACGAGATGTTTGATATCGACGAAGCTCTATCAAGCCGGATCTACGAAATGTGCAAAGACTTTACGGTTGTAGTTAAGGGTGATCGTAAGGAGTTAAATCACAGATTGGAGGATTGAGGATGAGAGAGGTTAAGTTTCGAGGAAAAAGTTTAATTGAATTACCCGATGTCCCTAAAGGTGAATGGGTTTTCGGGAAATTAGTAGGAGGAACTAAACGACCTCACATAGTCGGTAAAGTTGTGGAATCTTGTGAGGAATATATAAATTTTGAATACTGGATTCCGGTAGATCCCAAAACAGTAGGAGTACTTACAGGACTTAAAGACAAGAGCTTTAAGGAGGTATTTGAATCTGATATTTTGTGGGATGCGTGGAGGGATATAAAATTCATTGTCCGTTGGGATGATGGGGGACAATTTGTTTTCGATAACCCTAAAGATAAACGAGGTACAGATGATTATTACGAGTTAGATGAAAACGGGATGAATCCCGAAAACATGATTGTCATCGGAAACATTCATGACAACCCTGAACTCCTTAAAGGTGAACAACATGTGTAACACCTGCAACGGAACAGGAGCAGTTCACTTCATCCAAGGTTCATCAGTTTTATTTCAACAATGCAAGAACTGCCATCAAGAAGAACGTAAAGCAAGGAGGAAACGATTTAACCAAAAATACGAGAGGGTGAAGGGTCAAATGCAATTAAGGCGTGCGGTAATTATACAGGAACTAGAGAGGCAGGGAATCTTTGAAACTGCCGAAGGTAAACCATTAACTTCACTCAGCTTGAATGAATTAGAGAAAGCGAGGATCAGGCTCCCAGAATTAAGGGAGGTTGCTGAGACAAAGTGAAAATACGTGAAACGTCACTTTTCAGGGAAATTGTAGTAGATAACTTTGCTGGTGGTGGTGGAGCATCGAAGGGGATTGAAATGGCAACAGGCTTATCAGTAGACGTTGCCATCAATCATGACCCTGCTGCAATCGCCATGCATAAAGCAAACCACCCTGAAACTGAGCATTATTGCGAGAGCGTATGGAATGTTGATCCAAAAGAAGTTGTCCGGGGGCGAAAAGTAGGTCTGTGTTGGCTATCTCCTGACTGCAAGCATTTTAGTAAAGCTAAGGGTGGTAAGCCAGTCAACAAAGAGATCAGAGGATTAGCGTGGATTGCGGTTAAATGGGCTATACTCGTTCGACCTCGAGTGATCATGCTCGAGAACGTGGAAGAGTTCAAGACCTGGGGACCATTGAAACAGAACGACAAAGGCGAATTTGTTCCAGACCCTTCGAAAAAGGGGATGACATTTCAAAGTTTTAAAAAATCACTTGAAGCACTTGGGTACCAGGTTGAAACAAGGGAATTAGTCGCTTGTGATTACGGAGCTCCTACTAGCCGAAAGAGACTTTTTTTAGTCGCTCGTTGTGACGGAAAACAAATTCAGTGGCCAAAACAAACCCATGCAGATCCTAATGAGTTAACTATTAAATTAGGATTGAAGCCCTATCGAGAATCTGGAGAAGTCATTGATTGGTCACTTCCAATACCGAGCATATTTTCCCGAAAAAAACCACTAAAAGAAAACACTCTGTTAAGAATATCCAGAGGGATGAAGAAGTTTGTGATTGAGACAGACAAGCCATATATCGTCAATGATAAAGCTTATTTTCTACAACACTATTATACTCACCAATCCAATGAGATCAGGGCTAGCAGTTTACACGAACCACTAGCAACCATACCAACAGCAAACCGTTTTGGTTTAGTGGCAGCGTTCTTAACGAAGTACTATGGACAAGGGATTGGACAAACATTACATGAACCAATGCACACAATCCCTACGAAAGATCGATTCGGTCTGGTAACAGCATTCATGACCAAATATTACGGTAATGGAGTAGGGCATTCTTTGTTCGAACCAGTCCATACAATCACTTCTGGTGGTAATAAGTTCGGGATTGTTACTGTACACGGAGAAAAGCAAATGATTGCTGACATCGGAATGAGAATGCTACAACCACACGAGTTGTTCAAGGCACAAGGTTTTCCGGAGGACTATATTATTGACCGAGACCACGAGGGCAGGATTTATCCTAAAACTCAGCAAGTGGCCAGATGCGGAAACTCGGTACCGCCTCCATTTGCTGAGGCACTAGTAAGAGCGAATTTACCTGAAATGTGTGTGAAGAAGGAAGAGGTTGCGGTGTAGAGACAAACTGTGAATCAGGGAGGATTAAAATGTTCAAGAAATGCCATAAGTGTAAAGGGTTAGGTTACAAGTATGAAAGTATTTATTTGAATATTTTTGGTAAATTGGATAAGTCAGTTAAGAAAACACTCTGTAAAAAGTGTTTCGGAAAAGGTGCGTAGTTCGATTCAATGGATGATTTAGAAGATATTTTTGAATAATAACCGCTATTTAAAGGAGTGGAAGGATGAACAATACAGGTCTTAAATTAATCGAAGCAATAGAAAGTCAAACAGGTCAAACGGTGACAATCAATTGCGAAAAAGTTTTGTATTTTATGGATTGTGGTGATGAAACAATGGTTGTTTACGAAAAATCGAACATCTTTATAAAAGAAAAATATAGTGAAATCAAATCTCTTTTGAATCAAATGATTTAATGCATAGTTCGACCATTATACGAAGGAGGTTAACTAGTTGAACAGAGCAGAAAGACGAAGAGCTGAACGAGGCCATAAAGCCTACAATTGGGTGGAGTATCCATCTCCAAAACAGCTAAAGCAAGGTACCGGATGGTTTAGACAGTTGGAAAAGGTGTATCGACAAGGAAATGATTACGTCGTTATGACTAGACCTGTTCAGACAGAGTGGGGAGAGATTATCCATGCAACAATAAGCACTTCCCATGGTGGCGATGTTCCCTGGGCGGAAAAACAACGTATTAAAAATGAGTTATTCGGACCGGATGCTCAGGCGATAGAGGTTTTTCCTAAAGAAAGTGAATTAGTCGATGCGGCTCCAATGTATCATCTATGGGTGCTGCCAACAGAAATGAAGATTCCATTCACTTTAAAAGAATAGGGGTGATCACTTGCTAAAAAGAATTTTTCATGAGGGGAAAGTCCTCTCAGAACTAGAAGCAACCCCTGTCGAACAATTTATACTGGATCGGTTAGAAGATATATTTGAGATGTATCTATCGGGTGAAGCTGACTACGATGAAGCAAAACGGATGCTTGCATTTTTGATTTTATTACAACCGTACATGGAGCAGGAGGCCCCGACGGTAGAAGGGTGGTAGCTTATGAAAATATTCGGAATTATTGAAATAAAGTTAATCACCAAGAAGAGACAGATCATCGAATCAATGGAAAAAGAGGGCGTATTGCGGGCGATAAAAAAATGCAAAGATTTGTATCCTTCGTGGAGTTTAACGAAATGCAGTAATTTTGTTAAAAAAATTCAAAATGGTAGAGGGACCTCATGAAACGATGCGTGGAATGTCGGGAGACACTTAGTTACCCTTCTCAGATTGACATATGTCCTGAATGTTTTCAGGAAGCGTTAAATTACAAGATTGATAACCTAGGAATGGAGAAACAGGAGGATGATTATGAGCGTATCAGTTGATCCAAACCCAAAACGTTTTTATTTGGCGGTTAATAAATGGTTACCAGTTATTGGACATGAAATAAAGATAGATAACTATAGGTTTTGCGCAATCCCAATAAACGATTATATCAACATTTCTGAAGTTACTTCTGGAAGTAAGATCTGCAACTTCCCTGTTAATGAATTCACAAGAATGGCTACCACAACAAAAGAAGGTTCAATGGCTATTTTTGAAATGATTGGTATGAAATTAAAAACCTTAATTGAAAAACAGGAAGATATTAACGTTCGAATTAAGAATAATAGAGATTTAGCTTTCCATAGGCTAGGTGAAATGCCATCTATTGAATATGTGGATATAGAACAACTTACAGCAAATCAAGAGGGCTCTGCTGAGGGGTGATGTTGGGTGATAAACAAATTATGCAAAGAGGCTCATGAAATAGCAATTTCTAAAGGTTGGTATGACGAACCAATTGAAACAGGCACAAAAATAGCTTTAATCCATAGCGAGGTAAGTGAAGCACTGGAAGCAGACCGTAAAGGAGATAAAGAAAACTTTGTTGAGGAATTAGCAGATGTTTGCATACGAGTTTTTGACCTTTGTGGTTCTCAAGACATCGATTTAGAAAAAGCAATACTAACGAAGATGGAGAAAAATCGAGGTAGATCCTATAAACATGGGGGGAAGGCGTATTGATTACATTCACCATTTATGGAGAACCAGTTGCTCAAGGTCGTCCCCGAACCGGGAAATCATTCACTGGAAAAACCGTCGTTTATGATCCAAAAAAGAGTAGGAACTACAAGCAATATGTCAGATTAGTAGCTCTAGAACATCGTCCTAAAAATCTCTTAGAAAGTGAATTAGAATTGGTAATTGATGTTTTCAGAAAGATACCAAAGTCAATGCCGAAGTACAAACAGGAATTAGCTATCGAGGGGAAATTACGTCCTACAACGAAACCCGATGTTGATAACTATGCAAAAGGGATTAAGGACGGACTATCAGGAATAATCTGGAACGATGATAAACAAGTTGTAAGTTTATTAGTACGAAAGTGGTACTCATCTACGCCACGAGTTGAAGTTAAGGTAATAGAAATTGAGGAGGAAGGTACATGCCAAAACAAATTGTTGATTTGAACACTTTTGCAGATGGAGCACTTGCAGAAAGATTTAATGAGGAGTTGCTAAAGATACTACAAAACATTGCAGACCCAAACACAGAACCTCATAAGGTAAGGACATTGAATATCAAAGTCAAACTAGCAGGGGATGAACAGCGAAATCTTGCAAATTCAATGATTGAAGTGAGTTCGAAACTAATTCCATCTAGATCCGTTCCGACCAAGGTCATTATTGATTATGACGAGAACGGCCAATTGACAGGAGCAGAGCTGAAGAGTGGTGTTCCAGGTCAAACATATCTAGAAGAAGACGGATTATACAGTGATCGCGGAGAAAAAATCTATGATTTTAAATCCAAAAAGGAAAAGGGAGAGGTTGTAAATGATTAAGGAAGCACTGCAATACATTGTTGGATTGGGAAAAGCTGAATTACACTCTATTAACGGGCAATCTTACGCCGATAAAAAGTTATATCTGAATGAAAATCCTACTTCTAATGCAATTCGAATCAACAGTCTGTCTGGATTAGTTGAGTACATCCAATCAGAGTATGATTCAAATTGGAGACTAATGGTTCATGTTGTAAGCCCTACTGAGGTAGTATGCTTTGATGCTCTAAACGAAGATAAAAAAAGAAATGAGTACATCGTTGCTAACGCAATGCTGCCGTCATTCTCCTTCGATCGATTTTATGATACAGAAGATTTTAATATTAAGCTCCAGTCTTGTTTCGTGAAGAATGAGGATAGAGATGTCATGCTGCAGGTTGTCGGGAATATCAAAGAGGAAATGGTGAAGACCGTTGGAGACGATGGTGTTTCTCAGGCTGTTACAGCAAAAACAGGAGTGGCATCTGTCGGTAATGTTAAAGTACCCAATCCAGTAGTTTTAAAGCCTTATCGGACATTTGTTGAAGTGAATCAACCAGAGAGTGACTTTATCTTCCGAATGCAGAATGGTCCTAGATGTGCCTTATTCGAAGCTGATGGCGGAGCTTGGAAGTTGAATGCAATGAAAAACATTAAAGAATATTTAGAAGTTAACCTCACTGAGGAGATTGAGAACGGCAAGTTGGTGGTCATCGCATAATGAACCAAATAACCGTCCGACCACTAACCCAAGAAGATCTAGACCGGATAGAGAGAACCAAGCACAAACGCAAGCATCCTAAAAAGAGAAGTGGACGAGCCGGTGACATGCGGTGGCCACCTCAACGGAGGAAGGAAGGGAAGCTGTAGTTTTGACCCATTACGCACAAGTCAAGGAGGTTGTGTAAATTGCCAAAATATAAACATTTATGGAAACACATGATTCCTGACAAAATAAAATCTTTATTGTTTATAGGAATAACTTATTACGTTTTTGTTGGGCTTGTATATCTCCAAAATCATGTTAATGGTTGGGGGCTAGCCATAGTGTTTTTTCCATCAATAATAATCATGGTTATTTCAATGTGGTATGGAATTAATTATTTATTTAATGACAGCAGCGATGAATAGTACGTTTGTTATGTAATATCAGACAATAACTGCGAAGTAAAGGAGGGGTGTAATTGGAGCTTAATAAAATTTATCTTGGACATTGTTTAGAGGTGTTGAAATCTCTGCCAAATGAATTTGTAAATACATGCGTTACCTCTCCGCCTTACTGGGGATTGAGAGATTACGGAATGGGCGAACAAATAGGATTGGAAGAAACTCCAGAACAGTATGTAAGTAATTTAGTTAACGTTTTTAGGGAAGTGAAAAGAGTACTCAAAAATGACGGAACCCTTTGGCTCAACTTAGGCGATAGTTATTTTACTCAAAGAAACTCAAATGGACTGTCATATAAAAATGACCACTTATACAAACACGGAAATAACTCCAGGAGAGCAGGAGGAAAACATAACGAGTTAAAGTCAAAGGATTTAGTTGGTATCCCATGGATGGTTGCTTTTGCACTAAGGCAAAATGGATGGTATTTAAGATCAGATATCATTTGGAATAAACCTAATCCCATGCCCGAGAGCGTCAGGGATCGTCCGACTAAATCACACGAATATATATTTTTACTTTCTAAATCGGATAAATACTACTATGACAAGGATGTGATTATGGAGCCACTAGCAGAATCTTCTGTAGCTCGATTAAATCAGGATCTCGAGGGGCAAAGAGGTTCAACAAGAGCGAATGGGGGAGCTAAAACAAACGGAACAATGAAAGCTGTGTTTACACCCAGAGGTTCAAAAGGAGTTATCAATAACTCACTCAACACAGGGTTAAGAATTCAGAATGATGATTTTGTGCCACCGATAAATAGAAACAAAAGATCTGTGTGGACGATATCTACTAAACCGTATAAAGAAGCACATTTTGCAACTTACCCACCTGAATTAGTTGAACCTTGTGTACTTGCAGGAGCTCCAATTGGAGGGGTTGTATTGGATCCGTTTTTCGGATCAGGAACAACGGGATTAGTGGCCATAAGACACAATCGGAATTTTGTAGGAATTGAACTTAATCCAAAATATATAAAAATAGCTGAAAAGCGACTTAGTGAAGTGCAATTGGAGCTAATTAACGAAATATAGTTGTTCCGCAGTTCGAACAAACCTCACACCAAGGAGGTGAGTCCAATGTAACTGATAAACGTCTTATATACCAACTTTTATTAGTTTGCTATTTGCCCCCATCTTAGGGGTGGGGGAATTTTTTTAAAGGATTGGTCTTATGGAACAAATGTCATTATTTGATCAGTTAGATGAGAAACAAATTATGATTGAGAACTATCTGGAGCAACCAATTGAGAAGTACACAGTGCAGAAGGAACGCGGCACTCATTTTATAGCTTATGTACTTACAAAAGACAATATATTCGATGTCATTATCTCTAACGATATTTTAGCTACGTCACAAGTATTGATGGAATACAATCGTAACAAGATAAGTGATCGTTTAATAAACAGGATATTTAATAATAAAAAAACCGCCCCTCTCGGAACGGTAAGCCTAGACCTATTATAAACCAGGAGGGGTCAACTTGGAAGACAATCAAAACAAAGAGAATTGTATATATATCGTTAAAGATGGGGTTAAGACAAAGTTTGAGGCACCAGTTGGAGGGCATGGTGAGTACAAATTGATTTGGCAAGATGGGAAGATACTGGACGTCGTTAAGAGTGAGAGGGTGAGGATTTGAAAATAAGTCACGAAGAATACTTGAAACAATTATTACAATCGTTGCAATCTGAACTGAATCATCTGGATATTGAACACCGCATTTCGATAGCTGAACATAATGTCAGAAGAAAGATGATTATGGGGCAGATCAATTCAATCGAGAGACAGTTAAATAACAGTGAGTTGAAATCAGACAAAAATTCTGAAGCGAAGGAATGAAGGTGTTGAAAAAAAACAGCGCAACAAAGGAAGGAATAGATTTGAAGGAAATTTACAGAACTTACAACGATACAGAGGTTAGCGAGATTGTTGTTAATGTTGAGTGTCCTTATTGTGGCGAGGAATGGCAAGAGGATAACCCTGAGTGTGGAGTAACTTATGAATTAACTTGCACCAATTATTACGACACATTAGAAGAAGGTTGCGGAAAGAAATTCAAAATGTATTTTGATGCTAGTTGATGAACTGTCCGATGACGAAAGCTGAATATATTTTCTTTGTTTATTGTTTGGTAGTTTTAATTATTGGACATTTCATACTTTAGAGTTCGAATAAACTGAATACCTAGTCTGAGCGAAAAACGCAGGACACTACTTACCTTTTTTAGGGAGTGGTGTCTTTTATTTTTGGAGGGATTAACATGTTGATAGCTTATAAGATTTTCTTATTATCGATCATCATAATTACATTCATAGGAACAGTTGGTGAACGAAAGGACGAGAATTTGCGTAACAATATGACGGCCATTTGCATTGCCAGCATGATCTCATTTCTTATTGCGGTGCTGCTGTTATGAAGATTCGTGTATCCGCCGACCATTGCAAAGGGTGTCCGTGGTTAGTTAATAAGCAGTTGTGTCCGTTTCGGAACTGTGTTTATAAATTCGGATGGAAGGGTGAGAGGAAGTGAACCGTTGTTGCTGTCATTCAGAAAAAATGGAGAGAGCTGCAGAACTTTGGGAAGAATTGATGGGACTAGTGGAAGAAGTAACAGAAGTGGTATTGAATGATATTAATTTTAAAAAGGAATGGCATGTTCCGAGAAACCTCATCATGAAAAGCCAGGTTATTGACAGAAAACCAAAATACATTTGTGCAAGAAACCGACTGTGAGGTGATAGACAATGGATCCGAAAGAATTAGAAAATCTTATTAGCGATTACCGGTGGATGAAAAGGGAAGTTGTTCGTTTAGACGAGTTAGTGTTTCGGATTGGTGGGACCAGTGGTAGTGAGAGAAGTTTTGGAGTTGCACAATACGGTATTGAAGCTACCATGCCTAAAGGGTCTAGCATTAGAAGCAGAGCTGAACTAGATGATTTGGATAATAGGGAAAAAAAGTTGCTTAAACGGTTAGAACGTTATCAAAGCTTGATTAAATTTGTCGAAGATGTAGAGGACTTAATTGAAGAACCGAAGCAACAGGTAATATATAGCTGTATGATGGAGGGTCTGAGTTATCGAGCGATGGGTAAACATATTGGTGTGTCCAGAGAACAAGTAAGAAGAATTAGAGATGAATTAATAAACCATTTGTGTCAAAATTGTCATTTGTGTCAAAGTTGGCACTATTTGAAATATCAAAAACAACCAGTGTAGACTTGGAGGCAGGAGGGGGCGGTGTTGGAAGCACTCTCTCAGAGAGATAATATATAGAATAAATGTAAAATTATTGAAGGGAAAACCTTCCTTTTGTCGAATTGTTGAGGCAGAGGGGAGGTGGGATTATGGATTTTATAAAATCTACACCAGAGAATGTAGACGAGTTAGTCAAAAAAGCAGGAGATAAAACAAGTGGTAAAAGAAGATTAGAGGCCGTACAGGAGTTAGGTAGATATGACTGTCAACAAACACGGGATGTAATAAAGAGAATTGCTCTACACGATAGAGTGCGAGTGGTTCAAGAGACAGCTTTCAGAATTGCTCAAGGACTTGGAATTAAGAAAAATGGAAAGCCTATTTTTCTTGGGAAAAAAGATATCGGGTATAAATCATCAGACTTCACGAAAGTTTTCCAGCGAGTTAAAAGAGAAAGCGAGATGGAGTATTTTGATTTAGAGACGTTTAAAGAAAAATTCAAGAAAATGAATCCTGAAATGTTTGATGTAATGACATATGATAAAGGAAGTAAATTTGACCGATGGATTGAAAATATTTTTAACTCATTACCAAAGAATAAATGAATGTTTAAGCACCAGTAAAGGTGCTTTTTCTTTTGACTAAGTAAGCCTTAGTTTTCGACCTATAATATTATTGGTGCATCTGAAAAGACGGATATATAGCATTGGTCATTTACAAATTCAATCCAATATTTGGAGGTGGGGTGAAATGTAGTGCCTCGGAAACGTGATCCAAGACGAGATGAAGCATTTGATTTATTTAAGAAGCACAATGGAGACATTACCAATCGTGAAATAGGAAACCGATTAGATGTTCCAGAGAAGACAATCAGCGCTTGGAAAAGCCGCGATAAATGGAATGTAGTACTACAAAAGAATGATTGCAGTACTACGATTAAACCAAAACCGAAACGTAGTAAAAAGGGTATACCAAGAAAAAATGAAGAACAGTCTTTGCCAAGTGATGATCTCACTGATAAGCAAAGGCTTTTTTGTTATCACTATATTAAATCATTCAACGCTACCCAATCAGCAATAAAGGCAGGGTATGCTCCAGACAGTGCTCATGTAGAAGGTCATCGACTGCTAAGAAATCCTAAGATTGCAGGACTTATTAAAGAATTGAAGGAAAACATGACTGGATCTCTTTATTTGGATGCGATGGATGTATTAAGAAAGTTTGCTGCTATCGCCTTTGCGGATATAACCGATTTTGTTGAATTCGGTACTAAGGAATCACCAGAGGTAAATGCAGTCACCGGAGAACCTCTAGTGGATAGCAATGGTGATCAAGTTATGTTTGATTACAATTATGTTGAGTTTAAAAATCACAATGAAGTAGACGGTACAATCATTACAGAAGTGAAAAAAGGGAAAGATGGTGTGTCCATTAAGTTAGCAGACAAGATGAAAGCATTAGATAAATTGTGGGAGTACTTCGATCTAATGCCTGAAAGTGTGAAAGATCAATTACAAATAGAAAAGCTGAAAGCTGAAACAGAATTGGTTAGAGCGCGTGCTGAAGTTGTCAAAGGCAAAAAGAAAGACACGTCCCTTCTGGAGGCTCTTATTGCTGCTAAGAAACAAGGTGAGGAGCAATGACAATTACCTTTTCGCCTAAGCAACTGAAAATAATCAACGCTCCATATGATCATACACTCGAAGTGAATGAAGGAACACCTAGGTCATCGAAGACGACCGCGGGTGTTTTTCGTTATGCAGATTATTTATCCTGGTCAAGAGACCAAAACCATTTGGTTACAGCTTACAACCAAGAACAAGCCTACCGTCTATTTATGGAGTGTGACGGATTCGGATTGATTCATATATTTGGCGACCTAGCAGAGATCAAACATGATGAGCATGGAGATCATTTGTTAGTACAAACACCAAACGGAGAAAAAAAGGTGTATTACAAAGGTGGAGGTAAGGCAGACAGTAAAAAGGCTATCACTGGTATGTCGCTTGGTTCAGTCGCTTTTTGTGAGATTGACCTACTACACATGGACATGATTCAGGAATGTTTTAGACGGACATTTGCTGCTAAGGATAGGTATCATCTTGCGGATCTCAACCCGCCAGCTCCTAATCACCCAGTGATAAAAGAAGTGTTTGAAGTCCAGAAAATGCGGTGGGTGCATTGGACCATCGATGATAACCCAATCATAACAGAGGAACGTAAAAAGGAAATTTATGAAACTCTGAAAAAGAACCCTTACCTTCTTCAACGTGACTGGTTCGGGAATCGTGTTATTCCTTCTGGTGTTATTTACTCCATGTTTGACATGGAGAAGAACATCAAGCAAAAGTTATCCGGTAAAAAGATAGAGATGTACTTCTCGGGTGATGGTGGGCAATCCGATGCAACGAGTGTGAGCTGTAACATCGTCACTCGACATAAAGGAAAGAAACGCGCTTATGATTTTAAGTTAAACCGAGTAGCGCATTATTATCATTCTGGAAAAGATACAGGGAATGTTAAGGCCATGAGCATCTATGCCAAGGAAATTAAAGAGTTTATCCTCTGGTGCCAAGAAAAGTTTGAAATGAGACGTTCACAAGTGTTCATCGACCCTGCTTGTAAAGCATTGAGGGAAGAGCTACATTTGCTGGGCGTTCAAACACGACCTGCTAATAACAACTCTAAAGACATTAAAGGAAATTCAAAGGGGATTGAAGTGGGTATTGAGCGTCTTCAGAGTGCCATGACAAATGAGCAATTCTTGCTTATCGAAACCAACGAATATGATCATTATCACTTTATCAAGGAAATTGGAATGTACGTCAGAGACGATAATGGAAAACCAGTAGACAAAGATAACCATTGTAGTGATGAAGCTAGATATAGCAACAACTACTTCTATAAACGCTATGTGTTAGGGGGATGATCGAATGTTTCGAAACCTCATTTCCAAATTAAAGGGGGTGTTAGCGAGGATGGGCCTTATCAAAGGACTAAAAAAAGTAACGGATCTAAAAGATGTCATTACGACGGACGAGTTTTATGTACACTTGAGCAAGTGGATTGCTATTTATAAAGGATATCACCCTGATTGGCACGACCTGAAATATACAACGTTAAACGGACGAAAAAAACGTCGTATGAGGTCCATGAGAATGGGGAAAGTAGTCGCATCAGAAATGGCTAATCTTGTATTCAATGAAAAGTGCTCCATCAGTATAGGCTCGAAAAATGGTGGAACTGATGAATTCGAGAAGAATATCTTAAATGTGTTATCGAAGAATGCCTTTTATAAAAAGTTCCAGGATTTTTTAGAGTTCATGTTTGCTATGGGTGGCATGGTCATTAAAGCTTATGTGATTGATGATAAGATTAAACTGTCATACGTGACTGCAGATTGTTTTATTCCGGTTGCAGATGATGGTAGGCAGATCACTGAAGGTATATTTGTCAACGAAAGTCGTAAAGGTGACAAGTATTACACTCATTTAGAGTGGCACCTTTGGGAAAATGGTGTTTATGTGGTTAGGAATGAACTTTACGAATCTCACCAAAAAGGAGAACTGGGAGTAAAGATTCCTCTTGATACGCTATATCAAGGATTAGAAGAAGAAGTGACAATCCAAGGATTGAAACGATCTCTGTTTGTTTATTTTAAACCGAATATAGCAAACAGTGTTGATCTTGATAGTAAACTAGGTATTCCGTTATTCGCTGATGCACTGGACACCCTTTACTCATTGGACACTGCCTTTGACAGTTTTAATCGAGAATTTCGTTTAGGGAAAAAGAGGATTACCGTGCCAACTTCGGCGATTCAGACGGTAGTGGATGAGCACGGAATGATGCATAGGTACTTTGATGCTGACGATGAAGTGTATGAGGCTTTTAACTTTGAAGGTGATAAGCAAGAAGCGAAGGAACATGTAACTACTCTTAGGGTGGATGAGCATATCAGCGCAATTAACACTTTGTTAGAGATATTAGCTTTCCAGACAGGATTTAGTCCTGGGACCTTTACTTTTGATGGTCAAGGGCTGAAAACAGCAACTGAGGTAGTATCAGAGAATAGTAAAACATATAGGTCCCGATCCGGACACATCACTCTTGTTGAAGAAGGGTTAAAGGACCTGATTCAAGTCATTGCCGATTTAGGTGCTCTCTATGATTTGTTTACGGTACCAACTGATTTTGAAACTAAAGCTAATTTTGACGATTCAATAGCTGAGGATCGAGATACTAATGCGACTTATTGGATTAAATTAGTCCAGAATGAAGTAGCAAGTAAGCTGCAAGCGATTATGAAGATCCAGAAGGTAACAGAAGAGGATGCAGTAAAGATACTGAATCAAATCAAGTCAGAGAATCAAACGGTTGGCGCAGATCAGGTGGATTGGTTTGGAAGTGATGGATAATGAGTTTAACACCGCGCAGATTGCAAAATCTATCTTATCCAGTAGCTCTAATTTATTCTGAGATTGAGGAACAGCTACTAGTTAATATAGCTCGTAGGATGAGAAACGATATGGAAGTTCTGGAAACTGATGCTTACGAATGGCAGTTTTTGAAGTTGAGCGATTTGGGAGCACTGACAAGAGAGAATATTAGAATCATAGCTAGTAATTCCGGACGTGCCGAATCAGAATTGATTAATATGCTTTCAGATGCTGGTTTTGACGGTCTAGAACAACAAGAGAAATTATTGAGTAAGGCTGCTGAAAAAGGTGAACTACCAATAAAACCGGGGGATATAAAAGATTCCAGGGAATTACTCGATATACTTCGAACTTATACGGACCAAGCAAAAAGCAAATTTAATTTAACAAACTCCACTTTACTAGAACAGGCTGAACAGGTTTATCGTGATGTAGTCAATCGAACTACTGCATCAGTATTGGCCGGGGAAGCAACGCCACAACAGGCCATTAGACGAGCTTTATCAGAATGGTCTGAAAGAGGTGTACCAGCCTTAATTGATAGTGCAGGTAGACGATGGAGTGCTGAAGCTGTTGTAAGCATGGTCACAAGGACGGTAACAAATCAAGTCACAAATGAAATGCAGCACCAAAGAATACTAGAGTATGGCGTTGATTTAATCGAAATATCTTCTCATATTGGTGCTCGCCCTCGTTGCGCTGAATTTCAGGGTAGAATTTACTCACTGTCAGGTAATTCTACCGTTTATCCTCCTTTTTCATCAACGAGCTATGGCGAAGCCGCAGGACTTTTCGGGATTAATTGTGGACACCAACAGTATCCATATTGGGAAGGAATCAGTAGACAAACATTCCAGCCATACGGACTTGAAGAAAACGATAAAGTGTATGAACAAAGTCAGATTCAAAGGAAATATGAGCGTGATATTAGGTACGCCAAACGCCGTGTAAGTGTGATGGAAGCGTTCGGTGATGAAGCGGGTACACAACGAGCGAAGAAACTTGTTAGAGACCGTCAGGCTAGAATGCGTGAGTTTATAAATGATGCGGATCGTACTCGAAGGTATGATCGAGAGCAGATTGGATAGGGGATTAGTAAAATGAAAAGGTTAGAACATGATTTGTTAACCAGTAAGTACACAGAGGTTTATCACGAAGAGAAGTTTAGATTCAATGCACCACATTTATTCCATGTGATTAAGTCAGGAAAGACATACGAAGATGCAGAAACAACCGATATTGTAGGGGCAGTACATTTCCAAGAAGGACCAATCAAAGAAAATGGTGTTAATGGGGTGTGCAATGAGGATTTAATTGCAATGGTAATTTGCCGGTTAGAACATTTTAATCAATCTGATTTTCGTTGTCGTGAAAACTCAATGGCAATAACTAAGCTGGAAGAATCTTTACTGTGGTTACGTAAGCGTACGATGGGAAGGGAACAACGTGGAGTAGAAGGTACTCATATTAAATAATGTGGAAAGGAGGAGAATCATGGCTACTGGAAGTATGAATGTTAAAGTCTCTATAAAACAATCGTTCAAATTTAAGGTTGTTTTTTCGGTGATCCTTCTTTTAGGTAGATTAAGGTTACTTAGTATGGAACGGGCATGTGATGTCGTAAATCACATGTTGGATCGTGGGGAAGTCAGGTACAGAATCGGTAAGGGAATATGGCGACCATTAGATGTTGGTCAGCTTGTTGTAATTGAAAATGATAACTAGGCCATAGGTGAGAATCCTGTGGCCTTTAATTATGTCTTTTTTTGGTCCGTTATTCGTAGTGGACGGTAAACAAAACAAAAGGAAATATATCCGTAATGGAGGGCTTAAACATGCTATTCAATTATAAAAACGTCGATCAAGCGACGCAAAATCTTGAAGGACCGAAATTCAATTCTTTTTTACCTTTAGACTTGCAATATTTTAATGGTGGTGGAGATCCACCTCCATCCGATCCGCCAGCAGATCCACCGCAGGACCCTCCTGGTGGAGGAAATAAACCGCCACAAGATCCACCGAAGGATCCAGAAGGCGGGGGCGAACCAACAAAGACGTTTACCCAGGAAGATGTTAATAACCTAATTGCAAAAGAAACAAGAAAGCAACAAGAGAAAATCCTTAAAGATCTAGGGATTGATGACTTCAAAAATGCCAAAGAAGGTATGAAGAAATTCCAAGATTGGCAGGAAAGTCAGAAAACCGAGGCACAGAAGCAACAAGAGAAACTTCAAGATCTAGAAAACAACTATAACACTACCAGTCAAGAGAACCAGTCCCTTAAAGCTCAACTAGCTGCATTAAAAACTGGTGTCCAATCTGATTCGGTGGAAGATGTTGTTGCACTGGCCGAAAGACTTGTTTCTGACGAGGTATCTCTGGATGAAGCTATTAATCAGGTAATTGAGAAGTACCCTCACTTTAAAGGGGAAACGCAAAAACAAGAGGACAAAAGTACACAGAAGCCATCATTTGTGGCACCTGATCATAAACGCACTGAGGTATCAGACCTAGATAAATGGAAAGAAGCTTTTAAGTAAAAATAAAATAATTTAGGAGAGTGAAAGAATATGCCACCAATTAATTATGCTCAACTGTATCTGCAAGCACTGCAACAAAAGTTTGCTCAAGGGTTAATGTTCAATGAATTGTACCAAACACCTAACAATGCAACTATCCGTTGGGTTAATGCCAAAACCATCCAGATTCCTAATATCACAACTGGAGGATTTGTGGACGTAGATCGAGACGTTGTTTCTGGTTACACTCGTCGTTTTGATAACCAATGGATTCCGAAAACACTCGAGCATGACCGAGAGTTTTCTACTTTAGCGGATCCGATGGATGTAGACGAAACTAACATGGCGACAACAATTGCAAACATTACTCGTGTTTTCAACGATGAAAACAAGATTCCAGAAATGGACAAGTACATGGCATCCAAGTTGTATGCGGAATATACAGATTTTGGTCAAACTGCCGTGACTACCGAAATCACAGAGGCTAATGCGTTGGGAATTTTTGATGACATGATGGAAGAAATGGATGAAGCAGAGGTTCCGCAAGAAGGGCGTATCTTATATGTAACACCTGCTATTAAGAAAATCCTAAAAAATGCTGAAAAAATCCAGCGTACGTTAGAAGTGAAAGGTGAAGCTAGCAACGTCAACCGTAACGTTCGTTCCTTAGATGAGGTTACAATCAAGGCGGTTCCTTCTTCTCGCATGAAGACTTTGTATGACTTTACTGATGGTGCTGTCCCTGATGAATCAGGAGGACAAATCAATATGCTCCTTATCCATCCGTTATCTGTCATTGCTCCACAGAAGTATGAGTTTGTTTCTCTGGATGAGCCAAGTGCAAAGACTGGCGGTAAGTACTTGTACTACGAGCGTAAGTACTGGGATGCTTTCTTAATCGAGCCAAAGGTAAAGGGAGTTAAATTCCACATAACACCTGCAGCAGAATAAACAGTCAAAGGGAGGGTGCCATCCTTCCCTTTTTTTCCTATTTCCAATATAAAAGGAGTGAATGAAGTTGCCTAAAATCAAAAAAGGTAATCGTGTTTTAACTGTAAAAGAAGAACGTTTATCGTCTTATCTAAAGCAAGGTTATGATCAGGTTGACGAAAAAGGCGAAGTTGTAAAAAGAGCTACTGGAGGAAAGACGATTTCCCTTGGTGAATACAATAAAGTTGTTGATGAGTTGGAAAAACTGAAAAAAACACCTGCAAATACGGACGAACTGAATAAACAGGTCGAGGATCTAAAAGCTGAATTAAAAAAGGTACGTACAGAAAACACCAAACTTAAGAAAGAACTTGAAGAAAAATAAAAGGGGGGCTAGATCATGCCTGCCTACATTGATGCTACTTATTATCAAGAAGAATTTAGAGGAGAACCGATGGAAGACCATGAAGAATTCCAGCGAATTGTTCGTCGGGCATCCGATGTTATCGACCAGGTAACAGGGTATAAGATCAATCATATTGGTCTAAATAGTCTTTCGTCATTTGTACTTGGGCAAGTAAAAAAGGCAACCGCAGCACAAGTGGAGTTTTTTGTGCTAGAAGGTGTCGAGGTACAAACAACTGGTGATAACTTGAACAATGTTTCGATGGGAAAGTTTTCTTACGGAAAAGGTAATCAAATAAATAGCGAACGTTCAAACAAGGGCGGGGTTTCGCAGGCGGTGATCCAATATCTCAAGCCTACTGGCTTGCTTTATTCCGGAATAGGTACAACTGGAGGTAATCTCCATGGCTATTATTAGACCGATACCAAGGAAGCTACTAATCCACGAAGTAGAGTATCGTGAGTATCTAGGTAGTGGACGTAATGGTGAAACCTGGGCTGAAGATAAAGATATGATTTCGTTGAAACATGTTCGAATAGAACCTTCTTCAGAGGTTAAAAGAACGGCATACGGTGATGAACGCCAACTTCATGGGATCTTATTTATAGACCATCGTAATTCTAATCCAAATATCAAGCCGAAAGAAAAGTCTAAAGTGTATTTTAATGGCCAAGAACACTTTGTAAATAAAGTGGATGTAATTTACGGGCTTGGGAACACTCCACATCATTATGAAGTGGAGTTGATCTAATGGCTAAAAATAGCGTTGAATTAGATATAAAGGTGGAAGTTGACTGGGGTTTGTTAAAACGAACTCTTGGCAAAGGATTTGATAAAGCGCAAGAAGCTTTGGACTCTCAAATAGTAAAAGATTCGAATTATTATGCACCTGAGGATCAAGAAGATTTAATTAAATCCGGTATACGCAATACAAAACCGGGAACAGGGAAGATTATTTGGGATGTGCCTTATGCAGCGAGACTTTATTACAATCCCCAGTACAACTTTAGTAAGGACAAAAACCCTAATGCTGGTGGGTTATGGTTTGAACGTGCTAAAGCTGTACAGTTTAGAAACTGGCTTACACTAGCTCAGAATACATTTAATGATAACTTTAAGTGGTAGGTGGTGTAATGATGGACTTTTTTGATAGGTTGATAGACTGGATTGAAGCGAACCATGATTTGTTTACATTTATTGAAAAGTCACGTATGAGCAATGAAGGTCCAGCTATCGCTATAAGACAAACACCACAACCACCTGGGGAGCGTTTCCTAAACGGTTCAAAGGTACAACTATTTGGCTTTCAGTTACTCGTTAGGCATTCGAACAGAGTATTGGCTATGGAAACATTAGATAGCCTATACAACGCTCTAGATGGTCAAAAGGGAAGGGATAAAGAGGGAAATTTTATTATACCTAGTTCAAACAATTCCTTCTATCTTTTAAAAATTGAAGGTTACACATCTCCGAATTATGTTGATACCAACGACCGTGGAGAAGAGCTTTATACTGCTATGTTTGTTGCAGAGTTGTACATTAAGAAGGAGGTAGAGGTTTGATGGAACAAAGTAATTATCCGTTACTGCAATCTGACTTTACGTTTGAAATTGATATTACTCCAAATGGTGAATCCACCACTTTTGAACCTATTGCAGATGGAATAGAAGATTTTAATGCACCGGACAACGAGGAAATACAACAATTGTTTTTCCTAAAAGATAAAGGGTATGCCTCTACATTTGTTACTGGGGATCAATTAACCTATGAATTCTCAGGAAAAAGAATTAAAGGTGATGCTGCTCTTGACTACATTACAGGTTTAAAGGGAAAACCACTTGGGAAGAATCGATCAACTACATTTAAGGTGACCAATCCTGACGGGGCAACAATGTCTGGACCTGCAACAATTACGAATATCCAAACAAATGAAGGAGCAGCAAATGAACTTAGTTCAATTTCATTTCAAATTCACATTAATGGAATGCCTGAGTTTACCGATGCTCCAGCGCAAGGAGAATCTTAGGAGAGAGCAAATCAGCTCTCTCTTTTTTATGTATTAATTACTGGAGGTAGATGACAAATGGCAGTGAAAAAGTTCGAATTCAAACAAACTTATGAGGAAATTGAAGCTGGCGGGAAAGTTTATAGGATGTACATGGACGATGAGAGCTTAAAGAAATACAAAAAACTGTATCAAAAGTATCAGAACGAATACAAGGATATCCAAAACATTGATGAAGAGAGCTTTTTGGATATGTCTGATGAAGAACAAGAAAGTTGGGAGAAAAAATCCCGTGAAATAATTGAAAATTTCATTACAGGTGTTCTTGGCGAAGGTTCATTCGATGAATTATATGAGCTAAGCGGAAGATCATTATTGAACATGTCTGAGTTAGTTTATTTTCTTGTTGATCTCCAACAAGCGAAAACACACCAAATGCAAAACGAAAAAGTCCAGGATTATTACAAAAAGAGAAAAAAGAAAGGCAAGAGTAGCTAGGGATGAATTTCTCTCTCACAGAACGTTTGGAAGATAAAGTGGTGATCGAGGGAGAAAAATATCCTCTGGACTTGTCGTTTGATAATGTATTAAGGGTTTTGGAATTGTTTAGTGATGAAGATTTTACTGTCATCGAACGTTTGGATATCGCTTTTTCTATGCTTGTTGAGGACGGCCCTGATTTAAGTATTAACGATAAGGACCACCTTTTGTCATTTATCTTTAAAGAGTACGTTGGGATTGACTTTTCAGACAGAACCCCTAGTACGAAAAAGAAGACATATGATCTTTACGAAGACGCAGAGTTTATCTATGCGTCTTTTTTGCAGGATTACAATATTGACCTTATCAACGAACACGGAAAGTTGCATTGGAAAAAGTTTAATGCACTTATATTCGGCTTGGGCGAAAAAACCAAATTAAAAGAGGTCATTAGGATTCGGACGATGGAGGTACCAAAACCAAATAAATATAACGCAAAACATCGCAAGGAAATCATTGATCTAAAACGTCAGTACAGGTTGAAGTTGCCTGGAAACGCAGAACATACTTTGCATGCATTTAACCAGGCTATGGCCGATTTATTCAAAGCAACAAAACCTCTCAAGGAAGGAGGTTAAAAAATGGCAAGTGCTGGGCGAATAATCATTGATGCAATACTCAATAAAGATGGTGCAGAAAAAGGGATATCCGAATTACAAAAGTCATTAGAAGGCACTAGTGGCAAGATGAAAAGTGCAGGTAAGTCACTGACAAAAGGCGTCACCGTACCTCTAATGGGTGCAGGAGTAATGGCTGGAAAATTTGCAATAGATCAGGAAACGGCATTTGCTAAGGTTTCCACATTACTAGATGAATCAACTACGGACTATGAACAATACAAGAAAAAAATACGTGAATACTCAACAGATATGGGGATGGCATTTGGGGAATATTCAGAGGCGGTTTATCAATCGATCTCTGCAGGCGTTGAACAAGGAGAAGCCATTGAATTTGCAGGAAAAAACGCCAAACTTGCAAAAGGTGGATTTACTGACATCACTACTGCGGTAGATCTGACAACAACTGCATTAAATGCTTATGGGTTAGGCATAGAAGATACTGACCGCATACATGATATGTTAATCAACACCCAAAACCAAGGGAAGACCACGGTAGACGAACTTGCGGCCAGTATGGGTAAGGTCATCCCTACCGCAAAAGCAAATGGCGTATCAATGGAACAACTTTCCACAGGATATGCCGTCTTAACGAAAAATGGTATTGCCACAGCGGAAGCCGGAACATACATGAATGCCATGTTTGGAGAATTGGGTAAATCCGGAACAAAAACGGACAAGATTTTAAGAGATAAATTAGGTAAGTCGTTTTCCGAATTACAAGCAGAGGGAATGGACACTTCGGAAATTCTTCTGTTTCTACAAGGAGAAGCAGAGGAAAGTGGTTTAGCGTTATCGGACTTATTTGGATCTGCTGAAGCTGGAAGAGCTGCCCTTACAATGATAGGTGATGGCGGGGAAGACTTTAACAAAATCTTATCTTCAATGGGCGACAGTGCCGGATCCACCGAAGAGGCATTTAACAAAATGAATGATACTACTGGCGAAAAAATGAAACAAACATGGGTACAGATACAGAATACTCTTGCTGGGATAGCTGAAGCTTTCTTACCTGTCTTTGCTCAGATTATCGAGGTGATCGGTAAAGTAGTAGAAAAATTCAGTTCCCTGTCTCCTACATTCCAGATGGTAATAGTAATAGTTGGTGCGGTGGCTGCTGCCATTGGACCGTTAATTTGGGTTGTTGGGTCACTTATTGGTGCTGTATCTAAAATACTTCCTTTATTGCCTATGGTAGGGAAAGCCTTGGCTGTGTTAACAGGTCCGATAGGTATCATTATTGCTGCTATTGGCGCTCTAATTGCTATATTTGTTTATCTATGGAATACGAATGAGGATTTCCGTAATGCTGTCATTGAGATATGGGATAAGATCAAAGAATACTTTTTTATTGCATTAAATTACATTAAAGATATAGTGGACAAAGTCATTTCTGACGTAATGGAGATTGTTAGGGATACACTTGATAAGGTTCGTAAATTTTGGGACGAACATGGGGAATCCATTATGGCTATTGTAAATATGTTTACAGAGATTGTCTGGCATCAAATAAAGATGGTGCTGGGACTTATTGTAGACATCTTTAAAACAGTCTGGCCAATTATCAAAAATACAGTAAAAATAGCGTGGGAGCTTATAAAGACGATTATAAAGACTGGTATTGATTTAGTTCTAGGTATTATCGATATTGCCATGAAGTTATTGAAGGGTGACTGGGAAGGCGCATGGAACGCCATAAAGGGACTAGCTGAAACAATCATGAAGAACATTATTAATTTCTTCAAAAATATCAATCTAGTACAAGTTGGTAAGGATATCATCCAAGGACTAATAAACGGAATATCAGGCATGATCGGGAAAGTTAAAGATACCGTTGGGAATATAGCCTCTACAGTCTCAAACGGCATTAAAGGATTTTTTGGGATTTCTTCCCCCTCTAAATTAATGATGGAGTACGGTGGAGATCTCGGAGATGGATTGGATATAGGGATTGGGAAGAAGTTAAAAGATTTAGAGAAGACATCTTTAGATATGGCCCATGCAGCATTACCTGAGATGAAAACAACGACGATAGATTTTATTAGATATTTAGATAATCACTCCAGTACAGACGGTACGGAGGAAACTGCAAATAAAAATATAGAAGTAAATGTAAACGCCGGAACAATTATCGCGGATCGTCAGGGATTAAAGAAATTAGAACGCATGTTAAGGTCAATTAGAATCGAAGAAGATAATCGTTTAGGGGTTGATAGTCCATGATTAAGTTAGGAAGAAAAAATCAAGAAGAAGAACTTAATAAGGGGATTATCACACTAGGTGAAGAGGACATTGAAATATCTCGAGAAGACAGGACCGCATCCGGAAGATTAGTCAGAGATATTATCGCAATAAAAAAGAGGTTTTCTTTGAGTTACGGTGTTTTGGAGGGAGAAGACCTAGAACAATTAAGTAGATTGTATAATTTACAAGTACCTTTGAATTTGATTATAGAAAGAGAAAGTGGTTCAAATGATTCTTACGAAGTTGTATTTCGACCGTTTGCTCGATCAAATTTTTTGCGAACTGGAGAATGGTACTGGCGAGGAATTTCAGTAACATTAGAGGAGGTCTAACATGCTCCCCTCTACAATGCTTTATAAACAAAAGGTTAAAGACACGGTAAGACGTTGGAGGGGTCGTGTGCAGATTGATTACACGGACCCTTTTTTGGATCAGTCGATAACGATTACGACGAATGAAGAGAATAACAGCTTGCCGGAACAAACGGCAAACGGGGTTTATGACCCATCCTATAAGTTTGCAGCACTAGATGGAACGTGGGATTTGGAGGATGGGTCATATGCGTTGATGGCTGATGATGGATCTGATCAGGTGGGATGGTGGGGGAATTCGTTGTCCGATGAAAATGGAGAGTTTGCAGAACCTTATCCAATGATAACGATGAGTTTTTTCTCCCGTCCTATTAATCGTTTGAGGGCGGTAGGTGATTCTCAGCGTGAAGAGTGGCCAGTGGACTTTACAATAACGCTATATGATGCAGAAGATAACGTTTTGCATCAAGAAGTAGTGACGGACAATGACCGGATACACTGGACGAAAAATATCACTCCTGTGAGTGCTGTTGTCAAACTGGAGCTACAGGTACACAAATGGAGCCATCCTGGGCGAGTGGTTAAAATCTTAGAACTCTTTACATCGATACGTCAAACTTATGAAGGGGACGATATCTTTTTAATCTCCCTGCAGGAGGAAAGGGATATCCCTGATGGGAGCTTACCAATCGGGAATATTAGCGCGAATGAGATTGAAATTAGGTTAAATAACATTGACCGTCGTTTTGATGCAGGAAATGAAAGTAGCGTCCTATACCAGTTGTTAAAGGCGAACCGACGGATACAGGTGTGGGTTGGATTGCAGTTACTTGATAAACCGGGGTACTTGGTAGACCCTAAACAGGATATTAGTGGTCACGCAGTGGATCCACAAGCGACGATATCAAAAGATGCCCCGATAGCTGAGCTGTTTAACTTTTTGTTTGGAATGGATTTTGAGTACACAGAATCCGTCGAATGGCATCCATTAGGGACGTTTTGGAGTGGGGACTGGTTGGTACCGGAAAACGAGGTTTGGGCCCACACGACTGGTCGGGACCGTTTGGAGTTGTTACGAAAAACAACATTTTCTATCAGTCAGATAATTCAAGATACGAACCTTTATGAGATTGCGAAAATCGTATTGGAGGATGCTGGGTTAAGGGAGGATGAATACTGGATTGATGAGGAATTGCAAGAATTTGAGATTCCTTATTCGTGGTTTGAACCAATTCCCCATCGGAGAGCACTGAGGATGATTGCGGAGGCTTGTCTTGGACAAGTTTATCAGGACAGGCAAGGGGTTGTGAGGGTGGAAGGACCGAGTTTTTTACGGGACGAACGAACGCAGTCTCAAACGTACTTATCACGGGATGACTACTTTGACAAAGATCAGCCCATCGCATGGAGTGAGATTGCGAACTATATCGAGGTCCAGACCAACCCGTTACGCCCATCGCCGACCGTTGAAGAGGTATATGTATCGAATGAACCTGAAAGCATCGAGGCGGGGCAAAATCGGACGATTACGGTGTATTATAATGAGCGCCCTGTGTTGGATCCAACGGCTAGTATTGACGGCACAGGGTCTATCGCTAACGTAAATTATTATGCCTGGGGAGCAGATATTACGGTTACTTCTTCTATTTCAGGGGAGTTTACGTTAAAAGTGGAGGGGAGACCTTTACGGGTACTTAACCGAGAGCGTATTGTACGCCAGGATGCGGAAAGTATCCAGGACAACGGAAAAATAGATTATGAGTTTCCCGACAATCATTTAATCCAACGGAGGGCTACAGCTCAGCGGATTGCAGAGGGTCTGTTGATTTTTAGTAACCCAAGGCGGGACATTAAGTTAAATTGGAGAGGAGATCCCACATTAAGTCTTGCGGACCGGTTTACGGCACCTGATTTTAAAGATTTAAACGATGCCGATTTCCACGTCATCTCTCAGTCACTGGAGTATGATGGGGGTCTCACAAGCACCATCAAGGGAAGGAGGGCGCCAGATTGATTGAATATCGAGAATCGGGGATATGGTTGGCAACATCATTTCGACCTCGAGATCACATTGTAAATAACGGACCGTTTTATTACATGCACGAATTTTGGTCTGAGATTATCGGCCCCACCACTCCGAGCATGGTGGATGTGTATCGGAGAGAAATAAATTTCATTTCGAGGGGAATGGATTTGATGAATATAGAGATGTACCAACGGAACCACCGTTTGGAAGAGTATACGTTAAAAAAGGATGGGGCGCCTCTTGTTTTAGATGGCGTCATTCTTGTTTTTAAAGTCGAAGGGGTCTTGGAAAAAACGATTGGAAATGGGATTAAAGTGTTGGATGACTCCGCCGGAATGATTGAAATCGAAATTACTGCTGAGGACACCGATAAAGCGGAGGGTACTTATCCAACAGAATTGTTAGTGCAAGACATTGCCACGAGACGATACACGGTTGAGACAGGTCGATTTAAGATTATGAAAAGTATAGTGAAAGAGGTGATCGCATGAGCCAAGGAATTTATGCAGAACAATTAATCTATGCAGAACAAATGTATAATGAGTTTTTAACCATGAGGCAAAAGCTAGGGGAGATTGTTGCTGCACTAAACGATTTAGGGGTGGATGTTAATAACTTACCGAGTGTCCAGACGGTCGATGGCGAAGTGACCATTGCTAATCTTCCAGATACCCAGACAGTCGATGGCGAAGTGAACATCGGCAACCTTCCTAGTGTTCAAAATGTATCAGATAGTCAAATAGAGTTCGTCATTGCTGCCATCAATGAGTTACAAACGGTCGCGGAGGATTTAAGATCCCGTCTAGATACAACCTTACAGGTCAGTGACGAGGACATAAGCTCCAAAATCAGCATCCTCGAAAACCTGATACAAGGGATTGTGGACGGGACAACAAAAGTGCAGACAGAAACCCAAGTAACTGGGAGTAATCTTGAAGAAAGTGAGTCTTTAAAAATTAGAAGTAGAAGCACGGAAACTTCTAGTATATTACCAAGATCAATCCGCAAAAATTCTGCGACCCCAATAGTGATTACTCCTCCAGAGGGTGCAAAAGGAATAATCATGGTACACACCGTACACGGAATAAGTGGTACATTTAACAGCAATCAAGGTTTTAGATTGAGGATGTTTATTGTAGATAGTTTATCAATATATCACACATCTCATGCCGCATTTACAAACTGGACTACTCTACCATCAGGACAATCATTGCAAATGATCAGTTTTTATCCGACCGCTCAAGGCGAAACATCAGAGAGTCAACAACGTCTGCATGTGCCAATCTTACCTTATCCACGCATACGGATAAATTTGGACATTTCTGGTTTATTTGAAGGGGTGCAAGGAGTAGACAGTGAATTAAATGCACATTGGATATTTTAATTGAAAGAAGGTGAAAATATTGATATTTCCTGTTAATCTAAGTGATTTTGAAAATTTGAGAGATCAAGGGAAAACAGTAATTTATAAAGAAAGCACTGAATTTGTAGATCATATGGAAGGCTGGACATTTTGGAGTAATCGTAAAACAGAAGACGAGGAAATTTTTATTTATCGTAAAATAGTAACTTTTGAAGAAGCGGAACTATACGAATTAGAACGATAAGAAACCCAACTAACTCATAGGCTCGGTATCTTGGAATACAAAAACACCCTAGGAGGTGTATTTTTTGTCTAAAGATTTTACGGTGAAGTGTAATCAATCTGGCTAAAAACAGGGTCTATATACTCCAGTGATAAAATACTGGTTTCTATAGGTCCTGTTGGAGATGATGGCGCAAATATCGAATGTTCGCATTGCGAAAATAAAATTAGGATAAACGAGTACTAGCTAAAGTAATATGCAATCCAGTAATTTCAATTACTGCACTGTAGATCAATTCAAACTGTTTATCCCTCTGGAGATATAGATTTTCTTCAGGGTGTTTAATTTTAGATTTCTTAAAGGATTCAATAGTTTGTAATACTGCAGGCTGAAAAGGTGACACAAAATACCATTGATGATTAACTCTAACGATATTTCTGTGTTTAATATAATTACAGAAATCATCCAGATAAACCGAATCTTCTTTCAGCTTAACTATTTTCATTTTTAAAGCATAGTCATCTACATCATTTATGATTTTTTTAAAACTAACGTCATAATTAGGTATTTTCAGTTCGTATTTTTGATTAATCCATTGAGCGATTATATCTAAAATAGAATGAAGCGTACTCATCATAGCTGTAAATTCCATAGCTGAAACATTGAATTCTTCATAATTTGTTATATTGTTCATGCCGGCACGCTCACTCATTATTTTGTGGTAGTGAGCTGCTCTTACTTTAAAACGGAGCGCATCTTCTACATCTTTGAGGTTATTCATGTTAATCAGTCCTTTATAAGAAAGATCCTCACAATGAATGAAGTCTGTGGGGATCTTTCAACATCATAGTATTTTATTGCTGTTCTTTTTGAATAGCATCATACTTTTCTAGTGCTTTTGCTGTCATTTCAGCGTTGAGTTTTATCATTGTTTCATAAAGTTGGTAAGTCTTTTCATCTTTTACATCTTTTATTGTTGCCATGTATTCATCAACAAGTTCAGTTGCTATTTTACTAAATTTGTAATCCATAATTATCACCTCCTATATTCTATGTAATTCAACAAATCTTTTTACATTCCTACAAATAATTGGAATAAATAAGAGGCTTTCCAATTATTACAACGAATTATATATTTTAAAAGGAGGGGTTGTTTTGGACGATAGAACAAAAAATATAGGATCAAAATTTATCGAAAGGTTTAAGAAGATTAATGATCCAATAGCAAGAATTGTAACGGTGCATCTTTTTACTGAAAGTTGGCTAAACAAACTGTTGGAAGAAAAAACTAAAACCTCAGGGCAATTAAAAGAATGGAATTATGCTTCAAAATTATTAATGGTATTTAACTTAAACCTAATAGAAGAGGCACTTTATAAGAACCTCAAGATATTGAATGGCATACGTAATGGATGTTCACATAATTTAGATTTTAATTTCGAAAATATAAATTTGGATGATTTTAGTTTAAAACCTATAAAAAACAAAATCCCTAAAGAAGTTAGGAAGAACTTAAATTCTAATACATTAGATGAAAAATTTTTAATAATAAGCTATATAACTTTTGGATGGTTGCACAACCATTGCACACTAGAATTAAAAATGAACCTAAATCTTTAAGTTTGATTAGATCAAGCTCACTTCGGTGGGCTTTTTATTTTGAAGGTAGGTGATGATACATGGCTTACGAACCGAAGATTTGGGGACCTACAAACAAATTCCCTGCCATTTCTGATTTTAATCGGATCGAGCAGGGGCTTGCGGACGCTTTTCAGTCGATTGGTCAAAAGCTGTCCACCTCTCAATTTACTGGTCAAAGTGTACTAGATAAATTAAAGACGGTCCACGGCCATGGGTCCGGTCTAAATGCAGATTTGTTGGATGGGTATCACGCCAGTGCGTTTGCTCGCCTGACAGGAGCAGAGTTTTCCGGGACCCTAGGAGCCATCTCTGGTAATGCGACAGCTCTAGAGTTGAGTGCCATAAGAGGTGGAAACCGCACCAATAAGATGTCATTGATAAAAAATGGGTCGGTTAATAACTATGAGTGGGCGCTGGAGCTAGACACAGGCGCTAACAACCGGGACTTTTGGATCCGCGCCTCAAGTGGCGGGAGTATACGGTTAAATGTAGATGGTGACATACGTGTTGGTGGCAGGAGTGTCCACACAGGCAATATCAGTTACGGCACATCCAACCCTAGTGGTGGAAGTAATGGAGACATCTACATCCAATACTAGGAGGGGTAAGTGATGGCAAGTGGGACGATAACCGGAAGTTACACCAGAACGTATTACCGCATTGAAATCGAGTGGACATCCACTCCTGATGTAGATAATAACCGATCCAGTGTTACGGCTAGGGTCTACCTCAGGATAAGGGATTCTGGTCGATTGAACTTTAGCGCAAACAAAAATGGGAACACAACGATTAACGGTAGCTCCAGCAATTGGTCCTATGGCAGTGGCGTAAATGGAGGTGCAGGTCGCTACTTATTACACACAAGGACGATCAACGTCAGTCACGATAGTGATGGAAAAAAGAGGTGCCGTTTTGATGCATGGTTTGATGTTAACGTCACGTTAAGCTCCGGATGGATGGGTCGTTTATCTGCTGGTGGTACAGTGGATCTCGATGATATCCCTCGAGGGGTTAACTGGATCCGCGCATCAGGTTCATGGCGAAAAGGACAAAACTGGATCCGCGCATCAGGCTCATGGCGAAAAGCTATCGCAGTGTGGGTGCGTGCAGGAGGCTCATGGCGTAGATCAAAATAGGAGGATTATATGTCTATTAAAAGAGAAATACAATCAAGGCTGGTAGAGATAGAGGCAGAAATGTACAGGCTTGATCAAGAGGCTGCACAACTGAGGGCAAGCCTTGGTGCGCTGGATATGTACGAAATGGAATTACAGGCAGAAAAAGAAGAGGCTGAGTTAACGGAAGATCCGGAAGGTCCGGAAGAAACTACAGAAGAAATAGCGGAGGAAAATATTAATGATGTAGATCAAGATCCAGTACCAGAAGGTGAAGAAGAGAATGTGGAATATCCACCGGAAACGGGGAAATAGGGTATTTTTTTTATGTCTCAATCAAGGGTGGTGTGTATGGATGACGGAAAATTTATAATCGGATGTTGTTGGGGATTGATACTGAGCGTACCGTTGTGGTTGTTGATGATATGGGTTGTTAAGTCCTTCTTGTGAGGGGCTTTTTATTTTTAAAAAGAGAAGGGAGAAAAATTAAATGTTAGAAACGATTATTAAATTTGTCGTGGCGGGTGCTGCAGCTCTCGTTACCTTTATGTTTGGGGGCTGGTCGCATTTGTTAGGACTATTACTGGCGTTTGTTGTGTTGGATTATGTCACGGGGTTGATTGCTGCTTATGTCAAAGGTGCTCTAAAGAGCGAGATTGGACTTAAGGGTATAGCTAAAAAAATCTTTATCTTTGCCATCGTGAGTGTGGCTCATTTGATTGACCAGGCATTAGGACAAGAGCAAATTATATTTAGTGCGGCCGTGTTTTTCTACATTGCGAATGAGATTTTAAGTATCACGGAAAATGCCGGTAAAGCTGGAATACCAGTGCCAGAGCAAATTAAACGAGGGGTCGAAATTTTGAAAGGGGAGAAGAATCATGAGTAAAAAATTAGTTGCATTAGGTCATGGTCCAGACCGTAACGGAGGTTGGGATCCTGGGGCGGGGGGGAACGGGACTACCGAAGCCGATTGGCTAAGGGGTCCTTTTTTAACGTCATTAAAAAAGTATGCGGACAGTAGCATTGATTTTTACGAGCAAAATATGTTTGCTAATCGGGATGCTCAACGTGTTAATGGGTATAGCGAGATCATCGAGTTACACTTAGATGCTCCATCTACAGTAGGCGGAGGTCATATCATCATCCACTCTAGCAAAACACCAGATGCAATGGACAAAAGACTAGGTGCTATGATTGATAAGCACTTTGGTTTACGTGGCGGAGTGATGTTTAGCAAACGAAACAACTTGCTAAATCTAAATGTGTTTAATAACCGTCGCATCCCGTACCGATTGTGTGAGCTAGGATTTATCACTAGCAAGGCAAACATGGATCACTTTAAAGCCAATTATGACCAAGTGGCCAAAGATCTGATTGAGGCTATTTTAAATAAAAAAGTAGTAGACAAGCCTAAGCAAACCAACAACAAACCTAAACCAGCACCATCCACAGGATTGATCCGCAAAGGGGACAAAGGAGACAATGTCCGTATTTTACAAAATAAACTACTAGCAGCCGGGGAACGCTTGCCTAGGTTTGGAGCAGACGGACGTTTTGGTGACGAGACGGAGGATGCCGTTAAAGCTTTTCAGGCGCGACGTAAAATCAAAGTTGATGGTATCGTAGGACCTCAAACGTTAGCAGAGCTTGCAAAAGTGTTACCAAAGTACTCTCGTTTGTTATCAAACAGGTCTCCTATGTTACAAGGCAACGATGTACGAGCTGTACAACGGGTAGTAGGTGCAACTGCAGACGGTTTTTATGGTCCGATATCTGCCGATGCTGTAAAGTCTTATCAGCGCAAAAACAAGTTAAAAGTGGATGGTATTGTCGGTCCACAAACTTGGAGTCATATGTTTGGATAAAACAAAAGCAGGGGTTTAATCGCCCCTGCCTTTTTATCCTATTTATTCTCAATAACTTCCATTGTTTTTATCGCGTCAGTAAAAACAAGAAATCCATCTCCAGTGATGAAAGATCGCCCGTAAAGGTAAGTTACTTTCTTTCGTGGATCTATGTTGGAATCGAAACAATTCTTTCTTCCATCGTTATATACAATTTTAACCAGGTACTTTTTCTCCAAAGGAATCACTCCAATTAGCTACAGTTAAGACCTTCTAAATCACTAACCACCTCATTCGCCTTATAGATAAGACAATCGATCGTAATCTTGTTTTGAAAATTTATGTAAATGGCCATGTTGTCAGTGTAAGGATCAAAAACTCCCTTCAAGTACTCTACTATGTCCACACCAGTTGCATTTAACCGTAAATCCAAAGATTGGTCCTCTCATGGTTTCACCCTTTCAAAGATAGGGATACATAATGAAAAGAGTTACAAAACGTGCAATGTAACCCTTATTGTAGGAGGATAGCAGTAGTATGACGTACTGCTCCTGTATTCAATATATCATCAAAATAATGGATAAATATTGTAAAAATGTGTCAAATTATAGAAGTTATGTTTTCTATTGGAATGTACTCGATCTCATCTTGATCGTTTATGACATGTAGTCTCTTTGTCACAGGATCTACAAACTGTACTCTTCCAGTAAATTTCTCATAAAATCCGTTCTTCCAGTACTTGAAGGTAAGATCATTCTGATATTCGAGTGATTCAGCAATAATAAATTCATATTCTTCTAACTGTTGTAAATCAACTTCTGGTTTAGGTTGCTTTCTTTGTCTATACTCAAGATCCCTAAGCATCGCAACATGTTCTGGTAGCATCATAGCTGTCCATTTGATTGTTCCACGGTCACGGTTCATATTTTAGCTCCTCATATTAAGAACGTATGTTCTTATTGTGTTCAAAAAGAAAATGTCCATTTATGGACATAGGGATAACTTATATTATTACTCTAATTAGGTGTTTTATCAAAAATACTGAGAAACAAATCACTTGTTTCTAATAGTTTCTTTAAATTATATTCAATGTATTCATTTACGCGCTGATTAATTAATAATTGACCGATTGATTTGGTTCTTGTTAATAAATTAATACTCTTGTGAAGGTGGTAATGTTTTTCAAACTCTAAGTTTTCACTTAACTTAAGCGGCAAATCCGCATCTATTTGATTAATGTGTACCATAATTCCTTCAATTATTTCATTATTTCCTTTTGATATTTCAGCGGATATGCTATGGAATCCACCTTCTACCCTTTTCAACAGCTCATTAAGTTTTTTAATGTTTTCATAGTTATTTTTAATTTCATTATAAGTTCTATTATAAATATTTCTCTGTGTATTATTTTTGTTTTGGATCTCCATATCAAAATGTGAATTAGTTTGAGATACTGCTATTTTGTATGCAATAAAGCCACCGATAAAGCTTCCAATAACAGTTCCAAGTATTCCTAATATAGCAGTTAATAATGTATCAATGGGTCTAATTAATAATCCTGGGAAAAGATACATAAAAATAAATAATGAAGAAACAATGCCTATACTAAAACCCCAACTTACACAAACATAATACATAAAATTTGATTTCATTTACATATTAATCTCCCTAAATGCTTGTTTAAAATCCTCGACTGCACCATTAATAGGATTGTTGTTTTTGTCAAAATTTTCTTCAATGGCGAGAGTGATATCAATTCCTTTTAGGTTATCCCCTTCATCTACATTAAGTCTGGATTCTAAATTTCTATTTAAAGATGAAGGGGATTCGAACTTTAAATGATCAGGCAACCCTTCTAGAGCTTGAAGAGTAGAATTAGGATCATGTTTCTGTACTGATCGTGATGTATTTGGAATAACGATTCCATCTTTTAATTTAAACAACACTTTAATATAAGGTTTAATTGTTTTTAACTCATACACAGTTTCACATTCATCACAAACAAGTGTCATTTCATTTATATTCTCAAAGTAAACCCTACTACTATGGCAAGAAGGCCTTGAGCACTCAAAATAAAATAATGTGTCAAATAAACCATCATCACCAGTTAGAAACATAAACAGTTTAACACTTTCATTTACAGTTATATTGTTGTCTAAAGCAAACTTGTATGGACTATGATAAATCATACCAGTCTTTACTGTTTTCCGAATAAAGCTATCTACAGATCCGATTGTTACTCCTGAAAACAAATCTTCAATCTTCATTTTCCTGAAAATACTTTCTAATTTTTCGTAGTACAAATTCCTCCTTCTCCTTTCTATCTGGGCCTCTCATCTTATAGTAATAATGAGTTATTAAAGCATCACTTCTTGCTTCGAACCTCACATCAACATACTTTGGTTCTTCATCATCCGGTTCTGAGAGGTACCAAAAAAATCCTGCTTCGTACATTTCGTTATTCTTAAATATTAGTTCTTTTAAATGCCAATAAACCTTTGATCCATAAATTGGGCTTCTATTTTCCGTTCTAGAGGACGCTCGCGTAAATTGACCTTCTCGAAAAATAAAACGGAAAACCCATCCACTTCTAAACATTGTATTTGCACATCTTTGAGCTATTTCTTGAAAGATCACAGATTTTATTTGTTGTATATAATCTTCGTTACATGGCAAATCTTTTTCAGTTAGAAAATCCTTTATATCATTATCTGTTGATGGTGGGACTTCTGAATTTAGTATTTCTTCGGCTTCTGAACTTAGTTCTTTAAATAAGGTAGAAATTAACTTTTTTGGTGTTTCTTCAGAAAAACCTATTACATTTAAACCGAGTTGTTTAAAGAAATCATAGTTACTTTCTTCTTGCCCATTTAAGATTTCTTTTAAACTAGAAATAACATCCATTGGATCGTCTTCATAATTTTCTAACAAGTTGTAATTAAATTTAATTATAATTAAATTTCCTTCTAAGTCTATTGTAACACCACAGAAGAGATTTTGGTGTGAGTTGTCTATAAATACTGTCCCGACTTTAAATAAAAGGTTTATTGATTTAGGTATATCATTTTCTTTTTCAATCCTTGTTGTACATAACACCATTGTCTCATTGGATATATTGTGCGTTAGTAGTTGATCTGTTAGAAATTCATCCTTATATTTTTCGAAAAACTCAGTTACTTCGGTTAAGCAGTGGCGATCTTCAAAACAAATCTCATCATATTCATATATATAATGCCAATTGTTGTTAGAATAGAATAATTGATCATAAAGAAAAGTATCTAATTGATTAATGGAAAAAGATTCTCCAGATCTTAATTCCTGATCAATCATACGCTTTATAGGGATGTATAAATCCTGATTTTGATTACGTTGAATCCGTACTGATCTTTTTTTTACTTCGTACTGTCGAAAAAATGCTTCAAAATCCTTTTTAAAAATATTTCTTAGTGTCGATAGTGATAACAAAATATTCTCCCCCTATATAGAATGGTTTATCCAGAATATATTTTGCAGTACTATTAAGAGTCCCACAATTATATGTGTGCCTTTTTCTGTATTTTCAACAATTTTTTTATGTATATAATTTGTATTCTCTAGTATCTTGGTAAATCCTTCTAAAAAGTATAAATTTTATGAAATTTTTCATTATTATCTCTTTTTCAGTTTATTTCAACACTTTTTTGAAAATAATGTGATTGAGGTGATGGAAATGGGAGCACTACAAATAGCAGCTGTCATTATTTTGTTAGTCGCATCAGTCCATTTATGGATTGTAAATACCAAGAATAAAAAGCTGTTTTCGATGGTTTCAGATCAAATTAAAGGAAATCAAGATGTAAGAAGAACACTTGCTATGGGTTTATACAGTCGATTTAGGAAAAAGGAATATGACAAGGAAGGTAACCCTATAGATGAAAAGCTAAGTGAGATGTTTCTAAGGGAAGAGCCGCATGACTTCGAAGATTTTGTGGCGAGAATTTACGAAAGATTGTATGGTGGGAGTGCCTGTGTAACTTCTGGGTCTGGTGATTATGGTGTTGATATTGAACATCGTATCGGTGATAAAGTGGTTTATATACAAGTGAAATGTGAAAAAAGCAACCAACCCTTTGATCCTATTGCGAAGGTACACTCAAATATGGTTAAGCACGGTGCTGATGCTGGAATTGTTGTTAGTGTGTCTGATTTTACAGAGAATGCAAAGAAGTACGCTGAAGGAATAAACGTTGAACTGATTAATGGTGTTCAGTTAGTAGATATGTGGATCAAGAGTCTACAAACAGAAAAGGAACAAATTCAATTACTCAACCCAGAGAACATATAGTGTATTTGCCCCTATTAGGGGTCTTTTTTTGTTCTAAAGTCTTCTGTTCCGCGTATGAATATAGTAATCATAAAATTTCGCTTATAGCGTAGCGAAGGCAAGCGGTAGCGAAATTTGAGATTCCTCTAATTTGCCTCATTCTCTATCATCACCCAGACCTCATCGATCTTCATTTCCAGTTCTGCCAGAATAGCATATGTATACTCAAAAGAAGGCAGCCGCTTACTGTTAATAATTGCACTCAAAGTACTTGATCCTATCCCCACTTTTTCCGCAAATACCCCATGTCTTATATCCTTCTCCGCTAAAATCACTCGTAATCTACATTTATAACCCCTAACCGACATCTCAATCACCTCTATCAATGCTTTTCTATACTCATTTCTTTTTTCCTTCAAAAAAAGACCAAGCTAAATAAATATTTTTTTCGATGGACGAGATAAGTTAGACAATCACTACCTCATATGTATTAACAATCGTATATACAGTTCCAACTTGGAACCGACATTTTATATACGGTTGTATATACTTCGAAGAAAGGAGAGTGATGATCAATGATTTTTGGAGTGGATCCAGGTAACTATCAAAGTAAGCTAATGGGGTCGAATGGGGAATTTATGATACCTTCAGATGTTGCACCGTACAGTGAAAATTTACTTGGTGAAGAGACGTTTGGAACACACGATTTAATTGTGGAGTACGAAGGAAGGAAGTATTTTTTTGGAACGCTGGCACAGTTTGAAAACGAATTTAGTGAGTTTGGGGAAACAGCAACGATGTTCGGTGATACGAAAGCTCACACCGATGCCAAAATTAGAATCCTGGTCATGTTAGCTCAACAGGAAATCCTCGGTAACGTGAAGTGTATTGTTGGCCAGCCAGTAAAAAAACACAATAATGAGGAAAAATCCAAGATCAAACAAATGCTTATCGGTCACCACAGAATAACGATCAATGAAACCACCACACAATTTACTATATCTGATGTTGGTGTTGCAGCTGAAGGGGCATCGGCATACTGGGCAATCCCTAAGAAAGTAAGAGACCGATATCCTACAATTAGAATCATCGACATCGGTAGTGGAACATCCAACTTAATTACCATCCATGACGGTAAGCTAATCAAAAAAGGTTCTGATACCTTTAACTTCGGTACAAACACGGTATCTTCTAATATCGAAGATTTGGCGATGGCTAATGTCCGTGCTACAACAAAACTACGGTGGAGACGTGATGATGTTGTATTTATTTGTGGCGGTAGTGCATTTGAGGCGTACAACGTCATTTCGGACTATTACCAAAACACTCATATTATTAGACCGCGTATAACTACGGAAAACTTAGTGTCAAAAGAATTACACCCTGTTTTTGCAAACTCTGTTGGAAATTACGAAATTGCCCGGAGGTTATTCCGATGAGAAAACCTCGACTAGTGAGTTTTAATCTGGAGGATGAGCAGGAGAAAAAACTATTTGAGTTTACGTACACCTTTAATTTTTCGAAACAAGTAAAAAGATGGTTGTATGCTGAGATGAACAAAAAAGATGGAGTGCAAATTGTGGAGAATGCACCCCAGGTAGACAACAATGATTTGGAAGATGTGTCTTCCTTTTTAGAATAATACAAGTGTTGCGGTACCAATAGCAGCACCTACGATAAATGCAGTGATAAACATGTACGGTCACCTTCTTTGTAATTAGTTTTTTCTTATTTTGGATCAGAAGGGAGTTTATTATGTATGGAAAATGAAGTTTTTTACATCACTTACGAAGAAAAGGATAGTGGGGTAGGTATTACTATCTTTGAGAGTGTTGTATTTGCTTTAGATGCTGCCGCAGATGGTCATGTGTTTTTTGGAGGGGTTGAAACAACAGAATCTAACCTAGAAACTGCCACGCAATATGTTTTATATATGCTATCTGAATAAAGGGAGGTTTATAAAGGTGGGAAGAACTACAACTATGTCAATCAGCGAGTTTATGAACAGGGATGTACGTCGAGCACTTCCGTCCGAAATGAAAAACCGTAAAGATTTAAAATTTATGAGTGTGGCCGGAGGAATTTGGCTAGTGTTAGCACCTCAAGTAGCAGGTGCTCAAGCGATTGAAGAAGATGGCACGATGTCCTTTGATCGTGTGGTAAAAGACTTTTTCCGTATTGTTGATTGGCTCCTGGTAGGTGTGATCGTTTTTGCTGGCGCATCATGGATGTTCGGTAACAGGACAAAAGCAATCGAAATGCTAATAGGTGGGTCCAGTGGGTATTTAATCGCCCGTCACTCGTTGCAGATAAAAGATTGGCTAGCAGATCTTACTCCTGACGGGAGGTTGTAACCATGATGACAAAACTCATGTTGATCTATTGTTTAAACGTTATCTTACGTCGATGGTACGAACATGAGAGGGGGAAACTTCCGTGGCCGAACACTACACGATGACATTTCGACGCGCAAGCGATTATGAACCATTAATCCAAGTGACGAACGAAAAGGGGTTTTTCGAAAAAATATATGATGAATCATATATCCTTAACGACAAGTACAGAAGTGATGTGCATCAAAGCATCAAAGACTGGTGGGATAACTTAGGGAGTATAGATAACTATAATCCAGAGGGGACAGAGACCATACCTGGACAAATGATGAGCAACTTTTGGGATTCGATGTGGGAAAGCCTTCAATATCATATTGGGAACGGATTAACTACGACTTATGAAGCACTATATAGCATAGCTCCAGAGATATTGACATGTGTAACCATCCTATTTGGAGTGACGGTGATGGTCACAGGCATGTTTAAATTCTTATCTTACTACGGAATTGCTATTACTGGAGGTGTCCTATGGATAATCTTCGGGTGATACCGTGGCGTAAATTCTTTGAGGTCAATAAAAATGAAATGATCACATATGAGATCATCCCTCGTACCGGAGTAGTAAATGGTACCAATCAAAAGATGTGGCGGTTGCTCCATAAGATGTATGAGGTTAACAGCAGCGTTAGATCTCGATTAACTTTTGATAAAGAAAATAAAAAGGTCTATTTTCGAGAAAAGGACCTTATCTGGTACGACATTGTGTACCGTAATAATAAGGTCCAGTTCTACCTCTCCACGACTAGTATATGGCATAAGAAGTTAAAGGATACTTTTGAAAATAAGTTGAAGGTGAAGATGAAAGAGGTGGATCGGAAAGAATTAGAAGTCCCTGCAGAATCAGATATCTACGAATTACGGTACCGAGATCACGACATCTTTAGTCAAAATACGGATGCCAATGATCAGTCTACTCCTATCGCTACTCTGTTAAGTGTATCAGAGGATATGGAAAAGGGAGATTACGCTCGTTTATCTATTAGTAGTGACGTCATGGAGCATGATAAGTGGCTCAAAATCTCATCATATGCAAAGGAAAAGCTTGATAAGGGTAAAAGGATTCACAGGGCCCGGTTATCTCCTAAGGTAGCCGGAAGGGCTTTATCCAGTGGAGTTATTGGCTTTATGAATGAAGTATTTAGTCTTATTCAAGATACGATAACAGCCTTTGAAAATACCTTATTCGCTGGTTACAAAAAGGATAATGAGAAGGCTAAAGAAAATAAGATCATTGACCGGCCACTCCTGTTCGAGCAAAAAGTGGGTAAGGATCCATCCACCAAGAAGCTATATGATCGAGTTTTCAGGAGCAGAGTAAGAGTTGCAGCACACTCAGATAATAACCTAAGAAAACAACTTATTGGAAATGCACTATCTAACGCTTATGGAGAGATAGGTCATGATAACGAACTTGAGCCAGTGAAGATTAATTTAAAAGGTAGGAAAGAGACTGTCAGAAGGGAAATGAATGATCTTAAGCTATCTCAGCGCACATTAAATGACCCTGATGTGAACCTGGTTAGTGTAAGAGAAATAGGGAAAATGACGCAATTGCCGACTAGGGAGCTACAAGAGAAATATAAAGACGTTTTAAATGTAAATAAGAACATTGAAACAAAAGTATCATCTACACTCAAAAAAGGTGGTCTAGAGTTAGGTACACTAGAAACAAAAGAAGGAAATGAGATTGTTTACTTTCCGACATCTAACCATGATGAATTATGTTTACCTCATGTTGTCATAGGCTCCATGGGATCCGGTAAGACGGAAGGATTCGGAGCTACACACATGGTCGAGATGGTGAATGCTGGGTATGGTGCCCTTGGAATCGATCCAAAAGATTATCAGATTAGAAGACAACTAGAGGCAGGATTACCAGAGGATAAGATTGTTAAAATTGATGTAGGAAAAACTCCAATTTCCTTAGACTGGCGCGAGGTGTTTCATTCGGATAACAGTAACAACAAGCTAGCCAATGCTGTTTTATCCTTTTTCGAATCAGTTGTGGATGACGGTACCGGAGCACAAACGGCTCGATATATCCGTGCTGCAGTAATGGGGATGAAGACTGGCAAACTATCTGAGATTATTCAGATATTAGAAGATAAAGAGTATACCAAGGAGGTAGCTGAGGGGTTAAACAACCCCATGCACAAAAACACGTTACTGGACCTATGCAATATGAGTGACGGAAAGAGAGGGCAAGTATTAGCGCCGATCTATAACCGTATGGATACGATTCTAGGTGATGATTATCTAAATCAATGTATGGAAACAGACGAGGGTATTGATTTTGTGGAGCTCATGAGTAAACCGCAGGCCATTATCATTGATGTGCCAAAATCCGAGCTGGATAAAACTCAGATACAACTTATCGTTAATCTTATCACTACAAAAATAGATCTGGCCATGTCATTACGTGAGGAAAAGAATCGATTTCCTTTCTCTATTGTTTACGACGAACCACACCAATTTATAAAGAGTGCTAAGACGTGGAAGAATGCGGTAGTTGAATCTCGATACTGGAGAATGAAATATGTGTTTATGTTCCACTCATGGGAACAGATACCGCGAGATCTTGCAGAGATCATTAAAGCAGCTGGTGCCAATTACACGCTCTATCCATCTTCAAAGAAAACATACCAGGACCTTAAAGAGGAGATATCTCCCATCACAGTAGAAGAAGCTCTCAGCCTTAAAAAGTATCATGCTATTAATGTATTAAGAGTAGGTGGTGAAGCACAAACTCCATTTGTAATCCATATGACCCCGCCACCAGATAAGAAGAAACCAAAAAAAGCAGCTAATTGTTAAATGGGGCAGAAATGGGGTAGAATTTAACTTGAATTAAAAATAAATTATCCTAACCTATCAAATCAGTCATAAATAATTGCAAATACAACACAATTAATCAAAACAGACTTTATTCAAAAATAGCTTAACCATCGGATTCCTAAACTGTAGGTCGGAGGTTCGAATCCTCTAGGGCGCGCCAATTTAAACATGAATGAGACACACTACTAGTGTGTTTTTTTTTTCTTAGACGGAACAACTAACACAATAAGTTAGTTGTTCTCTCTCCATCTCTTTTCAATGTTGATTAAATATGCATTTGGGTCTCTCTTAAATCTTCTCTGTTTAGTATGTTCAGAAATTCGTTTCGTCCATGTGGACGATTCTTGTTGATAGCGATCATATGGTACATTTTGTATTGCTTGTAATGCACAGCTTTCCTGTTTGGTGTTGTCGGCAAATACAATATTTTCTCCATGTCTTATGATGTAACGGTTCCATGTTCTACTACCTGTAATCCGTCGGTGTTTCTGCTTGGTTCTTCTAAAAAACAATTCTAAATCATTGTTTGTTCTTGGAATAAGAGTGTTATCATAACAGGCAAACAATCCCTTCCAGAACCCTTTACTGTAATTTAATAAGTTCTCTAAAAACGGTCTGTCACACTCATTCTTCAAACTAGATTTAATCTGATTAAGGTAATGTCCTAACCTTTTTTCCACCCAGTTACTTGTTTTATTATCAGAAGGCTCCATAATTGTAGCGATTCTCTGAAATCTGGTATACCAACGACAAACAAGCTCATAATCTTGTTGAAAATCTTCAAAATGACTGATTATTCTGATAAGCATTTCAAGTAGAGTAGTCCCCTTTTTTATCTCGACATTTTTCCATCGAGGTCTTTATAGCTTTTGAACGTTCATATACTCTCATTCCAGGTAAGTCAAAGGGAGGCTTTCCATCATCAAGAAGTACAGAACGAATAGCTGCGATATAGTCCTCAGCTATTTCTGCTTCATGTGTCTTGGTGCCCATTTGATCTATTTTTCGTTCTACTGCACGTATACCACGTAGCTTCTTTTTAATATTTGTTTTTAATTTGCGGTCTTTCTCAACCAATGGTTTGGCAATATCCTTAAAGTAATGGAACTGGCAGTATTGATAAGGAATAGTAGGAGCTAATTTTTCGATAGCTAATCGAATAGATTGTTGTCCGTCACTTACAAATGCCTGGATCGGAAATCCCCAATCCATTACAGGCTTAATTAACTCCATTAACTCTGTTGAGGCACTACTTTTAAGATTTTTCGCTGCTAAGACTGTACCACTTAGAACTTCGCGGATGACATATAATGTTTCATTTCCTTTCTCTGGCTGTACGCCATCAATGGAAAGAATAATCCCACCATGTTCTTTTACAACGTGATTTAAAATACCTTCGGCATTTTCTTTAGCATTTGCACGAAGTAATAATGCATATCTCTCATATAATTTCTGAACTTGCCTGTCAGAGATTTTTACTTGTTTTTCGTTTAATATCTCCATAATTTCTGTTCGGGTTTTATGTTCTTGAAATCTCAAATATCCAATATTGGCAATGACATCCATACCATACGTAATATGTTTCATACTTATATGTTCAGCTTGTGCCGACCGATAGGTCGTATCATTTGAACATGTTTCGTTATCACACCGATAACCCAAGTTAATAACTTTAACTTCACCCTCTAAGGTTGAAATTGTTTTTCTCCATACAGGATGGCAATAAACTAATTTCTCACTACACTTAGGACAGTGAGTTATTTCAGGCTTATAGTATTTAGAATCTTTAGCTTCTAGTCGATTTTTTGTACGCATAAATAAACACCAACTCTTATCTTTTATAAGTCTATTATAACCCATAAATTCATTTGGTGTTATTTATTCCACCCAAGTTTTTTTT
>NZ_JAHQCS010000056.1 GCF_019042215.1 Evansella tamaricis | reverse complement strand
TGCTTAGGGACTGTAAAAGTGGAAAAGCACCACTTTTTCAGTTCCCATGCGAGTAGGCGCTGGAGCTAGACAAAGAAAAGCGCAAGCGCCTATGAACACGAGCGTAGGGCAGTGCCTCTTCCTCTACAAGCATCGCTCTGATGATTATCCGTCCATCGGGCAAAACGCCACGTCCTGTGGCATGCCCGATATTAGGACGTCCTGTCCGTCCATCGGGCAAAACGCCACGTCCTGTGGCATGCCCGATATTAGAACGTCCTGTCCGTCCATCGGGCAAAACGCCACGTCCTGTGGCATGCCCGATATTAGGACGTCCTGTCCGTCGAGGCAACTCGAAGCATATCCGAAGGTGCCAAAACTTATATTTTTTCCGAGCAAAAAAAGGCTGGGACAAAAGTGTATTTATCACTGAATAATCCGAACGAAATGACAGTTGATTCAATCATTAGCTCCGGAAATTTCCTTCGCTATGATTGTGTATTGTTCGGATTTTGGATTAAACACTTTAGTTATGTCCCAGCCTCAAATATTGAAAAGTGCAAATGATTGTTAAAATAATCTACCCTCTAATACCAAGGAATTTTTTCATTTTATTAAAAAGTTTACTGTCGTCTTCTAAAGATAAGAGTGGTACTGTCTCCCCACAAATACGGCGGGCGATATTCCTATATGCAATTGCTGCTTTATTTTTAGGGTCCATTGCGATTGGCTCTCCACGATTCGATGCTTTAATGACATCATCCGTATCGGCTACAATCCCAAGAAGTTCAATAGCCAAAATCGTAACTACTTCTTCAATATCTAGCGCATCCCCATTCTTAGACATATGAGGACGAATACGATTAATAACAAGGCTAGGTGGTTCAATATCCTCTTTTTCCAACAGTCCAATGATTCGATCGGCATCACGAACAGAAGAAACCTCTGGAGTTGTAACAACAATCGCTTTATCTGCACCGGATACGGCATTTTTAAAACCATGTTCTATCCCAGCAGGACAATCAATTAAAACATAATCATAATCTTGTTTCAGTTCATTTACCACCGCTTTAATTTGTCGTGGTTGAACAGATGTCTTATCCTTTGTCTGCGCAGCTGGTAAGAGAGTTAAGCATTCGAACCGTTTATCAGTCACTAAAGCTTGTGGAAGTCGACATCGGCCCTCCACTACATCTACTAAATCATAGATAATGCGGTTTTCAAGGCCCATTACTACATCTAGATTTCTAAGACCAATATCAGTATCTACTAAACACACTTTTTTACCAGCTAATGCTAAGGCTGTTCCTACGTTAGCAGTAGTTGTAGTTTTACCAACTCCGCCCTTCCCTGATGTCACAACGATTGCTTCTCCCAAGTCACTCTCCCCTTTCAAACAGAACTCAAATATGTACCAGAATCTCCTATTTAGTAACATTCTAACCTTCTAAAATCTCTGTTACTATATATTCTATCATGTTTCTATTTTATATCATTACTATTTATTACTAGAATATTAGATTTCAAAAATAGTGGATAGATCAGGTCTTACATGGATCAAATGTTGGATTCGATCTAGAACTATCTCTCCTCCGTCGTTTACGAAAGCACATTCCATCTCTTGTGGAGATTGTTCCTCCTCTGTTTCAGGGGACCTACGGAAAACATCAGCGATCCGGAGTTGTGATGGGGACATATGGGATGCACAGATTACTGACTGAATGTTCCCTTGGGTACCAGCATGGGCGATTCCCTGAAGTTTACCCATAACATAAATATTTCCAGTTGCTTTTACTGTGCCTCCTGGATTGACATCTCCTAATAAGAGAAGATCTCCAACCACTTCCACCACCTGACCAGAGCGGACAACCTTCAATAGACGGTTAACTTCTTGATTTTTCCTAAGTTCTTCTGCTTCTTTTTTAGTCAGGACATCGGACTCAATTGTATCGATTACTGCATGGATATGATCTGTCAGAGTTTTTTCCAACTGTTCAACTTGTGCCCGTTCTAAATATCTTTTTCCGGTAACAAGCTTCACTCGGACAAAACCTGATTCATTAGCCATTGAGGATCTTGGTCTTTCGGATAACTTGTCCTGTAACTCTTCAAGTAATGCCTCAAAGGAGCACAAGTCATTTAAAATAAAGGTGAGCCCGCTTTTGGTTCCTTTAATGAGGACATTTTGCTTTTTCACATTTTTAACCAAAGAAATCTCACCTCAATTGTGAACAATAGTAGTTGTTAAGAATTAAATTTCGATTGTTCTTCTTGCTTTTGTCTCAAATAATAAAACCACTTTCGTAACGGATAAGCGATAACAGCAATAAAGCCAACATTCATTGCAACTGTTGGTAAGAAACGAATGTAGAAAAATTCCTCATGTGGAATTGTAGTAAAACCTAATAACAGCATAATCCCATAAACGAAATATTCTAAAACCACAACGGCAGTAAAACACGTAAAAATTCCAACCAAAAGGTTTCTTTGAAGAAACGGATGTGTAATAGAAAGTAAATAAGCAATTAAACCCATTGCAAAGGTATAAACACCTAGTACCGATGAAAAGATGACATCATACATTACCCCGAAAACAATGCCATAAAGAGTCGCCATCGCCCTCCCTCGATAAATCCCTGCGAAAATGATTACTACGAAAACCCACCTTGGTAAGAGTAAGTAGTCAAATCCACGAAAATCTGGTGCAAAGATCTGATACACCGTTCCCTCCGCAATAAACAACACAAATAAAGCAATAAACAAGGAATAACGGATCATGATTCTTCACCCTCAACATCTGGATCAATCTCAGGAGATAATGTAGGGGCCCTGCTTTCTATAACGAGAACATAGTCAATATTATAAAAGTCAGCCGTAGGTTTTACATAGGCTGTTTGTGATAATCCAAATTCATCTGTTTCAAAGGAAATAATCTCCCCTATAAGTAAACCATCGGGGAAAACACCTCCTAAACCGGAAGTAACGACGAGTTGTCCTTCTTCAAGCTCTGCACGAATATCAATCATCGTAAAGTGTAGATAGCCAGTTTCACTGTCGATCCCTTCGATAAATCCATTGATCTTATTATCTGAATCTACAAAAGCAGAAATCCGATTATTTCTGGCTTGATCACTAAGTAATTGGATGGTAGAGGTAAATTGAGAGACTTGATGAATCTTCCCAATCAGTCCTTTAGAAGTCATAACTGCCATGTTCTCTTCAATTCCATCCTGTGCCCCTTTGTTAATTCCGATAAATTCATTCCATCGATCTGGAGATCGGTGAATAACGAGGGCCGATCTGACGGTATAATCATAAAGATTATCCCGTACTCCGAGGGAATCTTTCAATTCCTCATTTTGCCTCCGTAAGTCATTTAATTCCACTTGAAGGGAAGCATACTCATCCAAATGTGATTTTAATATTTTATTTTCTTCATATAAGTTCCGCATATCATCCAAGTTCTCAAAGAAACCCGCTACAAAATGAGCGGGTCGGGAAAATGCGGACTGAACCCAGCCAACACTGTCAGTGATAAACTGCTCTGGCCAAGTTAGAGAACGTCTTTCACTCATGGAATATCCAATGAGTGCCACTAAAATAATGATACAAACGAGTAAGACAATCAGTCGCTTATTGGAAAAAAACGATGGCATTGACGACACCTACTATCCTTTTCTGTTTGAGCGCATAGTGATTCCCGCCTTCGATCGGAACAAATGTAAGTTTTCAAGTGCTTTACCAGTTCCAACTGCAACACAATCTAACGGGTTCTCTGATACAAGTACTGGCATATTCGTTTCATCCGAAAGTACACGGTCTAGATTACGAAGGAGGGCTCCGCCACCGGTTAATACAATTCCGCGATCCATAATATCTGCTGCCAGTTCAGGAGGAGACTGCTCTAATGTATCTTTCACCGATTGAACAATCATTGCAACGGTATCCGATAATGCCTTTGCAATTTCATCTGCTGATATAGTAATGGTTTTTGGCAGACCTGTAACAAGGTCCCGACCTCTGATTTCCATTTCATCCACAATATCCGGTTCCCCAGCAGAACCTATCTCAAATTTGATTGTTTCTGCTGTACGTTCACCAATCATTAAATTATAATTTTTCTTTACATATTGAGCGATAGCATCGTCCATTTCATCCCCCGCAACGCGAACAGATTGACTGGTTACAATGCCCCCTAAAGAAATGATTGCGACTTCCGTAGTACCACCACCGATATCAACAATCATACTTCCTGTAGGTTCCCAAACTGGAAGATCTGCCCCAATTGCTGCTGCAAATGGTTCTTCAATCGTATAAGCTTCTTTTGCTCCAGCTTGTTTTGTTGCATCTTCCACTGCTCTTTTTTCTACTGCAGTAATCCCTGAAGGAACACAAACCATTACGTTTGGTTTTCTCGTAAAAATGGAACGGTTTTTTAATGCTTGACGAATAAAGTGTTTCATCATCGTTGCTGTTGTATCAAAATCGGCAATAACCCCGTCCTTCATTGGTCGAATGGCGACAATATTTCCTGGTGTCCGGCCGATCATATTTTTAGCATCATTACCTACTGCTTCTATAGCCCCACTATCGGAACGGATGGCCACAACGGATGGCTCCCGTAAAATTACCCCTTTACCTTTCACGTATACTAACGTATTTGCTGTACCTAAATCAATTCCTAAATCTTTAGAAAAACCACCAAACATCTATGTAATCTCCCTTCGTTATTAACAGAACTCATATCGTTAATTATACTCAATATTTTTCGGAATGAGTAGCTTTTTCATACGAACTGACAGAAAAAAATGGTTTACATTCTAAACCAATTTCTCCCCTTTTTTTCCATCTTATATCAAATCAAATTTACTCTTCCAAGAGTTAAGAAAAAATCCTCACTTCATCCTACCATAATGAAGGTCGTATGTACATCACTGAAAAAAAGTTGGTTTTTCCCAATTATTGAAGGGATGGGGCAATGAAGGTGCAGTCCATTGAGATAGTTATAGATATCCTTTTTCTTTTAGAGAGCAAAATCGTTGATCACCGATAATAACGTGATCAAGAAGATCAATCCCAAGCATTTTACCACATTGAACTAATCGTTTTGTTACTTCCATATCTTCATGACTTGGTGCCACTTCTCCACTTGGGTGGTTATGGAGACAGACAATGGAGGCGGCAGAATAGCGGAAAGCTTCTTTAAATATCTCCCTTGGGTGTACAATCGAGGCATTTAAACTTCCTATAAAAATCGTTTGTTTGTGGATCACGTGGTTCTTCGTATTCAAATAAAGGCAAACGAAATGTTCCTGCGTCAAATGTCGCATCTCTTCCATCATATAGTTGGCGACATCTTCCGGGGAACGAATCGTATAACGGTCTTCAAAGGTGGATTGTTGAACCCGTTTTCCAAGCTCTAAGGCTGCTTTTAACGTTACTGCTTTTGCCTCCCCTATCCCTTTGATATCCTGGAGTTCCTTTACTGACGCTTCCTTCAAAAGGCGTAATCCATCAAAGTGTTTTAAGACATGGGCTGCAAGGTTTATAACTGATTCTGTTTTTGTACCGGAGCCTAAGAGGAGGGCAATAAGATCTTGGTTTGAAAGTGATTGTGCCCCATCACGAATCATCCTTTCTCGCGGACGCTCACTTTTGGGCACATCTCGAATCATCATGTTCATCAATGACAACATCTCCTTTTCTTGACCCCCATGAAAAGGAAATGGGGGACAGAACATGATGACCCGCCTATTTCCCTTTTTAAAAAGGGTCTCTTTGTATTGGAAATTCTCTTAATGCACGAACAACCTTTGCAATTGGCAAACCGACGATCGTGAAATAATCTCCGCGGATCGACTCTACTAAAGTAGCACCAATACCTTGAATTCCGTATGCTCCAGCTTTATCAAAAGGTTCTCCACTTTTCACATAATCTTCAATCTCTTCTTCTGTTAAGGAAAAAAACTGGACATCTGCCTTTTCCACAAATGTCACTTCTTTTTCTTCCGAAAGTATTGCTACTCCGGTGAGAACTTGATGGAGAGTTCCAGATAGTTTCCGAAGCGTATTCTTCGCTTCCTGTGCATCTTTTGGTTTACCTAGTATCTCACCACCTGCTGTAACAATAGTGTCTGCCCCTAATACCACTTGGGTTGGAAACTGACGATAGACTTCGGCTGCTTTTTGATAAGCTAAAGAAACGACTAAATCTTCAGGAAGTTTTTCTAATACATTTTCATCAACATTACTCACTTGAATGGAAAAAGGAAGTTGGACTTGTTCTAACAATTGTTTTCTTCGCGGAGATTGTGAGGCTAAAATCAAAGGTTTCATGCGGTACCCCCTTCAAATGAATCCCACTTGCCGGAGGTCGATATTAGTATACAAAATTCCAGCAAATGGGACAATCTTTTTTCTTGTAATTTTACTAGTATTTTTCCACAATTCACGAAATAGACATTACTTGTCCGTGTCTTCCCCAAAGATTAGTTCTGCAGCTGCAATTCCCGGGTTCGTCATTTCATTCGGGGAGAGAATTCGGTCCAATTCTTCTTCACTAAGAAGCCCCCTCTCCAGACAAATCTCACGGACAGGCCGATTTGTCGTGATTGCCTCCTTTGCAATTCGCGCAGCCACTTCATATCCCACATGGGGGTTAATGGCAGTAATAATTCCAACACTATGTTCCACCAGTTCTTTACATCGATCAATATTAGCTGTAATACCATCTACACAATGCCTTCTGAAAACATCTATTCCGTTTTGTAAAATGGTAAATGATTGCAGTAAATTAAATACAAGGACAGGTTCCATTACATTCAACTCTAATTGTCCTGCCTCAGAAGCTAAACAAATAGTATGATCATTACCAATAACTTGGAAGGAAATTTGATTAATTACCTCTGCCATAACCGGATTTACTTTCCCAGGCATGATTGATGATCCTGCTTGCCTCGATGGCAAGTTAATTTCGTTAAGTCCCGTTCTCGGACCGGAACTCATTAAACGGAGATCATTTGCGATCTTCGACAGGTTAATGGCTAGGATCTTCATGGCGCTGGAAAGCTGAGTATAGGCATCTGTATTTTGTGTTGCATCTACTAAATCCTCTGCACTATGGAAAGGCATTCCCGTCATATCTGCTAAATATTCAGTTACTCTGTCAATATACTCCGGCATGGCATTTAATCCTGTTCCAACTGCTGTTGCTCCCATATTTATCTCGTAAAGCATGTCTACAGACCGTTTTATTCTGGAAAGGTCCCTTGCAAGCATTCGACGATAGGATCCAAATTCCTGTCCTAATCGTATGGGAACAGCGTCCTGGAGATGGGTTCTCCCCATTTTTATAACATCGTCAAAATCCCTTTCTTTCTTTTTCAATGTTTCCACTAATTCGTTTAAGTTTTTTATTAAACCAATAGACAAATTTAGACATGCAATGTGAATAGCCGTAGGAAAGGTATCGTTTGTGGACTGCGCCATATTCACATGTGTATTTGGACTGACTTTTATGTACTCTCCTTTTTTCCCCCCAAGAATCTCTATCGCACGATTAGCAATCACTTCATTCGCATTCATATTAAAGGATGTACCTGCTCCACCTTGAATCGAATCCACAATAAAGTGATCATTCAGTTTCCCCTCAATGACCTCATCCGCTGCCTTCATGATCGCTTCTGCAATGTTACGATTTAATACCCCTACTTTAGCGTTGGCTTTCGCTGCGGCTTTTTTCACATACCCAAAAGCTCGAATCAGTTCTTTATGGGGCGGATATCCGGTGATGGGGAAATTCTCCTTTGCACGGACTGTTTGTATTCCGTAATAAGCATCACCAGGAATCTCTTTGTCACCCATTAAGTCTCGCTCAGTACGTACACCCTTTAACATATCAGACATCTTATCCCTTCCTTTCAATTTCTCCACATTTCTAGTATAGGCTTATTTATGTGAAACATGATTGTTCTCAAAATCTTATTGTAACACGAGAATAATTGAAAACGCTTTATTTATATACGTAAATGCTCGTTGGACAGCGAATTCGAAGAAGTAGGAGGTGGAGCTACAATGCCCACAGGCGCCAAAACTTTCTTCTCTTTTTAAATTGAAAACGTATGCTTCCTTACCTTCTAAATAAGGTGTCCAATAAAATTGGACACCCCCTACGATTTAATATAATTTACTGCTCCTCTTGCTTTTTAATCGTCCTAACCAGTTGATCATAATAAATAATGGACTGGAGTCCGTGCTGATGAATTTCCCACCCGTCGTTAGATGTCATCTGAGGGGAGATACCTTCCAGTGCCTTTTCCCCTTCTGTCACCCATTCACGGCTAAGGTTATATAAGTTATTATCCAACGGTTGAATCTGTTCAAAAGCTCGAATCCAAGCTTGTCCCGCATCCACCACTTCTTGAACATTTTGCTCATTTAAGGACTGACCAGTAATACTCTTTATGGAGATCGATACTGCCTTTTCCATCCAATTTATTCCACTATCCATAAATGCTCCCCATTCTTCTGGTAAATTGGATCCATTTCCTTCCACTATAAATTGTTTCACATACGTATCCACAATTCCAAAATCCTCTTCTAATTTTTCCCCTATGTCATCCATCTCATCCCTGTCAGAGCTTGTACTAATAAATAAATATTGTAAATCAGGGTTTTCATGGACTACACCAGGTAGCCCTCTATCGTGAAATTGTGCTGCTTCTTGGTTCCCTTTTTCCACAGTAGAGAAAGCGCCCGCCTGCATGACATAAAAAGTTAATGTGGGTATCTTCGCAGTCTTTTCTTCCTCTTCATCGTCATCCCCAAAAAGCCCACCTTGACTTTGCTGCTCTGGTTCCGAAGTTACTGGTTGTCCATTTTCTGATTGAATAACAGTGTTAGCGGTTTCCCCATTTGTAAACATATTTAAGAGAACCGTACCGAAAGCTCCACCCACAATAATTGCAGCTATCACGGAGAGGAAAATAGCGTTTGTAAATATCCCAAGGGAAAAAGTGCGTGGACCTTTCTTTTTTCTGTTATAAGGAGGAAGTTTGGGACTTCCATCCCGTTTTCCATCGTCCCAGAACGGAGAAGATCTATCTTCCTTTTCTTGGCGTTTACTATTAAAATCAACGATGTTCTTTTGCTCCTCATTTACATTTCCCTTCTCGTTTTTAGAGAATACCATACTATCCCAAATGTGTTCTTGTGTAGCGGCAATTTCTTCTGAAGCACTACTTTTTGTTTGATTCTGATTTTTTTCAGTAAAAGAATATTCCTTCTTCTTCCCATTGAGACGGATCGACACACTTTTCTTTTTATCCAAGGCGACCTGACTCCTTCCTTTCTAGGACTCGTTGATATTATTCTATTAACGAACAAGGAATGATAGAACATCTTCTTTTCTTTTTTACTAGAATTTTAATAGATTGTCCTTGAAGTACAAGATTACCCTTTTTAATTAGTTCCTTATGAAGCCGTTAAAAACCTTCTTAAACAAAACAAAAATCCTGTTATCTACACAACAGGATTTTTTCAACGGTATGGCGAGTTTTAAAAAGGATTTGTCTTCCTCCCCGGTTCTAAAAAGAGGGTATCATAATCATAATCTGGATAATCCTGAAGTAAATGAGGAAGATAAAAAGTACTGATATTTACGTTCATGGTGAAGTTATTGGACTCTTCCTCTTCTGTCGGTTCTGTAATGGAGAAAGCAGAAACTTTTGTAATCCGATTTAACTTTTCCACAGCATTTAAAAAGTCATACAGCCTTTCATAGGAATTAGCCGTCACAACTAGGGAAGCATTGACCTCATGTACTATATTAGTCATTGTGTTTAAACCTTCTTCCCCTTCTTGATCATCCATAGTAGTTTCATCTTCCGATTCTTGATTACTTAGCACTAATTCTCCTTTTGAAAAGGAATAACTTTCAATCGTACTCCTTGAGGAGGATTCTATTTGTTCTAACTGTACAAGCCAGTGTTCAATATAAGGTTTAGCCGGGACTTTTTGGATAAACTCCTTGAACTCCCCATCCTCCTCCAATTCGTCTGATTGCTGATCGTTCTGTTGTAGAATTTGAAGAAGTTGCTCTTCGGTCTGTAAGGTGGATTTCGCCACATTAACACTTTGTTGTAAAGGGGAGAAAAAGATAAAGTAGGCGCCCACAAGGAAGAGAAGAATTAGAATGACAAATCCAAAACTGATTTGCTGTAGCCGTTTTTTATCCATGTTCATCCTATCTTTTCCCCCTTCCCATCAATGGCTTTTGCTGTCACTTCCCCTTGAATATCTTTTACCATATCCATGTCCATTGTGATCGAGAAAGTTGCGATAAACTGATGACCTTGTTGCTCTTCATCGTTTCCTTGACTTTCTGTATTAACACTATTGATCATTGCATCCACTACAAAAGGCAATTTATTCAAATGGTATAAGTAACTGGATACACCTCTATTTTCTTCAAAACTGGCAGTGATCTCTACCGTCCCGCCTTCGTTATATTCATAACGGACAAACGATGACCTTTGTGGCAATTGTGATATAAACTGATCTAATAGGTGAATAGAAGAAACTCGTTGCCCATCCAATTGGTCCACATAGGTGTCCAATTGTGTTATATTCGGAGCTGCAGTCTGATTTTCTGAGGCAATTGCCTGCAGTTGAATGGTTGTATCTATCTGGCTTTCCAGGAAATCATACTCCCGTTGAATGGACTGATAGATAATGATGCCTGCAATTAAGAGAATCATAGATGCGGCATAACCAACACCAAAAATCAAAACGGTCATATAATTTTTCTTCGGTTTTTTTGGAAGTAAATTAATTGAAATTTTCATTTCCTACACCTCTTTTAAACAAAGGCTAAGTGGCAGCATATAGTTTGAATGGATACCAAGCTTTTCATAATGGAACCCCAACTCCCGTTCATTGAGGGAAATCATTGGAACATCATATTCTGAAATGCTCTTCTTAATGGAAGCCAACATGGGATGGTCTCCAACCACCAAGATCGTTGTAATTTCTTTCTCCCCTTGATGTAGGGAATATTTATAAAAATTCATCACACGTTCCATTTCTGATAAATTATCTTTAATCTGCATTTCAATTTTCTCTTTGTCTTTACAATGGAGGTCCACTACTTCTCCCCATCTGCCCATTTCCCAATCGTCTTCCTCAAAGTTTTGAGTAATGTTTCTCATAAAAACAGGGATGTGCTGATGGAATATACTTAAATTGATGGAAGTTAAATCCCACTCCACTACTAAATAATGTTCCTTTTCATCTGCCATACCCAATATTGAAAAGAGGTTATAAATACAAAGAGAGGAAACATCTGCAACGATTGGCTTTAGTTTGAATTCTTCCAGTTTTTTTCGATATTGTTTCATAAGCGCTTCAGGAGTGGCGAAAAATAAAATTTCCCGATTTTCCTCTGACGTTTGAGGCAGAAAATGAAAGTCGAAATAAGCATCCTCAAATGGGAGATGAATACTTGTCCCAATTTCAAAATTTAAATATCCCCTCACTTCATCATCTGGAATGTCCAATGGAATAGTTAATTTCCGAAAGAAAACAGATGAATCAGGTGTAAAAAATTTCACTTCTTTGTTTTTTAATTTCCATTCCTTCACGCACTCTTCCAAAATATCGTCAAATGCCTTTTCGTCCACGATCTTTCCTTTTTCTATAATTCCCTTAGGAAGAAACTTCTCCCCAAAGCTTTTCACAGCTGAAATAGAGGGGTTTTTAGCTGCAACATACCTAATGGCATGATCTTTAATTTGTATGGCATTAGAAGCCTTTTTTTGTAATTGTATTGAGCGCAATCCCTTTTCCTCCCCTTCGTTTTAAAATAAGTTCATATACCATTCCAACACAGCGCTGTGAAAGAAATAACTGAAGGTTGCACCGATAGCTATAAATGGACCAAATGGGATTGGTGTTTTCCTCGTAGCCTTTTTCCTGATGAGGCCAATACTCCCTGCAATTGCCCCAATCAGACTGGCGAAAAAGAGGGTGATAATCACTCCATAGAGTCCAAGGATAAGTCCAATGACGGCAAATAGTTTAATGTCGCCACCACCCATCCCCCCTTTACTCACGATGGCGAGAAGCAGTAAGATCGAAAACCCTACCACTGCACCAAGGAGACTGTCCCACCAAGGGGTGAGAGGATGATAAATTCGCAGTCCGATAAATAGAAACAGGAAAAAAATCAGGATTTTGTCCGGAATTAACATCGTTTTTAAGTCTGAGATGGTTATTATTACGAGTAAGGAAACGAATGCTAAAGCAATTGGCAATTCCTTTGACCATCCCACCAAAAGAGGTGAAATCGTAAAAAGACATGCAGTCAGCAGCTCAAAAAATGGGTAGATTGGTGAAATTATTGATTGACAGTTTCGGCAACGTCCCCGTTGTAATATAAATGAAAGGATTGGAATTAACTCCATCCAAGTGAGGTTGTGTTTACACTTTGGACAATGGGAACGGGGAGCAACAATCGACTCCCCTTGAGGAACCCGTAGTCCAACGACATTATAGAAGGAGCCTAAAATGGCACCGAGAACAAACAAATAGGTGTGTAATATTAATAGGTCCATTTTAGGAGTCTCCTTTAAATATTAATAAAAATCATTATTGGAATGATGAGCGAGTTAAAGTTCCTTCAGCTCCAGAAATAGTTCTACTCGAACCTACAAGTGAAACTGAGTAAGAAAATGTATTTCCCGTTTTTGTAACTGTAACTGTTCCACTAGTATAACCTGCACCTGAACTACTATCAGGATCTTTCATTACCTCTAAATATCCCTTTTGTTCAAGTCCATCTGCTCCCTTAAGTGGAATTGTCATTGTATTTGATGCAGCTCCCGAACCACCAGTAAAACCCTCACTGGCGACCATTAATTTTGCTGAACTTATCATATGTGTTGCATTTGCTATATGAGCGTCTTTCTTAGAATTATCAATCAACCCACCAATACTTGGCACTGCAATCGCTGCGATGATCCCTAAAATAACTACGACAACTAATAACTCGATCAACGTTAAACCCTTTTGATTCTTAAGCATTCTTTTTAACATCTTTTACCTCTCCTTTTTAAAATATATATATTTTTTTGTAAGTCCGGTTGCACTACTGGCTCCCTATGATCCAAGTGCCCAGGATACGGATCACGCTTCATCGCCACTTAAGAATAATATTAAATCTCGTTGTAAATTTGGAACATCGGTACAATGATAGAGATGACCACTAATCCTACGACAGATGCCAATACGACAATTAAAATCGGTTCTATTAAAGACTTCAATCGGTCGGTAGCATAATCCACTTCTTTTTCGTAAAATTCTGCCACCTTCCCTAACATTTGATCCAATGAACCTGTTTCTTCCCCGATACTGATCATTTGAACAACGATCGGAGGAAACACCCAGTTATCCCGCATCGGTTCTGTCATTGGCTGCCCTTCTTCTAATGATTCCCTGGAACTTTGAAGGGTTCGACTAATCACTTCATTCCCCACTACTTTTTCCACAATAGACAAGGATTGTAAAATCGGCACTGCGGAATTAAAGAGAGAACTTAACGTCCTGCTCATCCTTGCAATCGCTGCTTTTTGAAGAAGTGGTCCAAAGATGGGCATTTTCAACAGCGCATAATCAAAGTAATACTTCGTTTCTGGATTTTTCCGTAGGATACTAATCCCAATGACTAACATGACAACAGCGATTAATAAAGCCCACCAAAAACTAGATACAACATTACTAATTCCTAAAACAAATACCGTTATAGCCGGTAACTCACTCCCGAAATCTTCAAACATACTGGCAAACATAGGTACGACGGAAGTTAAAAGGAAAATAACGACAGCAACTGTTACGACTGCAATCACAATCGGATACGCTAACGCTGATTTTACCTTTTGTTTCGTATCATGTTGTTTCTCGAATTGTACGGCTAAGTGTTCCAACGATTCTTCCAAGGAACCACTTGCTTCCCCTGCCCTTACCATATTGATAAAAATGGGCGGGAAAATTTTTGACTGTTTCGATGCTGCATCGGAAAATGCCTTTCCGGAAACAAGTTCTTCTTCAATTTCCTCTAGGGCAGAGGCCAATGCTTTGCTGTTTGTTTGTTTACCCAATATTCTCGTGGAATCCACAATGGAAACTCCCGCTTTCAAGAGAGTGGCAAACTGCCGAAGAAATAATACAAAGTCCCCCAGTTTCACAGGATTACCGAACGTAATTTCCTTATTAAGCCAGTTCGTTTCCATCTCTTCCAATTGAGCCAAAGCGATTCCCTGTTCTCTTAATTTTTCAATCGCTATTTTTTTGGACTTACCAGAAATGACTCCTTCTTTCCGTTCCCCTCTCTGGGACCGGCCTTTATAGCGGAACTGTGGCACTGATTATTCACCTCTCTTTTAAATATGTCCTCGCCTCGTCATAATCAATGATACTGTTATCTAGTAATTGACGGACGCTCGTCTCTAACGTGTGCATTCCTTCTGCTCGGCTTGTCTGAAGTACACTTTCTATTTGGTGAATTTTTTCATTACGGATTAAATTTGCCACAGCGTAATTATTCATTAAGATTTCTGTTGCTGCTACCCTACCAGGACGATTGGCTGTTTTCAGTAATCGTTGAGAGACAATTGATGATAAAACAGACGCCAGTTGAATCCTTATTTGTGACTGTTGACTGGGAGGAAACACATCAATAATCCGGTCAATGGTTGCCGCAGCACTGGAAGTGTGTAATGTACCAAGCACAAGATGTCCCGTTTCTGCTGCCGTGATGGCAGTGGCGATTGTATCCAGATCTCTCATTTCCCCAACAAGAATCACATCTGGATCTTGACGGAGTGCAGCCCTTAGTCCTGCCGAAAAACTTTTTGTGTCTGATCCAATTTCCCGTTGATCAACAATCGATTTACGGTGCTTATGCAAATACTCAATAGGATCTTCCAAAGTGATAATATGCTTTTTTACATGGTCGTTCATATGCTTAATCATCGCTGCTAATGTCGTTGATTTTCCGCTCCCTGTAGGGCCAGTAACTAATACCAGTCCTTGCTTAAATTCTGAGATCGACTTTAATATCTTCGGCATCGCAATTTCATCTAATGTCGGAATGGCTATATTAATGACACGAATAGCAATACTCAAATGGGATCTTTGATAATAAGCATTCAATCGAAACCGGGAAACTCCCGGAATACCGTAGGAAAAATCCACTTCCCGGTTTTCTTCCAATTTAGCCTGTAAATTCTCTGGGAGAACCTCGTTCACCATGTTTTTCGTATCTTCAGGTGTTAATGGAGTTTCTCCAAAGGTGACCAGTTCTCCGTGAATCCGTAAAACTGGAGGCTTGCCGATTGTCAAATGGATATCTGATGCTTCTAAGTTCATCGCTTCTGCTAAGAGTTGATTCATACTTTTTGTCATCCCATCACCTACTTGTCCGTCGCTACTCGTAACACTTCTTCGGTTGTTGTCAATCCTTGTTTAACTTTCATTAAACCATCATCAATTAAGAACATCATGCCTTGTTTCACTGCATGGTCTTGGATGGCTTGACTCGATTTATCATTCATAATCATCTGTTTTATTTCATTATTTAGAACAAGAACTTCATGAATGGCTAATCGTCCCCGATAACCTGTCATATTACACGTGGGACAGCCTTCTCCCCGGTACACCTTGTCATTCTCCATACCCCGTCTTGAAAAAATCTCTCTTTCCCTTACAGTTAATGGTTGTTCCCTTTTACAGTTCTTACAGATACTTCTTACTAACCGCTGTGAGATAATTCCGGAAAGGGAAGCTGCCAAGAGAAACGGTTCAATCTTCATGTCTAACAATCTATTAATTGTGCTGATGGAATCATTCGTATGGATTGTACTTAACACTAAATGACCTGTAAGGGAAGCACGGACTGCAATTTCTGCCGTTTCCGAATCCCGGATTTCCCCCACCATTATAATGTCAGGATCTTGCCGCAAAATAGATCGTAACCCACTTGCAAATGTCATACCCACCTTCGTATTCACTTGAATCTGATTAATCCCTTCCAACTGATACTCTACAGGATCTTCGATTGTAATAATGTTCACTTCCTCAGAGTTCAACTTACTTAAGGAAGCGTATAGGGTGGAAGATTTCCCTGAACCGGTTGGACCTGTAATTAAAATAATTCCAGTGGGTTCAGTCAGTAATTTTTCGAGCTGTCTGAAATGTTTGGAACTAAAATCAAGCTTGTCCAATTGATGGAGGGAGTTCCCTAAATCAAGAATACGTAGGACTATTTTTTCCCCATAGACAGTCGGTAAGGAAGATATCCGCAGATCGATCGGGCGATAGTCAATAGTTACTTTAATCCTTCCATCTTGAGGTATACGGGTTTCTGTAATGTCCAAATTCGCCATAATCTTAATTCTAGCCAGTAACATTTTCTGCATATGTTTCGGAAAAGTCCGTTCCGTACGAAGGACTCCGTCTACACGATAACGGATAACAATATTCCCTTCCTGTGGATCGATATGGATATCACTTGCTCGTTCCTGAACGGCTCTAACTAGCAATTGGTTTACAAGTTTGATGACAGGAGACTCCAGTCCGCTACTTGAATCCACTTCCGCTTCATCGGTTATGGGGATTTCATCGTAAAGTTCTTCGACGGCGTCTTCCAGGTCATAATACTTTTGAATAGCTTTCAAAATGTCGTCCTTTGTGGCAATGGCAACCTCCACTTCAAACCCTGTGGATAGCCTTAAATCATCAATGGCAAAGTAATCCATTGGATCTGCCATTGCAATTAACAGTTTCTCCCCATCTAATTTAAGTGGCATGAGAAAACTTCGGCTTGCCAATTCTTTAGGAACAATATTTGTCACTTTCGGATCAATGGGGTATCGGTATAAACTTACATGGGGTACCCCTAATTGGTATTCAAGAACTTCTATTAATTGCTGCTCTGTAATATACCCTTGCTGTAGAAGGACATCACCTAGCTTTTCCTTTTGTGTCTTTTGCTTTAATGCAGTTTCTAATTGATCCTCAGAAATTAATCCCGATTCAATAAGCAGGTCCCCTAATCGCTTTCGTGTTTTAACCATTGTTTCACCACCCCTTTAAGTGAATTCGTTCTTTTTAGTGTACTTTTTGGCCGCAACTAGTACTATAGTTTTATATTTTGCAAGAGGATTCTCAAATTAACGAAGTAATCCTTCTGTTTATTAATAAATTGAGCTCTCATTCTATTATAATGGATAATAAACCGAAAGAAAGTAGTTTTAGAAATACCCATTATTTTTAAAAACAAGTCATTTGCTTCCACATTAGTCCTAAATTACTAAATTGGATTTAGTCCTATTATACTTAATTCTACATTAATTTGCATTTAAAACTAATTAAAAATTAATAATTTTGGGTATTTTTTTCACTATATAGAATGGTACTATATCAATAGGAGACTTTTTATGGGAGGTAAAGCTATGTTTATGAGGATTCGGCAGTCAGTTTCATGTCAAAGGGGAAAAACTTTAATCGAAATTCTTGCCTCCATTGTAATACTTTCTATCATTGTCATTCCCCTTTTAGGATTTTTCGTACAGTCACAAAAAACAGTTCAAGTATCGGGAGAAATTATTGATGCCACTTATGTGGCGCAGTTGTTTATGGAAGAAACGATTCAACACAGTAAAGGGAATAATCTCTTTTTATCAGGACCCATCACCATCAAGGGGTATGGAAGTCAGTTTGATTCTGCAAATAAACAACATACCTTGGAGTTCACTGAGGAAAATAGGTATTTCGTCACAATCAATCTAAAACATAAGAACAGTAACCTCGTCCAAGTATTGGTGAAAGTTTTTGAAGATAACGTAGATTTAAAATTGGAGGCACAAATGGAATCCATCGTAGTCTGGGAGGGACTGGAGAATGAAACAAATCCTTAACAATGGCAGAGGGATCACTTTAATCGAATTATTGATTTCCATCGCATTGATTTCCCTCGTTTTAATTCTTGCCACATCGTTCCATTTATTTGGACAAAATCAGGTGGTAAAACAATCCGAGCAAATGGATTACCAGTCAAGTGTCAGATTAGCACTAAATCATATCACGAAGGACATTCGTAATGCTGACTCCGTAGTTGCAACAGGCAATCACACATTAACCTTGGTCATAGACGGAGAAGAAGTTATCTACAAAGTGGAAGACAATATCTTAAAAGTAAACGGAAGTGACCTCGTCTCAAATATACAAAATAACTGGATCGAAGAAGTGGACGGAAACAGAGTGGAAATAAAACTGGCTAGTCTGACACCAAGACAAGGTGAGAATACTTCCCACTCCACAGTAATTTATTTAAGGGATTAGGTGGTGATGAAGATATGAAATGCTTACTCAATGTGAAAAATCAGTTGAATAATGAACGGGGAATAACATTTATCATAGTTTTGATTGTCATCGTAGTGTTAACGGTACTTGGTGTCAGTCTCATGGCAGCAACCGCCACCAATGTGAAACAAAGTACTGGTGAGAGGGACCATCAGGCAGTGTATTATATTGCGGAATCAGGAGTCAACGTTAAGGTGGCCGAAGTAAAAACAATTATTGAATCTGTCTATGACTCCACTTCCAATGCCAATGACTTTTTTAACGAAATAGAAAGTCAATTTAAATTAAATGTCGAAGATGACCTGGAAAACATTTCATTTCAGGAATCCTTTAATAATCCACCAAGAGTTAGTGTAAGCATAAATAAATATCCTAATCAAATAGGGGATCAAAGAAAGTATGTAATAACTTCTAATGGTACTATCGGGAATAGAAACAGAACCCTTTCGTCAGAATTTACTGTTGAATGGCTGCCTAAAGCTTCTGGTCCATTAACCAACATCCCGGGGGAAATGGCAATCTTTGGGGCGGAGAAACTTGTTGTAAACGGAGAGATTGCTGGGAATGTGTATACGAATTCAACATCTGATAACTCAGTGACTTTTGGTTGGGACGGCAGAATATCTAATAAATTGTATATTGGGCCTGGGGGAAATAAGGACAGTATTATTTCAAAACCAAATGAATTTAATCATATTCCATCTGAAAAGATAGCCGATCTTCAAGGAGAATTAAAATTTAATGATCCTGTGTTTCCTACATTTCCAGAATTAAGTACACCAAGCAATGGGGGAGGAATAAACAGTGGCATCCTCAAACTAACTCCTTGGAATAATTCATACCAGTCAAGCTATACGATGACAAATAATATATCGCTGAATGAACTTAATTCTGAAGGCGACACGAAGATTACTATTGGTTCTGGTGAACGAAATCTTAGATTAAAACGACTAATTATTAATAATGGAAAACTGGAAATAGAAGGTACTGGCACACTCAACATATACATCGAAGACCAGTTTACTATAACCGGTGGGGGGCAGTTAAGACAAGGTATAAATAATAGAGTAAATATTTTCTACGGTGGTACAAATAAACTCACAATCGGTAACGGTACTGGAATCACTGCCTCCATTTTTTCTCACACCGCTGATCTCGAATTTTCTGGGGGGACTTCGATAGTGGGACATATAATCAGCCTAGGGAGTGAAATAAAGATTACAGGGGGTTCTGATAATACATCCAGTTTGATCTATGCCCCTCAATCAAAAGTCATCATTGATGGAGGCGCACAATCAGGATCGGTTGTCAGTAAACAGTTTGAAATAAATAATGCAAAAGTAACCTATGAAGATATTCCAGAAGAGGAATATGCCCCGTTCTTTCCAGGTACGGGCGGCGGCAGTAATTCCTTAACCGATTTATTAGATACAACACCGATAAGGGAGAAGTAATATAAGAAAAGCGCAAGCGCCTTGGTCACGAGCGTAGGGCAGTGGAGGAATGACAACAGAAGTCCGATCTTTGACTTCGGTTGTCATTTCCGAAGTGCCCCGTAGTGAGTAGGCGCTGGAGCTAGACAACTTGCCCGAAGGTGCAAAAACTTATACTTTCTTACCTTTTAAGAAAAGCGCAAGCGCCTATGAACACGAGCGTAGGGCAATGCTTCTTCCTCTACAAGCTTCACTTGGAAGTGTGTCCGTTCATCGGGCAGAACGCCACGTCCTGTGGCATGCCCGATATTTGGACGTCCTGTCCGTTCATCGGGCAGAGCGCCACGTCCTGTGGCATGCCCGATATTAGGACGTCCTGTCCGTTGTAGTGATTTGTGGATTGCCACAGAAGCAAACGCTCGTTGCTGGAGCTAGACAGAGGTAAGAAAAAATATACTTGCTGGTTATCTCAATAAAAAAACACATGTCTCCATGTGTTTTTTTAACTAAAATGTGACACTCTATTCCGACCCTTTTGCTTTGCTCCTGTATACATGGCACGGTCGGCATTACGAAGGACGGACATTGCTGTTTCATTATCCTCTGATTTTATTGCCACACCAATACTGGCAGTAAGCCTTACAGATCGTCTTTCCCCTTTTTTCAAATCATCCGTTACACGAAAAATCTGTGTTTCAATTGATTCCCGTACCGCTTCTGCCATGTCCTCCACAAATCTGGAATCTTCCCCTTCCAATAAGATCACGAATTCTTCACCACCGTATCTCGCAACCGTTCCGCTGTTCCCCACTATCTTTTTAATTACGTCAGATACCTGTCTTAACACTTCGTTCCCACTTTGATGTCCATACGTATCATTGATTTTCTTGAAATGATCTAAATCTAACAGAATAACAGCAAACTCATCTTCCGAAGTGGGATTGTCATATTTTTCCATCAATAAAGATTCAAAATATCTAAAATTATATAAGTTGGTTAAAGCACACTGTTCACTTTCATGCTTCTTTTTTTCATAGTTTCTAGCATTTTCAATAGCAACAGCTAAATAGTTTGCCATAATTTCAAGTAACATCATATCACTTTTTCCAAAGGCACGGATTTGATTAGATGTCATCGTAATGACACCCACAACCTTCTGATTGTGTATCACCGGAACAGATACAATGGAATGGGCATCTACACTCAAACCCCTTTCCCTGTCCAACAGTCTCCAGAATTTTCTATGTGTAAATAACAAAGATTCCCCATACTCAAGTACTTTATTGCTGATACCATCTGTTTCAATTCTTCCGTCAACTAAGTCATTGCTATTACTTTTTAAAAGGGTTAACTTCTCACCCCGTTTTTCATATAAATAGACATCCTTGGCAGGGAAGATAGTAGTAATGGTATGAATAATTAGTTCAATGATTTTATCCTCTGGAAGATTCGCATTCACTTTATAACCGAAATTACTCACTTTTTGGAGCAAACTCTTTGTTGTTTCACTTCGATTATAAAGTTTTAAAATAATTGATAAGATAAATAATGGTATTCCTATTAAGAAGATTGCTATAACACCGATTTCCTGATAAAGGAGTACTAATGTTACTCCAACCGGAATAATAAGAATCCCTGATATCCCTTCCCATTTAAAGGCATCTGTAATAAATCGTATATCCCTCTGGCCTACAAGATATTTTTTTATCAGAAAAAGAAGACAATGGTTTATGAAAAAATACATAAAAGCATATACAAGAATTGGGAATGCAAACGTCATTATGGAAACTTCTGAAATATTGCCAGTGGTTCCCCCGACAAGATAGTAGGAAAGTCCGGAAATTAGTGAGACAGTCAGAAATAATAAGGAGTTAACGGGAATCCGGTAAAGTTCCTGTTTCGTCAGTCTGATCCTCATTAAGGAGGTAATAATAGCAACTTGCATGATAAACATTTCAACCAAAAGACCGAATTGCAAAAACACGGCGAGGGAAATTCCCTGTAACGGTATGATGTTGGTATGACCAAGGCGGATTGGAAAAAAGGATACGATAATGTTCAAACATAGAAACGATAACAAAACAACCCAATGCTCCTGAATCATCGTGTTACTTTCCTGGAAAAAAATAAACAGAAAAATTGGAAACACAAACAACCAAATGATAGTACTTCCGAGCCTTACCGACTTTGGCATACCTTAACACCTCCCTATAATTCTATATTTCATGTCAATAATTTAAATATTTCATCAATTTAAAATAATATTTCACTATCTTACCATATTAAACTTGAGCTGTTAATATTGATTTTAATTTATTTTTCATATCTTAAACAACTATCAATCTATGAGTTTATCTATCACTCTTCATTATAGTGAACGAAAAATGCAGTGACAAATCGTAGTAAGAATATACGAAGAAAAGGAGTATGATTGTGTTCTTCCTAATGTTCATGTTTATATTCTCTTTTTCTGCCGTATATTCCTTCTTTATTTCAATAAATTTTCAATATTTTTACAAAACCATCAACACCTTTTCAACACTGTTTTCTCATCTCCCCTATAAATTGATGAGAGCCTGTAATAAGTAAAATATCATCAGTATCCGTATTTGTTCGCTTCCAATCATTTATCCATTTGGATGGATTATCTATTTTCCTTCCAATTTCCACCATTGTATTGAAGGTCTCATATTCTCCTACATCCATGGCTCTCGGAGATAAAAAACTCGTCACTAAAATCTTGGAGACATTACTTGATTCGTGAAGAAGCGTTAACATTTTTTCCACTTCTTTATCTCTCATTGAAGCAAATAAAACATGAACTTTCTTTTTTGGGAATACCCGAGTCAACGTGGACAACATCCTAATAACCGCATCAGGATTATGTGCTGTATCTAAAATAATGGGTGGTGGTCCGTTGATTATTTCAAATCTCCCTGGAAGTTTTGCCTTTTCCATTCCCTTCTCAATCTGATCATCATCCACCATTAATGCATAGTACTGTTTTAAGTAGTCCACAGCAAGGATTGCTAATGCAGCATTTTCCCCTTGGTGCTCTCCTGCCATCCCTAAATGGATTCCTTCCAAATTACGATAAGGTGCTTGATAAGTTAGTTTTTGTTTCCCGTCTTTATATTCTGTTGAGTATGTACAATGCTCTCTTATGTTGTAAGCTTTGGACTTTTTTTGATTGGCCACTTGTTGAATGATCTGTAATGATACGCCTGTTGCCCCTGTGAACACTGGAATGCCAGGTTTGATAATCCCTGCTTTTTCCTCTGAGATTTCTGCAATACTATTCCCTAAGAACTGTTCATGATCCATAGCAACATTTGTAATTATAGATACAAGGGGAACTGCTACATTAGTGGCATCGTTTTTACCGCCCATTCCCGCTTCAATAACCGCTATATCCACTGGTTTTTTAAAGGAAAAATAATAAAAAGCTAATGTCGTCATTAATTCAAATTCACTGATCGTTTCACCTAATTCCAGCTCCGTTTCTTTTATTACCGGCTGTATTTCAGTTATAACTAATGTAAAATCTTCCTCACTCATTGGTATTCCGTTAATTGAAATTTGCTCCCGCACCTCTCCAAAAACTGGTGTCATAAAAGTACCAACAAAGAAATTTGCTTCGGATAGCATGGACCTAAGATAAGTTACCGTTGATCCTTTTCCATTGGTTCCTGCCACATGGATGGTTTTTACCTTTCTTTCGGGATGTCGCAAATTCTCCATCAGCGCTTCGATTCTTTTTAAGTCATAACGTATTCCAGCAACTTTTTTGGAATCCACATATTGTAACGCATCTTCGTATGTATGTATCATTAAAGCCCCACCTTTCAAGCGAATCTCATTGATTTTTCTTCAAAATCATGCCATGATTCAAATGGACCTGGTCCCGCACAATTTTATGACATTTCTTAAATTGTGCGAAATTTGTGCGGGACCAGGTCCTTCAATATACTCTATCATATTCCCGTGCCATACTGAAGGAGGTTACTTTAAATGAACAAAACGTACGGCTGGATCATATATAACGGTAATTTAGTTACGGATAAATTTATGGATTATGTAGCGTGGTTTCAACAAGTTGCTTCCGAGAACAACATGGAAGTGGAAGCCATCCCTAATAATCAGCTAATAGTGACCCTCCATAATAGAAGATTATCACTGACTGGAATGGAATCTAAAAAGCCCGATTTTGTTCATTTTGCGGACAAGGATCTTCATCTGGCAAGGCAACTTGAGGCCCTTTCCATCCCAGTTTGGAATAGTTCCCGGGCGATTGAATTATGTGATAATAAAGCGGCCATGTACCATGAACTGGCTCAAAAACACCTTCCAATTCCTGAAACGATGATCGCCCCTAAAGTTTATGAAGGGCTCCCTGTTGAGGATTTAACTCACCTTGATTTAGTTATTAATCAAATAGGTTTTCCCATGATAATTAAAGAAGCATACGGTTCCTTCGGAAAACAAGTCTATTGGGTAAACACAGAAGAAGAGTTAAAGCAAATAACACAATGTTTAAATGGGAAAGAATATATTTTTCAAAAGCCCGTTATGACAAGTATTGGGCGGGATATCCGTTTAAATGTGATTGGTGATCAAGTGGTAGCCTCTATGGAACGGACATCTGAGACTGATTTCCGTGCGAATGTTACAGCAGGGGGAAAAACAAAACCATATGATCCAACAGATTTGGAAAAAACTTTAGCCGTATCTAGTGCAAAAGCAGTTGGAGCAAGCTTTGCTGGAGTTGATTTACTCTTTGGAGAAGATGGTCCTATACTGTGTGAAGTGAATTCTAATCCCCATCTTCGGAGTATATACGAATGTACAGGTGTTGACGTGGCGGTACATATGATTAACTATATACATCAATCCTTAAATAGAATGTCCTAGTGTGAAAGGAAGAAGTCAAATGAAGACGAAAAACCATCATGGTTTACTTGTTTATAGAGAAGAAGATATTAACAGAAACAGGAGATTTATCTCCTTATTAATGGAAGGAGCAAAGAAAGTTAACTTGTCCCTTTCGTTAGTACCTTTAGAAACATTTCGTTTCAGTGTGACCTCGGAAAAAGGAGTTCCTTTCACTTTAGATCATGAGGTAGAGTTAAGGGGAAATCACGAACATGCCCCCCCTTCCTTTCTTATTAACCGATCAGTATCCCCTTGGTTAAATGAGCTCGTGGAAAAGAAAGGGATTCGTGTAATGAACTCCCCCTTCCTATCTAGAATAGCCAATGATAAACGTCTGACACATGCCTATTTTCACTCAAAGGGAATTCCGATGTTGGAAACATTCTCCCTAACAAAAACATCCCTTTTGAAAAATCACCCATTTCCTGTCCCTTATATTATAAAAGACCCTTACGGAAGGGGAGGTACAGGTGTACACCACATTCAATCCGATCAAGATGTGCAAAGAATTAAAGATTTGCTTCCAGAAGAACTCGTGGGCCAACCTGTTTGTGATCAACCAGGCAAAGATCTACGCGTCTATATTGTCGCTAACAAAATCGTCGGTGCTGTCCTCCGCGAATCCACTTCCAATGATATTCGTGCAAATATATCTACCGGTGGGAAATCTTCTTTATACAAGTTATCTAAAGGGGAGACGATGCTTGTGGAACAAATGATGGATGGACTTACAATCGACTTTGCTGGGATTGATTTTCTATTTGACCTTGATGGGAACCTTTTATTTAATGAAATGGAAGATTCCGTTGGGTGCCGAAGTCTCTACATGAACAGTTCCATTAATATTGCAGATGTATTTATGAAACATGTTGCCGGAGTTTTAGCAGAAAAATAGATCTCTTCTTTAACGTCTTTCCACTTACATTGATTTAGAATATCCTTAAATTCCTGTTACATCTTCAAAACAATTGAATATTCTAATGTATCACGATTATATTTTATTAAAAGCGACACACGATGATCGTGAAGTTTTGGTTTGATGTTGTGAAAAATAAAGGAGGGGTTTCTTATACAGTTATTATTAAAATGGATTGGTTTTCTCGTCATTTGGACCTTTGTTTTAATCTTCCTTTTCTTTTTTCAACCCATTCCCCGCGTTCCGATCATGGGATTTTCTTATATTTGGGCTTTTGTAACCTTAATTGGGGCTATCGATTTTTTTTATTCATCCGTAAAAACAAAATCCCGTCTCGTCTTTCGGACATTCCTTGTTGGCATACTTATAGGTTCATATATTACTTCAGTCAGAATAGAACCACTAGACTTCATACTCATCCGTGATACTTTTTTTGCCTTGTCACCACTACTTCTGTATTGGGATATTTTATTAATGAAAGCGTTTGAATCGGACTAGAAAACTACGAATAATAAATAAAAGTCTGTCCTAGACCATCATTACACTGTGCGACAGACTCTTTCTTTTCATTTATATGTAGCATCCCACAATCAGTTAGTAAACAAATTATGGTTAAAGGCATAAATTACTGCCTGAGTTCTATCCTGGACCTCCAGTTTTCCGAGGACATTGCTCACATGGACTTTCACCGTTTTTAACGCGATAAATAACTCGTCTGCAATCTCTTGGTTTGATTTTCCTTCAGCCATGAGTTTTAAAACTTCTGTCTCCCGTTCGGTCAACGCCTCATAAAGGTGTTTTTCTGGTTTTTGCCGCATACGGGACATGATTTTCCCGGTTACTTCCGGTTCAAGGATTGATTGACCTTCATAGGTGGAGCGTATGGCGTCAGCAATATCCTTTGCTTTGGATGTTTTTAGCATATAACTAACAGCACCTGCTTCTAATGCAGGATACACTTTTTCATCATCCACAAAACTTGTCACAATAATGATCTTGGCTTCCGGCCATTGTTCAATAATTCTGCGGGTCGCTTCAATCCCATCCATTTTTTTCATAACTAAATCCATCAGAATGATATCCGGTTTAAGTTGCAATGCAAGTTCCACCGCTTCCCCACCATCATCCGCTTCCGCTACAACCTCAATATCTTTTTGTAAAGTTAAATAAGATGATACACCGATACGAACCATTTCATGATCATCAGCAAATAATACTTTAATCATCTGCAACACCCCTCCTTTGTGGTACTTTTACATCTAATCGAGTTCCTTGACCTTCCACACTGACGACTTTTAATGTCCCACCAATTTCTATTGCCCTCTCCTGCATGTTTTCCATGCCGTAAGATCCATTGGTCTTGGCATCTTCCACATTAAACCCAACACCATCATCAGATACTCGCATGATCACATAACTATCCCGTTCAATTAACATAATTTCCAGCTGATTGGCTTTGGAATGGCGTAGTGCATTTGAAACGGATTCTTGCAGAATGCGAAAAAGATGGTCTTCTACACCTTTATCCAGGTCCAAGGGCTCTATTTTCCACTCAATTTGCATCGGGACTTTTAATCTTAATTCTGTTAGTAATTCCACCATCCCTTCGTGGAGTGATTTTTCTTTTAGTGCGAATGGACGCAAATGGAGGAGAAGTGCCCTCATCTCTAATTGGGATTGATCAATCATCGTTTCCACTAAACCGAGCTGTTTTTTCACAACCGGATCGTCTACAAAATCACCTTCATTTATGGTTGACATCATCATCGAAGCTGCAAACAATTGCTGACTTACTGAATCATGTAATTCCCTAGCTAGGCGATTTCGCTCCTGTAATACCACTTCCTGCAAACTCTTCTCCCGTTCCTTCGCCCTTTCTGAAACGAGCTTTTGAGATACTTCTGCCTGTTTTACCAGCTTTTCTTCCAGTTTTTCAAACTGGCGTTGGATTCTTTTCAAATCCCTCATTTTTTCAAGTTCTTCCATTGAAAGTTCTTGATCTTTCACTAATTCTTCCAACCGGTCATGAATATTGTTTAATTTGTTCGAGCTAAAACTCCCATATGAATAACCAACTATTCCACCAATCATCACAGTAACTATAATGACCCAAAGGAAATAGGAAACATCAAACAGCTTGGTTTCCACTAATTGAGACCAATTGTCCAATGGAAAAATCATGAAAGTGGATACTAACAGGATAGTTGCAAACAACATTGCTCCAACTATTCCCACAATTATTTGTTTTATTAGGAATGTCATATCCGCTTCACCTCAATGTCACCGGACAACAGGGAAGTAACAATTTTAACACGTGGTTTTCCTGTCCCATAGTTTTCTGTCATATAGGAAAAAGTTTGATTAAAGAGCGATACTTGTTTTTTGTGAAAAACAGTGGACCTCCCAAAAACAGCACTGTGAGTGACGTGAACTTCCACTTCATATGGTACATAAACTTTAATATTTCCAACTAATTGACGAATGGAAATAACTGCTTCTTCTGGCAGAACCGTGTTGCTTAAATCAATAATTCGATCCCCGAATCCTCCATGCACATTAATATCCCGCCATTTATAAGGGGACTCGTCTGTACTTTGATTCCCGCTGAACTGATTGACAAATATAGACTCTACTTTCACTAAAGGTTCCGGAAGACTATTAACATTTTCCTCTGAAAGCTCAGGGGAAAAATAGTCCGGGTCATCTTTAGATTGACGATAACTGATAATGAACATGACGATTGCTGCAATGATAATAAAACGGGCCACCATTAAATCAATTATTGTAAAAAACAGGATGAATACACCAATCCAGAACAGAATCTTTCCCACAATATTTTCATACATTCTCTTTCCGATATAAATAAGGGCGGATAGAAAAAGAATTCCAAAGATTAAACCATTGTTAAAGAAAAATATCTCTGCAAATAGAAGGGCTACCCCAATAATGAATATCCAGTTAAATGTATCTGTAGTGAAACGTTGAAACATCATTGGCCCCTCCTCTCTAATTATTTCTTACTTCTCATAAAAAAAATGTGTCTCATCACATATCGATAAAATTCGTTAAATAATCCCTTTTTTAGAATACCAGTTTTGTTCGATTTCTGCTTTATTTTTTTCTGCTTTATTTTTTCTTCTGTTTGATTTGTTGATTGTGAAGTCTTAAGGATAATTAGACTTTAGCAATTATCCAATGAGACAGTAATGGTATTGACATTACCCAACATAGTTCAATGAAATGATAACCACAAAACCTACTAAGACAATAATGATGGTTTTCACTTCCACACCTTCTTTCAAAACTCCAGCACCATAGATGGGCTGGAGTATATGATTTCGTCTATTAATTCTTTGAATCTTCTTTTTCGTTCCACTTTTCTTCCAGTTTTGCTATCCTGCTATCAAACGAATTTCGAAAGTGATTCCCATTCTCCTGACTGCCTTGAATAACATCTTCCTGTTCGGAAATGGAAGATGACATTGCTCCTCCAACAACCTTTTCCATTTGCTGTGTCGCACGTGCCAAGTTTTCCTTACCCATTAATTCTAACTGCCGGTATTTCATATCCTTTAGTTTATGCATCATTTCTTCGTATTTTTGTTCTAGAATCTGCAGTTGTTCTTCAGATTCTTCTTTTGCCACTTTCAAACGGATTGCTTTTTCTTCATATGCTTCCATTTCACGAACAGCAAACTGGTACATCGCTTCTTCCCCGGCCTTTTGGGCAACATCTGCCTGATGCTTCCGCTTTGATGCCATTTGTACCACTTGCTCATATTCCTTAGTGAATTCTTCATGTAGACGATACTGTCTTTCCACTAATTTTCTGACTTTTTCTGTTTCCTGCTCACTTTGGCGTAAATATTGATTGAGTGCAACAATGGGGTTTCTTCCATCTTTTTTTCCCACCAAATCCTCCATATCTTCTGCGATAGCATCTTTCATTCGAGTAAATAAGTTTGTCATTTTGCTTCTCTCCTTTGGAAAAATATTGTTTTTGTTTTAAAGGTGATAGGATAATTTACGAACATGTTCCATTGCCATATCAAAGCATGTCCCATTCAAGCTCTTCCCCCCTCCTGAATCGTTCCTTTTATTTGTTTAAATTTGCCCACTCTCTTTCAAAATTGCTAAATGGATCATTGCTTTCCGGTTTATTAAAAGTTACTTCCTTTTCGCTCTGCCATTTTTTATAGATAAAATAAAGGAAGTAAAGAGCAGCTATTCCAATTACGGCATAGATATTTGAAACTGCAACACCAAGGATGAACAATCCCAGGATGACCCAAAGCACCTTCGCAACCGTGGATTCTGTTTTAATAAATTGTTTGAAGATCAAGTAGAGCAAGAACACCGAAAACCCTAACATTACCATTGGACCAAGATTAGCCAGTATTATAAACAATGCAATTAGCGCTAGTAAAAACCAGATAAATTTTTTCATTTTTTTTCCTCCTTGTTTCTTTTCTGTCTTAATCTTAAGTTATTTGCCATTTTTCGATAATGATCCCGAGATATATCTTTCCTAAGACCTAGGACGTATTTTAATATTAGCCCCCCTGTTTCTAATACGAAAAGCGCAATCGCCTATGAACACGAGCGTAGGACATTACCTCTTTTTCTACAAGCATCGCTCCGGACTATATCCGCCCGTTGGGAAAGCGCCACGTCCTGTGGCTTGCCCGATTTTAGACTAAAAAAAACGTATGGTCCTAGGAATTGGACCATACGTTTTCTTTTGCTTGATCTATTAAGAGTCGCTGCTAATTTTGTTGCAAAGTCATATCAATTTACAAAAAATTAATTTTTATCACTCTTTTGTTTGAGAATCTCCACTACCTACATCCACTGATTTTTTTCCCGAACCATCACCTGTTAATTCATCCAGGTTTAACTTCTCGTTCCCTTTACCTGCGAAGTTTTCAATGAGGTCCTTTACGTCAATACCAGAAGATGCTTTCAGTGATTCCTGTAACGTTGCCATTAAGTTTGTTGCGTATCCTGTAACTTTATTTGCTCCACCTTTTTCCCCACTTGAACCAGTATCCACAACAGTGATTTTTTCAATGTTTGATAATGGGCTAGCCACTTCTTTCGCATAGGAAGGTAGCATTTTCAAGATCATATCGAGGATTGCAGCTTGTCCATATTGTTCGAAGGCCTCTGCGATTTTTTGCTTCGCTTCCGCTTCCGCAAGACCTTTCAGACGAATAATATCAGCTTCCGATTCCCCTTGTGCTCTAGCCGCTTCCGCAGCTGCAAGACCATCGATGCGGACTTTCTCCGCTTCTGCTTTTGCCATAGCTTCCACACTGTATTGCTTCGCGTCGGCTTCTGCAAATTGCTTACGCTTTTCTGCTTCTGCAGCTTGTTCCACTGCATAACGGTCAGCGTCCGCTTTTTTCTTAACTTCCGAATCATATTGCTTTTCACGACGTAGAATCTCTTTTTCTTCTAACTCAATTTGCTTTTGACGTTCAATAATTTGAACTTGCATTTGTTGTTCTGTAACCTCTTGCTTTGACCTTGCTTCGGCTAAATGATATGCCTGGTCAGCGCGAGCTTTCGCTTCATCTTGCTCTCTTCGGAATTCAGCAACCTTCAATTGATTTACTTTTTCCGCTTCGGCAATTTCTGTTGCTCGCTCTAACTCAGCCCGTTTTGCATCTTTAGATGCTTCCGCACGCTTTATACGTGTTTCTTTATCCGCCTCGGCAGTTGCAATGTCAGCGTCACGCTTCACTTGTGCAATTCTCGGTTTACCTAAAGAGTCTAAATAGCCATTCTTATCTCGAACATCTTTAATCGTAAAGGATACGATAAGTAGTCCCATTTTCGCTAAGTCCTGAGAAGCTACCCGCTGCACTTCTTGAGAAAACTTCTCCCTGTTTTTATAGATTTCTTCAACGGTTAATGAACCTAGGATAGATCGTAAGTGACCTTCTAGTACTTCCTTCGCTTCGTTTTCACGATCTTGCTTGGATTTCCCTAAAAATTGTTCAGCTGCTGTGGCTATTTCTCCAATGGAGCCGCCAATTTTAATGATTGCCGTTCCATCTGCCATAACTGGAACCCCTTGTTCCGTATAAACCTCTGGAGTGGAAACATCAATTTTACTTGACAAGAGACTGAGTTTTTCTGCCTGTTGGAAAACTGGTAAAACAAACGTACCGCCCCCGCGGACAATCTTAATTCTATTTCCCGATTCGTCGATGTTTACATTTTTTCCCCCAAGATAACTACCTGTTACGATTAATGCTTCATCTGGACCTGCAGTTTGGTACTTAGATACAAAAACTCCGATAAGTGCCAGTACTAAAACTACTACGATGCCAATAATAATTCCAATTGTTGGATCTAAACCTAATAACATGTTTCTCCTCCTTTGGCATTAGCCACTTTCTGTTTTTTTGGCTCTGTGAAATAGTAATGTTGATTTTACGAAACTGATTTTACAAGAGAAGTTCACAGCTTCAAAAACAATACTATCACTGTCTTTTTATTAAAAAGCTTAGGGATTTTCCCAAGCTCTAATAGCTTTGATAAAAATCAACTGTTTATATTTCCTTGGAAATTGTTTCAATCTAATTTTTCATGGATCGAAACATGAAGAACGCTGTCTTCCACTTTAATCACAAGAACCTGTTCCCCGTTTGGAATTGGAACATCATCAAAACTAACAGCGGATCTTGCAATGTTCCCGCTTTTTCCCTGTATCATGACCTCGCCAAAACCATTCTCCGGAATGGAAGTAATGACCGTACCAATCCGCCCTTTCAGGTCAGCATCAGAAAAAGCCATCGTAGCTTCCGCACGTGAAAGGGGCAGAAGGACAAATACATTTAATAAAGTTACTAAGAGGACTGCTACTAATAAGGAAATAATTATAATAATAAGACTGTTCATCGAAGAGAATCGTTCTAATATATAACCTAAGGAACTGAAAAACGTAATAAATGAAAAGATAAGGGTGGGATTAAAAGGACCTTCTGAAAGTGCTTCAAACAGCCCTTCGACAATATCACCAAATAAAATATAGATTAATGTTAATACTCCACCAGCAATAAAACCGAATAAATAAATTGTTTCTAATGTATAACCAAATAATTCCATTGTTATCCCCGCTCACTTTTTTTCTTTATGGTGGCTTTCACTTTCTCAATTTCCCTATCCAATTCACTTCCGATATCAGAATAGTTTGTTAAGGTGGAATGTTTTATTTCTGCACGGGCATTTGCAACACCTGTTTTTCCGTTTAACATATCACGCTTTATTTTCATTTCTTGATAATCAAACTTTAGTTCGTTTAGTTTCTCTTTCCCTTCCTTACTCTGTTTCTCCATGTAGTCTTTTAATAGCTCCAATTGTTTATATTCCCTTTCTAACTGTAACTTATCTTCAAGTACACGCCTTGCAAAATCCTCTTTCCCAGTCTCGATAGATTCGATCACTTGATGATTCCGTTTCTCAATTTTTTCACGAATCTCTTTCAGCCTTTTTAAGAGCAGTTTTTCCTCTGCAATCATCTTTGACATGGCCAGTTCTCCATCTTTAACTTCCTGCTCCAGTTCCAGAACATACTGATTCAGCATATCCTCCGGTTCTTCCCCTTTTTCCATCATCGTATGTATGGAGCTAACTGCTGATTTGAGCCGTCTGAAAAATGCGAACACACGTCACCACCCTCCAAAAAAGGACATTTTTTGATATGTATTTACGACTAAATAGTAACACGGAAATGCCAATCTGTTAACCTATTACCATTATCTTATCATTCTTTATGTTTCTCTTTTACTTCTACGGAACACGACCGTATGAAGTTTCAATTCCAGCAATATTTTAAAAGACAACAAGGTGTTCCAGACTCAAGACAAAAATCTAGCTTCCGCTGAAACACCTACACTCCAGTTGATTACTGTTAGAACGGAAAGGAAATAGTTAATTATAGATTGTTCCCCCAGCACCTTTTCGATACCAGTTCCATAAATCTACTTCTCCCAATGTGGCAAACTGGATTTCTTCCACCTCCTGTAGTCGTAACAACTCCTTGGTTGGTCCTGTAACAACCACTCCGTATGTTTTCACACCATTTTCCTGAATAAATTGGTATCTTTCTGACAATGTGGCACCAATGCTGTTAATACTCCATAGATACCGTGTAACCTGTTTTTCATTTTCAGATAAGAAACGAAGACCGTTTTGAAAGGCTTCTGCCCTTACATCCCCATCACCGCGTGTTTCTAACGAGAGAGAATTTCCTGGCATTAATTCAAAAACTCCACGCTCATGAAACCCGAGTATTCCACTATTAGCACTTAAATATGGAGATGCATATTCTGCCTTGACTTGATCCTCCACTCCCGTATCAATTCCGTACCAGGCAATGTTCAGGTCATAACCATCTAATATGGGATACACATCATCGATTTCATAAAGACTATCAAAAGAAATTGCCATCTCAGATACAGTACCTTCCGGGAGAATTGATAAAGCCTCCCATGTTTCATCTGTAAGTTCTTGTAAAAAAGTTTTCTCTGTGTCAGGCTGCGATTCATAATATCCAGGATGAATAAAGTGGAGCATAACATCGTATTGTCCTTCATTCCACTCTCTGTTTACTGATAAAAAATTAAACAATAGTCTCCCTTCTACTTGTCCAATTGTTTTCTCCTGCTGCCCTAATGTTTTATGAATACTGTAATCCATATTCACATTAAAGTAAAACCCGGAATTCATCCCTCCTCCCCCTACATAAACATTGGGCATTGTCATTTGCGTTGCAACACTGACGATTTCGGACCCTGTCTGCATTTTACTCGTTTCTCCACCGACACCGTAATAAAGTGAAGTTAAAATACCACTGATGATTGAACCAATAATTAATAGGGAGATTAATGTAAGTGCATTGGATAACCGGTGCTTCCACTTGGCTTTCCATAACATTTTTTTTTGCTTATCAATGGGAATTTCATCTTCTTGAAATAATCTATCTCCCTTACTCTCTTCAGCGCCTATTCTCACTTCCTCATTTGAAAAAAACAGTTTTGCTTCTTCATCCTCATCGTATAAATCTTCCTTAGACCATTCTTGACAGACCGGACACGACTGAATGTGTTTTTCAATCTTTAGCTGCTCTTCTGTGGACATATTCCCCATAAAGTAATTAGCCCATTTTTCCTTTACTTCTTTACAATCCATCTATTCTTCTCTCCTTTTTTTTGATTCCTTTTCCAGCCATTGTTTTATTTCCTTTCTCCCGCGATAAATTGTCACTTTCGTTTTTGCGAGGGATATATCCATGAGATCTGCTATTTCCTGATAAGAAAAGTGAAAGTAAACCCGTAACAATAAGGCGTTTCGTTTTGTAACCGTTAACGTTTCAAGTCCTTGAAACCAGTTCTCAATATCTTTTTTTATGAAAAACTCCTGTTCTGCACTTTTCACTTGGTTTTGATCATCTATGGCATTTTCCATTACAATCGAATCATAATGCTTTAATTTTTTCTCCTTTCGCATCCAATCGATAAAAGTATGATAAGCTACTTTAAACAACCATGGTTTAATTTTTTCACCTCGATAACTTTCTAAATAAATATAGGCCCGATAGAAAGTTTCTTGGACAATATCTTCAGACAAATGCTTGTTTTTACACAATGAAAATATGTAACGGTATAAATCGTTTAAGTAGAGCGAGTAGATCTCTTCTAAATCCTTCTCTCTTCCCATCGGAACCCCCTTTCACTGTAACCACGCAGATGTTAAAGAAAAGTTACATTATTTTTTCATTTGTACACGAATTTATTATACTAGAAATAAGGCACACTTAATGGATATAGTAGGAACGGGGGCAAGGAATTGCTATGAGTGAAATTATTTTGTTTGACGGTGTATGTAATTTATGCACCACGAGTGTTCAGTTTATTATTAAACGGGATCCAGAGGGCATCTTTCAATTCGCGTCTCTACAGAGTACTGAGGGACAAAAACTTTTGAAACGGTATAATATAAACTCAACGATGGACAGTTTTATCTTGATAAAAAATGAGAAGTACTATGTAAAATCCTCTGCGGCACTTCATGTGGCTAAAGAGTTACGGGGGGGATGGAAACTCCTTTTCCCATTAGTTGTGATTCCCCCACCAATTCGAAATATTTTTTATAGCATTGTGGCGAAAAACCGTTACCGATGGTTTGGAAAAAAAGAGGACTGTATGATTCCTACCCCAGAAATCAGACAGAGGTTTTTAGACTGACTGACACAATTTTAATGAAGCGTAATTGTATTAAAACCTTCAAAAGAGGCTGTAAAAGAACTTAGGAGGATAATGGAGGAATGACAACAGAAGTCTGTTCTTTGACTTCAGTTGTCACTTCCGAAGTGCCCCGCAGCGAGTAGGCGATGACGTTAGACAAGAAAAACGTAATAGCCTTGCTCACGAGCGTAGGGCAGTGGAGGAATGACAACAGAAGTCCGTTCTTTGACTTCAGTTGTCACTTCCGAAGTGCCCCGCAGCGAGTAGGCGATGAAGTTAGACATAAACTATTTCTTATATACTAAAAAAAGCATGATGTGGAATCATGCCTTATTCATTGAATCAAAGTGTTAATTCTTTACTTTATACAAATCTTTAAAAGCCTCCGCTAAGCGATCGGTAATTGGCCGAGTTCTCGGCAATTCTAACTCCCCGATTTCTCGAATCGGCAGAACTTCTGCACTTGTACTAGTGATGAACGCTTCGTCCCCTTGATGAAGGAAGTTGATATCAAACTCCTGTTCCTGAACAGGTATATCCAGTTTTGCTGCCAACTCCAGTACTTTTGCCCGAGTGATTCCGTGCAAAATCCGGTTTGTTGCAGGGTGTGTAAACAGTTGTCCATCCTTCACCACAAAAAGGTTGCTGCTGGATCCTTCTGTAACAATTCCATCACGCTGAAATATGGCCTCATAATAGCCCCCCGCCATTGCCTTTTGCTTTGCCATGACGTTTGGAAGGAGATTCAACGACTTAATATAACAATTGAGCCAGCGCACATCTTCTACAAGAAGAACACCGATGCCCTCCTGCCGTTTTGTTTCATCAATTGCCTTCGCTGGACGAACTGTCAGGGAAAAAACGGTTGGTACTTCCGGATAATGATGTTGCCGTGCAGATATTCCCCTTGTTACCTGAAAATAAATATCTGCATCGGTGTAATTAGATCGGTTCAATGCCTCATGAATAATTTCCTTAATTTTTTCCGTTGTATATGGAAGTTTCATTTCCAGTGCGTCTGCACTTTTTTCCATGCGCAAAAGGTGCTCATCAAGTAAAAACGGTACACCACCATATACACGGACCACTTCATATATTCCGTCCCCAAACTGGTGACCCCTCTCTTGTATTGGAACTACCTTCTCGTCAATTCCCACAAATTTATCTTGATAAAATGCGATCTCTCCCAATGGTTATTCCTCCCTGCTTTATATTAGAAAATCTATATACTCACTTAGTGAGAATAAAGTTCGACCTTCACGGCCACTTGTCGTATGTGCTGTCAGCATGGAATTAAGTATAGCTTCTTCCGTGGATTCAGAGACGGCATGAAATGCCTTGTCCAGCTCTTCTTCGTAATAAAATTCCAATGACTGTTTCTTTTTCTGCGGCTGGTGGGCAATCGTTTGAGCCGTGGAAAAACCAATAACAAGGTCCCCGCTTCCATGACCCATTTTTGAACCTGTTCGGCTAAGTCCAACACCGCAACGTTTAATAACACGCTGAAGCTGTCGACCAGTCATCGGCATATCCGTCCCGACGATGATAATAATTGATCCCTTGTCCTTCTCCGATGTTTGTTTTTGCTGCATTTTTGTTAATGGTTTCCCTACTTTCTTCCCGTCTAAGATAAAGTCATCTAAATGACCGAAGTTCGATAACACGAGCACTCCAAACGTATATGTATCTCCTTCAATCTCAATCACCCGTGATGCAGACCCGATGCCTCCCTTAAGACCGAAACATCTCATGCCCGTTCCGGCACCAACTGCACCTTCATCAAAATCCACTTTTGCATTTTTGATGGCCTCGAAAACATGATTGTCATTGATAACCATTTGGCGAATGTCATTTAAATACATGTCATTGCACTCGGCTACAACCGGGTTGATCGTTCCGGTTGTTCTTCCAATTTCTGGATTATCTTGTAGCATATACTTTATAAGTCCAGTGGAACAATTTCCCACACTTAAAGTATTTGTTAACAGAATTGGAGTTTCAAGGGTACCTAGTTCATTAATTTGGACAGTCCCTATCGTTTTCCCAAAACCGTTTAACACATGACTCGCTGCTACAACCTTCTCTTTGAAAAGATTTCCCTGGTGCGGGACAATAGCTGTCACCCCTGTATTGATTGAATCCTCTTGTATGGTAACGTGACCTACTGTTACTCCATCTATATCTGTTATTCTGTTCTTTGGTCCAGTTGAAAGTTTTCCGATTTCTATTTGGCGATCCCTTGCTCTATAGTATTTCGTCATATAACAATCCTCACCATCCATATTGTATCTATTATAGCTTCTTTTCCCAAAATAGGGGAATACCATTCGAGTTTTCCCAAGATGAGCATGGAATATGAATTACGGATCTTTAGAAACAGGGAGTGAAGTAAAACTATTTCTGCAGCGTTTCTAGTTAATAAACGGGGGCTCTTGACACTTAGTTCTTTCAAATAGATAGACCATCCCCTCAAGAAGAGACTAGTGTGTCTTTCCTACTGGGACGGTCTACCTTAATCGTTTTAATTAATTTAATTAACCGGATTATTTTTTCAGCTCATCAATACGGGCTTTCACTTTATCTCGTTGCTCCAGATAATCCCTTTCTTTCTCCCGTTCCGCAGTGATAACCTGTTCTGGTGCCTTCGCCACAAATCCCTCGTTGGAAAGCTTCTTTTGGACTCTGTTCACTTCTCCATCCAATCGTTTTAATTCCCCTTCTAGACGTTTTATTTCCGCATCTAAATCTAATAATCCTGCTAGCGGCATGTAAAGTTCAACTCCTGAAAGAATAGAACTCATGGATTTTTCAGGTGCAGCTAATCCTGTTTCCATCTTCAATTCTCCAGGACGGCAAAAACGTTGAATATAAGCTTCTCCACGGTTTAACTGATCAAGTATATCCTCTGAATTGGCATTAATTTGCAGGGTAATTTCTTTACTCATTGGTACATTCAACTCCGCACGGGTATTTCGAACGGATCGAATAATTTCTTGAATCAGTTTCATATCTTTTACAGCCTGTAGGTCCATAAGAAAATCTTGTTTCTCCGGCCAAGAAGCTACTGTAATTGATTCCCCTTCATGTGGGAGGTGCTGCCAAACTTCCTCCGTGATAAAAGGCATGAATGGGTGCAGGAGTCGCATCGTTTGATCTAACACATAAGCAAGAACAGACCTTGTGGTGTGCTTCGCTTCCTCATCTTCTCCATTCAACGGAAGTTTTGCCATCTCAATATACCAATCACAGAAATCGTCCCAAATGAAATTGTAGAGGGAACGGCCCACTTCACCGAATTCATAAGCGTCAATAAAACGAGTTACCGTTTCAATAGTTTCTTGAAGACGGGTTAAAATCCATTTGTCTGCGATTGATTTTTTACCGGATAAATCAATATCTTCATACTTTAATCCATCCATGTTCATTAATGCAAAACGGGAGGCATTCCAGATTTTATTCCCAAAGTTCCAGTTTGCTTCGACTTTTTCCCAATAGAATCGGAGGTCATGCCCCGGCGAACTACCAGTTGATAAGAAGAACCGGAGGGCATCGGCACCATACTTATCTATAACATCCATAGGATCAACGCCATTGCCTAGGGATTTACTCATTTTTCGTCCTTCGGAATCACGGACAAGACCATGAATGAGAACATCCTTAAATGGACGGTCGTTAGTGAACTGTAATCCTTGAAAGATCATACGGGCAACCCAGAAATAGATGATATCATATCCCGTTACGAGAACATCTGTGGAGTAATAGCGCTTGTAATCAGCCGCTTCCTCGTTTGGCCAGCCCATTGTAGAAAACGGCCATAATGCGGAGCTAAACCACGTATCTAATACATCTTCATCCTGTTCCCAGTTCTCAAGATCTTCTGGTGCTGTACGGCCAACGTAAATCTCACCAGATTCTTTATGGTACCAAGCCGGAATACGGTGCCCCCACCAAAGCTGTCTCGAAATACACCAGTCCCGAATGTTTTCAATCCAATGGAGGTACGTTTTTTCAAAACGATCAGGAACAAAATCCACTTTCTTTTCCGATTTTTGCAGATCAATTGCCTGCTCTGCTAATGGTCCCATCTTAACAAACCATTGGGTGGATAAATAAGGTTCTACAACGGCGCCGCTCCGTTCCGAATGACCTACACTGTGCATATGCTCTTCAATTTTATAAAGTACTCCTTGATCTTGTAAATCTTTTACAATTTGCTTTCTACACTCGAATCTGTCTTGTCCTTGATAAATACCAGCATTCTCATTCATTTTTCCCGCTTCATCCATAACGAGAACTCTTTCTAAATGATGGCGATTACCAATTTCAAAGTCATTTGGATCGTGAGCAGGAGTTATTTTTACAGCACCAGACCCAAATTCCATGTCCACATAATCATCAGCTACAATTTCGATTTCACGTCCAACAATCGGTAGTGTTACTTTTTTGCCGATTAAATGCTTATATCGTTCGTCTTCTGGATGAACAGCAACAGCAGTATCCCCGAGCATTGTCTCCGGTCGAGTAGTTGCCACTTCAATATGACCACTGCCGTCTGACAAAGGATATTTCATATGATAGAAAGCACCTTGCACATCTTTATAAATGACTTCAATATCAGAGAGTGCCGTTTTCGTCTGCGGATCCCAGTTTATGATATATTCCCCACGATAGATGAGGCCGTCTTCATAAAGACGGACAAACACTTCCCTTACCGCTTCAGACAGACCTTCATCTAATGTGAAACGCTCCCTGGAATAGTCAAGGGAAAGACCAAGCTTTGACCATTGAGTACGAATAAAATCTGCGTACTCCCCTTTCCATTCCCATGATTTTTCTAAAAACTTTTCTCTTCCTAAATCATATCTTGAAAGACCTTGTTCTTTGAGTTTTCCCTCTACTTTAGCTTGGGTGGCTATTCCAGCATGGTCCATACCAGGAAGCCAGAGGGCATCATATCCTTGCATCCGTTTTGTGCGGATTAAGATGTCCTGTAACGTTGTATCCCAAGCGTGGCCTAGGTGTAATTTTCCAGTTACATTTGGTGGCGGAATAACGATCGTATAAGGCTCTTTTTTCTCGTCCCCCGTTGCTTCGAAAAACTTGCCATCAATCCAGTAAGGATACCATTTCGCTTCCGTAGCCTTAGGGTCATACTTAGGGGGCATTGTTGTTTCATTATTTTCCATTTTTCTTCCTCCTTAAAATTGTGCGGGACCAGGTCCCTGACAATTTTGTGAACTTAAAATATTTTATTGAGAAATATAAAAAACCCCCATCGTCAAAGGACGAAGGGAGTTGTTTTCCTCGCGGTACCACCTTTGTTTATATTCCTCTTACCTGTTTTACAATGAGGAATATACACTCAAAGCTTTAACGGAGCTGATCCGGCTTAAACTAATGAACACATAATAGTTAAATCATGTATTGTTCATAAAAGCAACTCAAGGGCGACCTTCCATCTTTACCTTCAAGAAAACCTTCCAGCATCGCCAATGCGATGGTTTTCCTCTCTGATGATTTCAAGATGTACTCTTCCCTGTCAACATTTATTCCATCTATGTTTGTATTGGTTATTTTACCCTTTCTCCTTGAAAGAATCAATAGTTATATAGGAGTCATTTTTCAATTCCATCTCCCATAATAGTATTAAACGGACTTTTCATGCCAGTTTTTCAAACTCCTTTTTATCCGTTCATTCTTCTTCATTTTATCCATGGAACTAAATGGATATACGAACGAAATTTTTATAATGATGAATGAGTCCTTAGGTCATACACTATTTTTCTAAGTGAACATATCATAGTAATAACAGTAAGCTTACAGGGAGTGATTAAAATGAATTTTAAGCGGCGGTTTAGAACCTTTCGTTGGCCAAGATGGTTTAGGAAAGGGATCGATATTTTTTATCAAATTCTTTTACCGTTAATCATCTTTCAGTTTGTCCGAACCCTTTTACTCCCAACAACGTTTGATATGATTCTATTAGGGATACTAGTCTTATTATACCTTTCTCACACATTAGGCTGGTTTTCTTAACAAAAATAATGCTATCCCCAATTGCCGGAGATAGCATTTTTCTGTTTATTTCCTGATTTATTTATCCATTCTCCTTTGGGAAAACACTGTTCATAAAACGATGTACTCGATGCATTGTCAAGATCTTTCGTTCTAATTGTGTTACTGCCTGGAACTCTGTAAGTTTATCTCTTTTTTTCATATATGTGTCCACCGTTTGGTAGATGCTTTCCGGAAAAGCAAGATAACTAATAAAAAGATGTCTTTCCTCATCGGAGAGAGTGAACTGTTTTTCATAAAGTTGTAACCAGTGTCTGCCCTCGTGTTCATCCCAAGGACGTGACTGAAAGTAATGGCGGAACAATAACGCCAGGTCACGGGAAGGTGTATCTAAAACTGCTTTTTCAAAATTTATAAAATAGGCTGTTCCATATTTATCAAAACAAACATGCTTTCTGCTCGGTTTCCCATGACATAACACACTCCGGAAACTCTTTTTTTCTTTGGCTCCTTCATACCATGAAGTGAGATGTTTCTCCGCTTCATTGGCCATAAACAAGGTCCTTTGAAAATGAGTAAGTAACGTGAGTTCAAAGGGGGAATAATACTCATTCCCCTCAATTTGATCTACATACCGCTCCATCTCTATGCGGCGAAGAGCCCATCTTTTTTTCAACGTCTCAAAGGAATCTTCCAATACTTCCTCCGAATATTCCTGCGTACGTTCCGTTAAATCATGGAGCTTTGCAATTTCCTCTACCATTACTTCTTCCTGTTCAACAGGATAACGGAACTCGGTATGATCCTCGTACCATGGCATTAAATAATATGTTTGCTTACCATAACGGATGAGATGGTCCCCGTACTTATTTGGGATAATTGGGATGACAAAATGATAGTTTATCCTCTCTAACCGTTTCATCACATGGACAAACCATTCTCCCTCTTCCTCAGTCATTTGAGTTTCCTTCAATGCATATTGCCCATTTGCTGTATGGATTTTTTTTATTTTACCTACGGTTTCAATTCTTTCTGGGTATAAATCGTACTGAAATAATACGGCTCCTACTGGTTTTTGCTGAATCTGGATACTCATGGGTTTGGCACCTTCTCCCTGGTAAGGTCAAGCCATTCGCTCAACGCCTTCACAAGCTTCAGTGATTCCTCCCACTGGTAAGAGAGATTTTCCTTACATTTCTCTATTTGCTGCTGATCTTTAACATCCTTCATCTCATTCATAAATTGAATGAATTCTCGAGGAGTCAAACACTCTGCAAGGAGGGCTTTAGCATGTAATTCTCTTAAAGATAATTGTTTATCTAACTCATTTAATAGCTTGTATAGTGAGTTTCGCCCATAACGCTGAAGCCATTGGGAAAGAACAATTTTGAGAGAGCGATACCCCTTCTCTGGTCTTCCTGTTCCATGTTGCCAAAACAGCTTTTCAAATACGTTTTTCCCTTGATCTAATGAATCAATTGGCGTCACAATCGGAGGCTCTCCTCCAGCTTGTTGTCCCTCTTTCCATAGTCGTTTCGCTTTCAATAGACGGTTGATGGATTCTCTTCTTAAACCTTCGATAAAAGATGTTGAATGATTATTTTTTGCAGTGGAAGGTTTACTTATCTGGTCAGACATCCTCTCCAAATTCATCACATCGATGTGGAGATTTTGATGATCATCTTCTATTTTAGTTGAAAAATAATGTCCGAAAAATATTCCCATCTCTTTTTCCCTGTTTTGATAGGAGAACGGGCTGGTTACTTCATCATGAAGGGTGTACCAACCAACATCTGAGAGAAATTTTCTTTCACCATATAGCGACTGAATCATACGGTCCGTCAGACACCCTGTTTTCTCTGCCAAACGATCCCGCCAGTTGATATGCCATTCCATGTTATCCTTTTCTGTCCAATGGGAAAGTCGTTTTAAACCTTTTTCAGTCTTTAGTATTTTTCCGTCCACTTCCCAGGTTACTTCCTTAAATCCGTAACTTTCTTTGATAGTTTCTAATCGAAGCATCCTTCCACACTCCAATCACGTGTCGGATGGTACAGTCTTTTTCACCGGAATATAGAGAATTTCTCCTTCAGATACATGTTGGTCATTTAAGCGGTTCATACGTACTAATTGACTAACTTGAATCTGATATCTTTCAGCAATAATCTCTAGCGTTTCTCCCTCTTGAACGATACACATCTTCAACTTGGAAAATTCTTCTTCTCCCTTTGTTAACATTTTAGTTAAATAAAGGGCGTTTTCTTCCCGTTTCGGCTCTTCCGTTCCATCCCCATCAACTCCATCACTTTCCCCTTCAGATGGACGTGTATCTGTATCCTCGGTTGTACCTTGGCTAGGCGGTGGGCTTGATGAGAAAGTAACATTTGGTGCAGTAGACGGTTCTGCCCTCGTTTCCTGGGTTTCCTTCCCGTCCATTATTGGATCCCGTTCCACTTCTTCTTCCACGGCTTCCAATACTGGTTCTTCTTCGGCATCCACTTCACCGAATTTCTGTCCAGCAAATCGGGTATCCTCTTCAACAACATTTTCTTTATAAGGCTCTTCTTCATGTTCCTCCTCTTCCGCCGGACGAACGGATTCAAAGTGAAAACTCCTTTCGTCCTCTGCTTCTGTATGCATTTGTTCTTCTGGCTCATAATTTACTTGTGGTTTTTCATACTGATACTCATTATAGTTTACTCGCGAATCCTGATACTCACTATTAAAGGAGTGGTTTGTTATATCGCCACCAACGTCCACTTCTTGTTGTGATTCTTGGTAACCATTCCCTTGGGGAGTACTTCTCTCATTCTTAATACCACTGACAGAGATGTTTGCTTCCAGTTCAATGCAGCCTCTTCCCGGTAATTCATAATCAAAGTCATCTACTGTTACGTAAATATCATGTAGATTAACAATTCTTTCCTTAGGAATGGTCACATCCAATGGGAAGGAGTGTCTTATCATCCCAACTCCATCATCTGTCATGGAGACTTCTTCTACAGAACGGAATGATACTTGATCTGCAAATGATTCTGTTTCATTTTGTCCTGAATCCTGTTGTTGTCGGTATTCCCCAAACAATTGAAGGGATCCCCTAACTAAAACTTGGTCTTCTTCTTCATGAATACTAATGTCCGGCTCTAATGCAAGTGATAAAATTTCACCAATTTCGCCTCTTTGGTTTAACCATACAGATTCCTTTATGGAAAAGGCCAAAGAAGAAGGTTGTTCATACGTCAACTTGATTTCCCCCTTTATTAAAAACTGCATTGCGCTAAGTTAAGTCATGGTGTTGGTATTTGTCCATCTGAAACAATAGTGATCATACGTTACACTTTTATGATTCATAGAATGGAAATATGCCAAATCTGTCCCGTTTACAGAAAAAATCCTAGAGGAAACCCTCTAGGATTTTTTAAATTATATACTCGTTTTCAGTTTGCTATAACAGCAAACGCTTTTTCTGCAGCTGCTATTGTTCGATCAATATCCTCTTCTGTGTGCTTTGTAGATAAAAACATTCCTTCAAATTGTGAAGGGGGGAGAGATATTCCTTCGTTAAGCATGCTCTTAAAATAGGTAGCAAACATATTTAAGTCAGATGACGCAGCTTGTTCATAGTTTGTCACCGGATTATTTGTAAAGAAGAATCCAACCATTGATCCTGCACGATTAATTTGATGTGGAACACCATACTTTTTCGCTGCACCACGAAGTCCATTTGCTAATCTTTCCCCTAATTCATTAAAACGGTCATAGTTCTCTGGTGTCAACTGACTTAAGGTTTCATATCCTGCCGTCATGGCCAAAGGGTTTCCAGAAAGTGTTCCCGCTTGATATATTGGACCTGCAGGTGCAATTTGTTCCATGATCTCCCGCTTTCCACCATATGCACCAACGGGAAGACCACCACCAATTACTTTTCCTAAACATGTCAAGTCTGGTGTAATCCCTAACTCCCCTTGCGCACAATGGTAGCCAACACGAAATCCTGTCATTACTTCATCAAAAATTAATAATGAACCATACTCTTCTGTAAGCTTACGAACACCTTCCAGGAACCCAGGTACCGGTGGAACGACACCCATATTCCCTGCAACAGGTTCTAAAATGACTCCTGCTATATCTTCACCAAATTGTTCGAAAGCATAGTTTAAGCTATTCAAATCATTATAAGGAACGGTTAATGTGTTTTTCGCAACGGATTCAGGTACTCCCGGACTATCTGGCAATCCTAATGTTGCAACACCAGAACCAGCTTTAATTAATAGAGAATCCCCATGTCCGTGATAGCACCCCTCAAATTTCACAATTTTGTTTCTGCCTGTGAATCCCCTAGCCAGACGAAGAGCACTCATCGTTGCTTCTGTCCCTGAATTCACCATACGGACAACCTCAATCGATGGAACACGATTAATTACTAACTCTGCCATCTTTGTTTCTAATTGACTTGGTGCACCGAAACTCGTTCCTTTTTCTGTTACCGATTTAAGTGCCTCCACTACTTTATCATCAGCATGACCTAATACGAGAGGTCCCCATGAAAGGACATAGTCAATATATTCATTTCCATCAATATCCCAAATGTGGGAGCCTTTGCCCCGTTCCATAAAAACAGGGTCCAGTTTCACTGACTTAAACGCCCGAACAGGGCTATTCACTCCACCTGGCATTACCTTTTTAGCCTGCTTAAAAGCTTCTACAGATTTATTCCATTTCATATTTTGAAGACCTGCCTTCCTTTAGTTTTCCTCTAGCCATTTAGCCACGTCTTTGGCAAAATACGTCAATATTAAGTCTGCTCCTGCCCGCTTCATACTTATTAATTTCTCTAAAACAACTGCCTTTTCATCGATCCATCCATTGAGAGCAGCACCTTTTACCATGGAGTATTCACCACTTACGTTGTACGCCACAACAGGTACAGGGTGACTGTCTTTCACATCACGAATAATGTCTAAATAGGAAAGGGCCGGTTTTACGATAAGGAAATCTGCCCCCTCTTCCACGTCTGATTGTGCTTCCCGTAAAGCTTCGAGACGATTGGCAGGATCCATTTGATAGGTTTTACGATCACCGAATTGTGGAGAACTGTGTGCTGCATCTCGAAACGGGCCATAAAAGGAGGAAGCATACTTTACAGCATAGCTCATCACAGGAACGTGATGATAACCAGCATCATCAAGACCATGTCGTATTGCAGTCACAAATCCATCCATCATATTGGAAGGTGCGATGATATCCGCTCCAGACTCTGCCTGAGACACTGCTGTTTTCGTTAACAATTCTAACGATGGATCATTCAAAATTTGTCCATCTTCAATTACTCCACAATGACCATGATCTGTAAATTGACAAAGACATGTATCAGCAATAACAATTAATTCTGGATATTTTCTTTTTATCTGACGGATTGCTTTCTGTACAATACCTTCCTTCGAATAAGCTGAAGTCCCACAATCATCTTTATTAGCAGGTACACCAAATACAATAATTGTAGAGATTCCAAGTTGTACGACTTCATCCACTTCTTCATCTAAACGGTCGAGGGACCATTGATATACCCCAGGCATGGAAGCCACTTCATTTTTTACATTATTGCCTTCCTTTACGAATATTGGATAAATTAAGTCTTCCTTATGTAAGTGTGTTTCCCGTACGATCTTTCTCATTCCTGCACTCGTTCTTAATTTGCGGTGCCTTTTAAATTCATTACTCATATTCATCCTCCATGATTTTAGTATATTTAGTCTATTGTTTTTCTAATAGTTCCTCCACTAGTCCTTCGATGGTAAACTGTTTTGGTATTATCATTTCTTTTACACCATATTCCTTCAGTTCCTTCGCCGTAACAGTTCCAATAACCGCAAACAGAATGGAATCTAATCTATTATTTTCTATTAGTGACTGATCTATTTGCATAAAGAAAGAACGGACTGTGGATGGACTTGTAAAAGTAATGATATCTATCTTTTCGGTTAAGAGGGTATCATGTAATTCCTTTTTGATGGACGTATTCATTGCTGTTTCATACACAATAGGAGCATCCACCTCCATATCTTTCTGTTGTAATGTATGTACTAAGTAGTTACTCGAAAGACTGCTCCTTGGAAAAAGGATTCGTTCCCCGAGTTTAATATTCTTTAGTAATTCCTCGGTTAAGTATTCACCACTGAAAGTAGATGGAACAACTTGAGGCGTAATACCTTTCTTCTGAAGGTATTTTAATGTTTTGTTCCCCACAACTGCGATTTTTTTCCTTTGAAGTTCTTCTACCCGTTTCCCCTCATTGGTAAGAAATTCCATAAAAAAATGAACACTGTTGGCACTGGTAAAAACAATCCAATCATAACGACCCAATTGCTGAATTACCCGATACACTGGGGTGCAATCTACCGGCTTTTCGATAGAAATTAGGGGAATTTCTAAGACAATTCCCCCATGCCTTTGAAGGCACTCCGTTAATTCACTCGCTTGATGTTTTGCACGTGTGTTTAAAATGTGCCGACCATGAAGACCAAGTCCTTTCACTGTCCACACTCCTTAAAGATCAAGTTCTTCCTTCACTTGATCAAGAACTTCTTTCGCCCCTTGCATAAGCATTTTTTCTGCAACTTCTTTCCCAATGGACACAGGATCATCACCAACGATCGTTTCCCTAAATACCGTTTGTCCATCTGGTGAAGCAATGAGTGCAGTTAATGAAATTTTCCCATCATCAAGAAGGGTTGCATATCCTGCAATTGGAACTTGACATCCCCCTTCAACGGTATGGAGAAAAGAGCGTTCTGCAGCCACAGTTCTTTCAGTATCCTTATTATTTATTTTAGATAATAAGTCAACAATTTCTTTATCATCCTCACGGCATTCAATTCCCAAAGCCCCTTGTCCTACTGCGGGAAGACATGTTTTCGGATCGAGAAATTCAGATATTATCTCGTCTTTCCAACCAGCACGTTTAATTCCTGCTGCTGCAAGGATTATGGCATCGAATCCCTCTTCTCTGCATTTTCGTAAACGTGTTTCTATATTCCCACGAATCCACTGAATCTTTAAATCTGGACGTTTGGCAAGGACTTGGGCCGAACGACGTAAACTGCTTGTTCCAACCACAGATCCTGCCGGCAAATCCTTCAATGCTTGTCCACTATTGGATATGAACGCATCCCTCGGATCTTCCCGCTCCGGTACAGCACCGATCATTAATCCTTCCGCAATAACAGCAGGTAAGTCTTTCATGCTGTGTACCGCAATATCAATTTCACCATCATACATCGCTTTTTCAATCTCTTTAACAAAAAGACCTTTTCCACCCACTTTAGATAAGGTAACATCCAGAATCTTATCTCCCTTTGTTACGATCTCTTTGATTTCAAATTCATAATCAAGACCAAGAGATTTTAAGCGGTCAATAACCCAATTTGTTTGAATCATTGCTAAATTACTTTTTCGTGAACCAATAATAATTTTCCTCATGCTAACCTCCAAAATGTAATGTTCTGCAATTGATGTAAGTGATACTCTTCTTCCATTCTACTACCAAATATGAAAATTAGAAAATGACGTGGAAAGGAAGTAATTAATTAGTAAAACGAGAAAGGCAGCAATATTTAGGAGAGCTAAACTATATCCCCTTTTCTTTTTCACTACCCATTGGAATAAAAATAATCCATACATAAACAGGACTAAAAAGGAACTTAATACTTTCACATCAAACCAAGGTACCATGCCGAATTTAACCCATGCCCAAATAACCCCAAGAATTATTCCTAATAACATCAGTGGAAAACCAATTAAAGTAAAAATATATGAAAGTTGACCTAATGTAGATAAATTTCCAATGCGTTTAATCCTCTTCCCCCAACGTTTACGTTTTAACATGTTGTTTTGTATGAAGTAGAGCATGGAAAACGCAAAAGATAATGTGAAGGTTCCATAGGATAATAGGAGAAGTGTCACATGGATCACCAATAACTCCAGAATCAATAATTCCGTTAGTCTTGGAGAAACATCACCAGTGGGAGCAAAAATGCTGATTGTCATTATACCAAAGCCAATCAAATTCACAAAAAATATTAGGAAGTCTTTCTTATAAAATTTATTAATAATTAACGACAAGGTGACAACGATCCATGAATATAAAAACATCCCCTCAAAAATTGTCATCAAAGGTAAACGATTATATTCCATCGTCCTGACAATTAAAAAGAGAAGCTGTAGTACCCAGACAATAGAAAGCAACCAGAAGGCAATTCGATTAACCCTCTGGTTGTTTTGAATAAAATCAATAAAAAAACCTAATATACTTAAACTATAAAATACTACAATGGATAAATAAATAAAATTTAATAACATATAATGTCAGTCCCCTCTCTTAAACAGAGCGGGCAAAAGCCTCTTTTCGATCTGCTAATTTTGCTTTACGTTTTTCCATACTCCACTTACGTTCATCTTTATTTATTTGAATCTCACAGGAAGGCAGTTTTTCTTGTTCCTGTAATTGCTCTTCTAGAGCAAAAACCTTTGTGATAAAGTCTAAAAGTTCCGTTGAGTTTTTTTCCTCCGGCAATTCCTTTACGGCAGAAATGGGGTCACGTAATAATTGATTAACAATACTCTTCATATGTTTACGGATCACTTTCTTTTCTCGATCAGACAAGTTTGAAAGTTTCCTTTCAAGGCTATCCATTGTCTCTCTTTGTACGGTCATAGCTTTATTACGTAAAGCAGAAATGACGGGCACTACACCTAATGTATCAAGCCAATGACTAAAATGAATTAATTCTTCCTCGATCATTAGTTCAATCTTTTCTGCCTCTTGTTTACGCTCTTCAAGATTTGCGGCTACAATTCCTTCTAAATCATCAATATCATATAAATAGACATTTTCTATTTCAGATAACAGTGGATCAATGTCCCTTGGAACAGCAATATCTACTAAGAACAGGGGACGTCCCTTACGTTTTTTAATTAACTTTTCCACGATTGGTTTGGATACAACATATCCCTTTGACCCCGTCGAGCTAATGAGAATATCTGTTGTCAGAAGAGAATTCTCAATCTCTTCCATTCCTTTTGCGGAACCAGAAAACTTTTTTGCAAGCTCGACCGCTTTATTCTTCGTCCTATTCATCACTGTAATATCATTAATTCCATTAGCTGAAAGATTCTTAGCGGTTAACTCACTCATTTTCCCTGCACCTAAAATCAACACTTTTTTGTCCTGAAAATCTCCGAAAATCTTCTTTCCTAATTCCACCGCTGCATAACTTACAGAAACAGCATTCTCACCAATTGAAGTTTCAGAGTGGGCACGCTTTGCTATTGTTACAGCTTGTTTAAACAAATGATTAAAAATAGTACCTGTTGTCCCTTGGCGTTGTGCTTCTACAAACCCTTCGCGTACTTGTCCTAAAATTTGAGTTTCCCCTAATACCATGGAATCCAATCCACAGGAGACACGGAATAAATGTTCAATGGCGTGTTCGTCTTCACGAATTTGCAGAAATGGTGTGAATTCCTCTTTTGGAATATCAAACCATTCCGACAAGAAAACTTTTGTATAGTATCGGCCAGTATGCAATTGATCTGCGACAACATACAGTTCCGTTCGATTACAGGTAGAAACGATTACACACTCCAAAATGCTCTTCGACTTTCGGAGCTTTGTCAACGCACGATCCATATCCTCTTGAAAGGTAAATTTTTCTCGAATTTCTACTGGTGTTGTTTTATAGTTCAAACTGACGACCAGGATGTGCATTCCTTCACCCCCATTACTTTCTCCACAATTATCTAAATATATAGGTTCTTTACATATTATTAGAATAAATATAAATAACTCAAACTTCATTATAACATTTCTAATCTAGCCCGCATTAAATATGCTCTGCAGTAAATGTGAACATTTTGTGTCAAAAAAAAAATACAAATTATTGGTTCCCTTTTCGCATCATTTACTATATTGTTTTATTGTAACCAATAAGGAAAATGTTAGTAAGATTTATGGAAAAAAAGGAGTGAGCATTTTTGAAAAATAATAGTATGTTTGCAGGAATTATTCTAATTACTATTGGTCTTTATTTTTTACTTCAGCAATTAGATATTGGAATTCCGTTCGCACATGTTCTTTTTGCTTGGCCATCGATTCTTTTTTTCATAGGAATTGTTCTCGCCTTTCAAGGATTCTCCAACCGAGATGATAATAAAATGTTCTCTGGGATGGTCCTATTAGGGCTAGGTGTATTTTTTCATGGTGTCCATACTTTCGGTTATTGGTCATATTATTGGGGATATTTCACCCTTATCGTAAGTGTAGCCTTCTTCATGAAGTATTTTGTTAATAAGAGAGAAGGATTAACTCCAGCACTCATTTTATTGGTTATCTCTGCATTTGCCTTTTATAATCATGTGTTATCCAACTGGATAAAAACAGTGTTCTCAGGATTCGATTTAATTTGGCCAATCCTTTTTATTGTTATTGGTGTATATTTTATATTTTTTCGGAAAAGGTAACTTATCCAACCGTCACTATGATACCATTTTAAAAAATTTTTACAACCTAAAATGCTTATTGTATTTCAACAAAAAAAATCATTGCTGTTGCAATGATTTTTTTTATATTTTTTGAATTTTATTTCTATACTTTTATAATACTTTACTCAGAAATTCCTTTGTTCTTTCTTCTTTAGGGTTTTCAAAGAATTCAACAGATGGTCCCACTTCCACAATTTTTCCTTCATGCATGTAAATCGTATAATCGGCCACTTCTTTTGCAAAACCCATTTCGTGGGTTACTACAATCATGGTCATTCCTTCCTTTGCTAAGGTCTTCATTGTTTCTAGAACTTCTCCTACTAATTCCGGGTCTAAGGCAGAAGTTGGTTCATCAAAGAGCATAATTTCCGGTTTCATTGCTAATGCCCTTGCAATAGCAACCCGTTGTTTTTGTCCACCGGAAAGTTTAGAAGGATAAACATCATACTTATCACTTAGTCCGACCTTATCCAGTAAGGCTTTTCCTTCCTTGATCGCTTCTTCCTTTCCCATTTTTTTAACCATAATTGGGGCTTCGATGACATTCTCTAATACGGTCATGTGGGGAAATAGGTTGAAATGTTGAAATACCATTCCCACCTTCTGACGAATTTTATTTAAATCATGAGTTTTCGGTTCAATCTGTTCACCATCAAAGATTATTTTTCCTTCATCTTTTATTTCCAAAAAGTTTAAACACCTTAATACGGTACTTTTTCCTGATCCACTGGCGCCGATCAGACAAACCACATCACTTTCATTTACTGTTAAATCTATATCTTTTAAAACATGGAGATCGCCGAATGATTTATTTAATTTCTCAACCCGGATCATCTCTTTCATTTAGACACCTACCTTTCACTCACTGACAAGCGATACTCGACCTTGTTTACAATCCACGTTAATATCATTACTAATAGTAAATAGTAGATTGCCACAATGATATATATTTCCATCGTATGAAAAGTGGCAGATACTTGTCCTTGGGCTGTTCGGAATAATTCCCCTGCGGAGACAAATGCTGCCAGTGATGAATCTTTTAGGGCAATAATAAATTGGTTTCCAAGTGGTGGTACGGCACGTCTCATTGCCTGGGGCATAATAATTCTTCGCATCGTCAACCCTGGTGTCATCCCCAATGATCTTCCCGCCTCCCGTTGTCCTTTATCGATAGATTGAATTGCTCCGCGAAAGATCTCTGCAATGTATGCGGAGTTGTGTATCGCTAGAGCAAGGGAAACAGCCCAAAAAGTAGACAACATGAAAATTCCAGAAAATCCAAAATAGAGAATAAAAATTTGAGCAATTAATGGTGTTCCGCGAATTAGAGTAATGTAAAAGTCAGCAATCCTTCTAGAAACTGGATTGGCAAGCTTAAATAACGCAACAATAATTCCTAGTACCATCCCTATCGCTACGGCTGTTACCGTAATCTGGATCGTTAACTGTGCACCTTTTAAAAATAACGGATATGTTCTAATTAACTCTGATAAGAATGTTTGGAAACTAAAAAGACCTCCGAGTATCAATCGCTTCACCTCACATAAGTGGGAAAAATGTGCACTAAAAAGTGCACATTTAGTCCTTCTTTAATCTTTTTTGCGTTTACTCTATTACTCTTCTCCTATATTTTCATCAAAGTACCTGGCGTTAATTTCTTCATATACTCCACTTTCTCTGATTGTTGCAAGGGCATCGTTAATAGCAGCTAGTAAATCCTCTTCATTTTGACGGATTGCAATGGCGATTCTTTCTGTGTCAATAAGTTCCCCAACCATTTCAATATCGAATCCCTGTTCTTCAATGTTAATAAGGCCAACGAGACGATCTGTTACGACAGCATCATGTCTCCCTTGTGCCAGTGCTTGAAGTGCAACAACATCAGAATCATAAGTGGCAATATTTGTTGTATGATCTTGTATCATCGTGTGATATGTAGTCCCTTCTGCTACAGCAACCTCAGTACTATCATCCACATCGTTTATACTTCCAATGCCACTGTCTCCGCGAACATATAGTTGTGCACCAGAGAAATAATATGGATCGGAAAAATCTACTGTTTCCATCCTTTCCTCTGTAATTCCCATACTACCGATAATTGCATCGTATCTGTTATCTTGAAGTCCGGGAATAATAGAGTTCCACGTAATTTGGTATGGTTCTCCTTCTAATCCCATTTCCTCTGCAATAGCCATTCCGATATCCACATCAAAACCGACCAACTCACCATCCTCATTAATATAGCTAAATGGTCGGTACTCACCAGATAAAGCGAAAACAAACTTTCCTTCCTCCAAAGTAATTCCATCTCCACCTGCATCATCATCCCCACAAGCTGCTAACAAAAGAACCATGAGCAACAAAATGGGTAAAAATGTTTTAAAAAGACGATTCATTTTACATTCCCCCTTTTTTTATATAAACTTTGAGATTTCAATCTCAAAAGTTCACAACACAACTACAGGAACTATTAAATTTCTAAACAAATCTATTTATTAAATTTAATTAATAGTTCAGAATTTTCTAAAAAGTAGTCCGTTGTTATCATAACAAAGCTTATTTTTCCATTTCAAACGAAAATAAACTTGTTCCACATGAATTGGGCAACGCTATGATGACTCCTATGTAATTACAATATAGATTCTTACAATATCTCTACCTTTCTAACAAATACTTGAAATAGGTAAACTTCGACATGAAATTCAACTGTTTATTCACAATACTGTCAAATTATCTATATGTCTTATAAGCTATTCTTTTTCATAGACAAAAAGAATTAAAAAAAACTTTAAAGGAGCAAAAGATCTCCTTTAAAGCTTTTATAGATGGTGATTTAGGAAATATGCAAGAACCAAGGTGACTTCAGTCATTGGATGTTGAGTTTAATGAAATAAAAGGGATTCCATTTCTTTCCATGCTTTTTCTTTTCCATACCCAGTTTCTGAAGAAAAAACAACGATCTTATCATTTGGTTCCATTTTTAGCTCTTCCTTAATAATTTTTATGTGCTTGTCGTATTTTCCCTTTGGTATTTTATCTGCTTTCGTTGCAATAATCAGGACAGGCAATTCATGATATTTCAACCATTCATACATCATCGTATCGTCCTCCGTCGGTTTGTGACGGATATCGATTAATTGAACAACTCCCTTTAATTGTTCCCGCTCCTGAAAGTACACTTCCATTACTTTACCCCAGGCCTCCCTCTCCGACTTGGAAACTTTAGCATAGCCATATCCAGGAACATCTACAAAATGAAACTGCTCATTAATAAAGTAGAAATTAAGTGTTTGTGTTTTCCCTGGTCTTTGGGAAGTTCTCGCCAAGTTTTTACGGGCAAGGACAGTGTTGATAAAGGAAGATTTCCCCACATTAGAACGCCCTGAAAGGGCCACTTCAGGGAAGGGACCCGCAGGAAACTGATTTGGTTTTGCCGCACTAATTATAATCTCTGCACTATTTATTTTCATTATTTTTCACCACTAACGCTTCCTTAAGTACTTCATCTAAGTGGGATACTGGGATAAAGGTAAGATCTTCCCTTACACTGGCAGGAATATCTTCTAAATCCTTCTCATTATCTTTCGGAATGATAATATGTGTTAACCCCGCGCGATGGGCACTCATTGATTTTTCCTTCAGTCCTCCAATTGGAAGAACTCGCCCCCTTAAGGTAATCTCTCCCGTCATCCCTACTTCTTTCCGAACTGGTTGACCCGTCAATGCGGATATTAAGGCTGTAGCCATCGTTATCCCAGCGGAAGGACCATCCTTTGGAACGGCTCCTTCAGGTACATGGACATGAATATCATTTTTCTCATGAAAACTAGGGTCAATTGATAGTTCTTCGGATTTTGACCGGATATAACTGAATGCAGCTTGTGCAGATTCTTTCATGACATCCCCTAATTTACCAGTTAATATTAGCTTCCCTTTTCCTGGGGAAAGGGAAACCTCTATGGTCAGCGTATCACCACCAGCAGTTGTGTAAGCGAGACCTGTTGCTGCACCTACTTGATCCTCTGCCTCTGCTTTACCATAACGGAATCTTGTCTTTCCTAATAACTCTTCGATCGTTTTCTCCGTAACAATGACACGCTTTTTTTCTTCGGATACAATGATTTTTGCAGCCTTTCTGCAAATGGTAGCCATTTGGCGTTCGAGGTTCCGAACTCCTGCTTCTCTGGTATAATACCTGACTACTTTAAGGATTGCATCATCTTTGACTTGTAGTTTCCCTTTCGTAAGGCCATGTTCCTTCACCTGTTTTGGAAGGAGATATTCTTTCGCAATTTGTAACTTCTCCACTTCTGTATAACCGGCAATATGGATGACTTCCATACGGTCCATTAATGGAGGGGGAATTGCCCCAATATTATTTGCTGTTGTAACAAACATCACCTTCGAAAGATCATATGGTTCTTCTATGAAATGATCACTGAAGCTGTTATTTTGTTCTGGATCTAGTACTTCTAACATGGCAGAGGAAGGATCACCACGGAAATCACTCGCCATTTTATCTATCTCGTCCAATAAAAAGACGGGGTTAACAGTACCTGCTTTTTTCATTCCCTGAATTACCCGCCCTGGCATTGCTCCCACATATGTTCGCCGGTGACCGCGGATCTCCGCTTCATCGCGAACTCCTCCAAGGGACATCCGTACAAAGTTTCTCCCTAAGGAGCGGGATATGGATCTGGCCAAGGAAGTCTTCCCAACTCCCGGAGGTCCTGCTAAGCAGAGAATCGGTCCTTTTAACTCTTTCGTTAATTGTTGGACAGCTAAGTATTCCAATACCCGTTCTTTCACTTTTTCCAGTCCATAGTGATCTTCATCCAATATTTTTTGGGATCTATGGATATCAAGTAGATCAACCGTCTCTTTTTTCCATGGGACTTGAATTAACCAGTCCACATAATTACGAATGACAGAGCTTTCTGCTGATGTCGCAGGCATCTTTTCATATCGCGCCAGTTCTTTCAAACACTTCTCTTCTACCGATTCAGGCATATCTGCTGCTGCAATTTTTTTTCGTAACTCCTCAATTTCCCCTTCTTTACCTTCCTTATCGCCCAATTCCTTTTGAATAGCCTTCATTTGTTCACGAAGGTAGTATTCTTTTTGAGTCTTTTCCATTGATTTTTTGACCCTTTGACCAATTTTCTTTTCCAGACCTAATACTTCTTTTTCATTACTTAAAATTTGCAACACTTTCGTCAGACGGTCTTCTAAAGAAATGGTTTCAAGAACCTCTTGTTTCTGGATAATCTTCAATGGTAAATGGGACGAAATAATATCTGCTAACCGTCCAGGTTCAATGATATCTGATACAGATGCAAAAGTTTCGTGGGAGATTTTTTTTGATATATGAATATATTGTTCAAATTGGTCTAAGACATTACGCATAAGTGCCTGTTCTTCAACAGATGCTTCCTGCCGTTCTTCAAGAAGTTCTACTTCCACTTCAAAAAACTCATCCTTGTCTTCAAAGGACTTAATCTTTCCACGTTGTAAACCTTCTACTAAAACACGAATCGTACCATTTGGAAGCTTTAACATTTGATTGACCTTCGCTAAAGTTCCAACTGAGTAAATATCAGATTCTCCTGGTTCATCAATGGATATTTCCTTTTGTGTAGCAAGAAAGATCTCATGTTCCTCTACCATTGCACGTTCTAGTGCTTGGACTGACTTATCTCGCCCCACATCCAGATGGAGTACCATCGTTGGATAGACAAGTAATCCTCTTAGTGGCAGTAAAGGGAGTTTTCGTTGAGTATTTTCACTCATATGTATACACCTCCACCTTTCCCTAACCAGTATAATTTAATAAAATTGCCTTTGCCCAAATTCCTTGCACAAGGTTTAATGAAACCGCACATAACTACATACGTTTCAGTCACATTCTCGTAAAAACCTTGACCCGCTTAAGTCTTTTCAATTTTATCCTATTGTACCAACTTTGTCTAACAATGGACAGAAAAGGGGAAACCGTCATTATTTAGACAATAAGTGTAATATTGCGGAAGTCGATTAGAATGACAAGATGAACTTATCGTCTAAAAATGGGTTTACCCTCAAGGGAAAAGGGTCTAACATGTATTAGACCCCTGATTGCCCTAGAGCAAATGAAGATACTGCAGGTAAAGTTCCCTGCTCTGCTTCCTCAAACTTCGCTTCATTTACTAAAGCTAATTTAAGAACCTCATCAAGAGTTTCCACTGCGTGAATCCTTACCCCTTCATATTCATGGAGAATGGATTGCAAATTTCCTTTAGGGATGATAACATCTGTTGCTCCTGCTTGCTTTGCCGCTTCTACTTTTGCCACGACTCCTCCGATAGGTTTTACGTGCCCATGGATACCTAGCTCACCAGTCATGGCTACAGAATGGGATACAGGTAGCTTGTGTATGGCAGAATAGATGGCTGTGGCGATGGATATACCAGCAGATGGTCCGTCAACTGGAATTCCCCCAGGAAAGTTCACGTGGATTTCAAAATCAAACGTTTCCTCCCCCATATTCCTTAAAACAGTTAATACATTTTCCACAGATCCTTTCGCCATACTTTTTCTTTTTACTTGTTTCATTTGATTTCCTGTACTTTCTTCTTCCGCAATTCCGGTTATATTTATGGTACCCTTTCCCTTGTTTTCAATAACAGTTACTTCTATATCTAAGATTGCACCCATATTTGGACCATATACTCCTAAACCGTTTACAAAACCGATCTTATCTTCCTTATGAATTTGCTTTTCCGGTCTTGGTGCCCGTTGACTAGAATGGATAACCCACTCCACGTCTCGTACTGAAATATGATCTCTGCCTTCACCGGTAGCCATTCCCGCAGCAATCTGGATGATATTAACAGCCTCCCTCCCATTGGAAGCATATCTTGCAGTAAGATCATATACTCCATCATCCACAACAATTCCTATTTTTTCTACCGCTTTTTTAGCCACTATTTGTATCTCTGATGGGGTTAAAGGTCTAAAATAAACTTCCATACAACGGGAACGAATTGCTGGAGGTATCTCTTCTGGTGACCTTGTGGTTGCACTGATTAATCGGAAATCTGCCGGAAGACCATTTTTAAAAATATCATGAATATGCTCTGGGATTTGAGTATTCTCTTCGCTGTAATAGGCACTTTCTAAAAATACTTTCCGGTCTTCTAATACTTTTAATAACTTATTTAATTGTATAGAATGAAGCTCTCCTATTTCATCAATAAACAAAATTCCACCATGTGCTTTCGTTACTGCACCATGTTTTGGCTGGGGTATACCTGCCTGCCCCATGGCCCCTGCACCTTGATAGATTGGATCATGAACAGAACCAATGAGTGGATCTGCGATACCCCTTTCATCAAATCTTGCCGTCGCTCCATCTAATTCCACAAATACAGAGTTCTGTTTAAACGGGGAGGAAGGATTCCTTTTCCCTTCTTCTAATACTAACCTCGCTGCTGCCGTTTTCCCTACTCCTGGAGGTCCATAAATAATGACATGCTGTGGATTAGGTCCACAAAGTGCTGCTTGTAAGGAACGAATCCCATCTTTTTGACCAACGATATCGTCAAAGGATTTCGGTCTGATTTTTTCAGAAAGAGGTTCACTTAATCGTATCGCCCTCATGCGTCTCAATTGTTCCAATTCTTTTTTGGATTCTTTATCCACAGACACCTTTTGAGTCCGTTGGCTTCTTAACATGTTCCAAAAATAAAGTCCGATGACAATTCCAAAAAAGAGTTGAATAATAAAGGCAACCCCTGTTAAATTCATCGTAACGCCCTCCTATCCAAATATCGATTGTGCTGATTAGTATTTCCTTAACAAAGATGGATAATCTTAAAACATCAAGAGGGAAGAATTTACATGCTTTGTGTAGCATTGGAAATAAATGATTTATTAGAAAAGCGCTGGAGCTAGAAAAAGAAAAGCGCAAGTGCCGAATCTTATATATTCTTATCATTCAAAAAAACCTCCGGAAAATATCCGGAGGTTGATAAAATAAAATCATTTATGCACTTTCTTTGGAATCCCTTTGTTCATCATCAGAAACTACTGTGCCATCTGCAGATTCCAATACGGGACGTTTTTGATCCTTAACTGTTTCACCAGTGATTTTACATTTAGCAATATCTTCTCTGGATGGTAACTCATACATGACGTCTAACATAATACTTTCAATTATAGACCTAAGGCCACGTGCTCCTGTTTTACGCTCAATCGCCTGTTTAGCAACCTCACGGAGGGCTTCATCGGAAAATTCCAATTCCACTTCATCCAATTCAAGAAGTTTTTGATATTGTTTTACTAAAGCATTTTTTGGTTTTGTCAGTATTTCCACTAAAGCTTCTTCGTCCAAAGGTTCCAAACTTGAAATAACCGGTAATCGGCCAATGAATTCTGGAATTAAGCCATACCTTAGTAAATCCTCTGGAAGAATTTTTGATAAATATTGACCTTCCTTTAAATCCTCTGCTGCTGTTTCGGAACCAAATCCAATAACCTTTTTACCGAGTCGCCGTTTGATAATCTGTTCAATCCCATCGAAAGCACCACCACAGACAAATAAAACGTTTGTTGTGTCAATTTGAATAAATTCCTGATGTGGATGCTTACGCCCCCCTTGGGGTGGAACACTTGCAGTTGTACCCTCAAGAATTTTTAACAATGCTTGTTGAACACCTTCACCGGAAACATCCCGAGTGATGGATGGATTCTCTGATTTACGGGCAACTTTATCAATTTCATCAATGTAGATAATACCACGCTCTGCCTTTTCCACATCGTAATCAGCAGCTTGAATTAATTTCAAGAGAATGTTTTCCACATCTTCCCCAACATAACCAGCCTCTGTTAACGACGTTGCGTCCGCAATAGCAAAAGGAACATTGAGAATACGTGCTAAAGTTTGCGCTAGTAATGTTTTACCACTACCCGTTGGTCCAATTAAACAAATATTACTTTTTGCAAGTTCCACTTCGTCGTTCTTCTTCGTGGAATTTACACGTTTATAATGATTGTAAACTGCTACAGATAAAGTTTTCTTTGCCTGATCCTGACCGATAACATAGTCATTTAGAATCTCACGAATTTCTTGTGGTTTTGGAATATCTTCCATCTCCACTTCTTCTTCGCCACCAAGTTCCTCTTCCACGATTTCCGTACATAATTCAATACATTCATCACATATATAGACGCCTGGACCGGCAACTAATTTTCTTACCTGATCCTGTGTTTTACCACAAAAGGAACATTTTAACTGTCCTTTTTCTTCATTAAATTTAAACATTTCGTTCACCCCTTACACAATGATTTAAACAGAACAACTTACATTCTAATATAAATTGAATTTACATGAAGTTTTATCGTATGTTTACATTGTACGTTGCAATAAGCTATTTTACTCAATAATCGTTTTCAATAGAAGTGGCTATTAACGAATTTTTCAATCGATAATCCCCCTCTTAGTTGAATTGTACCACAAATAATTAAATTACCTGAAATAGAAACGCTTACGATTAAGTTGCATTATTCTGGAAAAATTCCCAGTTACCCCGTCAAGTTATGTTACATCAGAATATCTTATCATAAGAACTCTGTCAATCAGAAAGCATCGAGACGTAACGTATAGCCTATGAACACGAGCGTAGGGCAGTGCCTCTTCCTCTACAAGCATCGCTCTGAAGAGTATCCGTCGAGGCAACTCGAAGCATATTCGCGAAGTAAACGCTCGTTGGACAGCGAATTCGAAGAAGTAGCTAGAAGTCCGCTCTTTGACTTCGGTTGTCACTTCCGAAGTGCCCCGTAGCAAGTAGGCGGTGGAGCTAGACAACTTGCCCGAAGGTGCCAAAACTTATACATTCTTACCTTTTGTAAAAGACATTTATTGTATGGTATAAAAATAATCGTTGTTTTATAACCATACGCACAATTTTTTTAACATTTTCCTATGTAAAAGAATTGTCGTTCATTTTTCGGTGAGATAAATAATTTTCACAGAAAAATTATTATGTATAAGGCAAGGCATGTGAACATGCCTTGCCTTTTATCTTTTGGGATTACTTCACCGTTTTTGCTTCTGCAACCAATAAATCAATTGCTTTACGTACTTTTAAGTCGTTCTTTAGCGTATCTACGCCACCTTGCATTGTAAGAATTTGTCTAATTTCATCAGAAGAACGTTGATATGTTTCTGCCATTTGATCAATTTCTTTATCCGCTTCTTCATCAGTAACTTCCAAGTTTTCTGCTTCTGCAATTGCCTCTAAAGTAAGGTTAACTCGAACCCGTTTCTCTGCATCATCATGGAATTGAGCTTTCATTCCCTCTTCATCTGTTTGTGAGAATTGATAGTACATATCGAGGGACATACCTTGTGATTGAAGACGTTGCCCAAATTCTTGTAACATACGGTCAGTTTCTGATTCAACCATTGCACTTGGTACATCGATTTCAGCATTTTCTGCCGCTTTTTCTACTAAAGTGTCACGTAAACTTGTATCCGCTTCTTGTTCTTTACCTGTTTGAATTTTTTGTCGGATATCTTCTTTCAAAGCTTCTAGTGACTCCACTTCTTCGTTAACATCTTTAGCGAATTCATCATCTAAATCAGGAAGATTTTTCCGTTTAATATCATGAATTTTCACTTTAAATAGAGCTGGTTTACCTGCAAGTTCTTCGGAATGATATTCCGCAGGAAATTCCACATTCACTTCCAAATCTTCACCAGTTTTAACTCCTACTAACTGGTCTTCAAAACCTGGAATAAATTGACCAGATCCAATTTCAAGGGAATAATTCTCTGCTTTTCCGCCTTCAAACGCTTCCCCTTCTACAAAACCTTCGAAATCCATAACTACCGTATCACCAGTTTCCACTTGACCGTCTTCCACAGCAACAAGTTCTGCATGGCGTTCCTGCATCTGCTTTAATTCTGCATCCACATCTTCGTCTGTAACCTTTGTATCTTTCTCTTCCACCTCTAAGCCTTTGTAATCCCCCAGTTTAACTTCTGGTTTCACAGTTACAGTAGCCTTAAAAATCAAGTTCTTTCCTTTTTCCATTTGGTCAATATCAATGTCAGGACGATCCACTGGCTCAATACCAGACTCTTGAATAGCTTCTGAGTAAGCTTGCGGTAATAAAATATCTAATGCATCTTGGTACAGGGATTCCACACCGAAACGTTGTTCAAACATCGGACGAGGAATTTTCCCTTTACGGAATCCTGGAACGTTAACCTTTTTTACAACTTTCTTAAACGCTTCATCTAATGCATTATCCACACGTTCTTTATCAACTTCTACCGTAAGAACGCCGGAATTACCTTCTTGTTTTTCCCATTTTGCACTCATGTATACTTTCCCTCCAACACTTAAAAAATAATTCTTTTATTATCTGCTATTTTTTGCAACCCTTACATTATAACACACGACGGTTTCTTTTCAATTATTTCTATCAATCATTATGTATAGTCTTCCTGAATCATAAACAAGTGGGATTCTATCTCCTTCATATGTTTGACTGCAAGATTCACCTGTTCTGTGGAGACACCATATCTTGCAGGCAAGTCACGTTCCTCCATGTCATCATCGTCCATTAAGAGAACCCCCATAATATGGAGTGCTGCAGCCCAGACAGAAGCATCTAATGGTTCCGGCGATTTAGGATATAGAGCAAATAAATAATGCCACCATATTTGCTGCACCATTTCGAATAACGATGGACTTTCTTGGCCAAGTTCTCCCTCTAGTTGGTTCACGACACTTGATCCAAACCTTTCATGGAAAACATCTTCTAAGTTGTCAATCTCTACATTAAAAGTCTTACCAAATTTATGTACTTCAAACGATCCCTTTACATCTAATTCCTTTAATATTTGTAATAAATAGCTTTTTAGTACTGGATTGTTCTCTTTTCCCTTTAAAAAATCTTCATATGCTCTCTGCACTTCATCTGTATTAATTTGCTTTAACTTTTGAATCGCTCCCCACTGTTGATCAGGCTTTCCCCTCTCTAACAAGCGGATCCACTCTTCTTTTTTTGCGAGAATTTCAATATTACTTTCTTCGATATCCTCATCAAGTTCTTCCATGGGTTGTGAAGAAGTCATCTGTCTTGCAAACTCTAACAATTGATAAAAGGATTCCGCCATCTTTGGAGGGAGTTTTTCCTCCGAAATAACCGTCTCAAGAATAGTTTCCACTTCCTGATAATCGCCAAGTTGAACGAGTAAGGAAACATATACTTGTAATACCTCATAATATTGCCCAATTCCCTCATGTAGCATTGACTCACAATGTTTTTTCGCTTCATCTAAACGGTTAAGTTCAATATTCGTAATTACAAGGCCGTATCGAGCCTGAGGTTGTGTACTTTCCAACTCAATGGATTGCTGAAAGTATCCTAGTGCCTCATAGTACTTTTTTTCCTTTAGTGAGGACATACCTTTTTCCACAAGCCGATCCACCAAACCTGGGAAAAGGATCACATTGTCATCATTGCCGTCCATTTGATTTCCCATATGGTATTAACCACCTCCTTTTATGCTGAATTATTAGCGCGGTTTCCTAACGTATTTTCTATGTTCTATTAAACATATCTTCCTTTCAGTTTATCAATACCAATAATGAAAAACAAATAGAATATTCCTAACTTGTTTATACATTAGCCCAGATTTCAAAGATTTGGTTTATTTTTTTATTTATGTATTATGTGAAGCATAAATTGTTAATGATTAATAATAGTTACATGACATTGATCTAGTTTATGGAAGGAATGTTGTTTTGTGCTACAGTTCTTTTTGTTTCTACTATTAATTACTAGTATGATCTATTTAAGTATAATCAATAAGCAGCTTCCTTCACCAAGTTTAACCACTGTCAGGAACCAAGAACGTGAGTTGCTTTCTGATGAGGAAAAAATAATTTACGATTATTTTACAAGTCAAGGATATTATGTAAGTTGTCGGGTTGCCTGTGGTATTCAAACTATTCCACTGGCACTAGTTCCATTTCGAATAGCTATTCTCCCTAAAAAAGATGGAAAAGCACCCGGTCTTCTGGTGAAATGTTACTATAAACTAAGGGGATGGAAGGTATATTTCCTAGCTGTTTCTGATGGGGAAAAAATGGATTTGGACAATTTAAAGTTAGCTTTAAAGGAAGCAAGATTACAATATGGAAACGGTATTGGAAAAGTACAATAAGCTAACATAGTGAAACGAATCTCTAGAGGAAAAGTGGCATGGAGTATTTTAGTTGTTATTGTGATTCGTTGCTGGAGCTAGACAATGATAAAAAACTTATACTTGCCCTCAAAAAAACCCTCAATAATTGAGGGTTTAATTTATATGTAATGGCGTCCCAGGAGAGATTCGAACTCCCGACCGACGGCTTAGAAGGCCGTTGCTCTATCCAGCTGAGCTACTGGGACTTAAAAATAAATGGAGCGGGTGATGAGAATCGAACTCACATCATCAGCTTGGAAGGCTGAGGTTTTACCACTAAACTACACCCGCTTAATATATATCACTTTTATTGTCATCTTACTTTATTCCTGTTCTCGTCCACTCGCCTTGACATGTCTCTTCCTCTGCTAGCATCGCTTTGAAGTGTATCCGTCGAGACAACTCGCAGTATTCCAGAGATGTTTTGCTCGTGGCTGAGGTTTTACCACTAAACTACACCCGCTTAATATATATCACTTTTATTGTCATCTTACTTTATTCCTGTTCTCGTCCACTCGCCTTAATACACTTGCTTGGCGCAGTTTTTGTCACCTTTTTTTGCTCATTTTCATGGGGACTGTTTATCAGCGACATATATTAATATAATACAATCCCCAATCCAATGTCAACATTTATTTAAAAAAAGTTTTACTTAGTTCCTGTTGTTTTTCACCAGCAAGAGAATAAAAAGTAACATCAATTTTATTTTCATCATCTTCAAGTATCACATACGTCCCCACAGAAACTCTCCTAGGGAGGCGCATACTGCCTGGGTTGACAATGATGGTTCTTTTCTCCTGCAAAGCGATTGGCACATGTGTATGACCAAAGCAGACTACATTGGCCCCTGTTTCTTCTGCCTTATAAATTAGATTCATCTCTGTCATTTTAACATTTAGCAGATGACCATGAGTCACATAGAATCGGACACCTTTCACATCTTTCACTACTTCTTCAGGAAAACCATTTCCAAAGTCACAATTTCCCCTTACTAATATAATATTCTTCAATTCAAGTGAATGATAATCTAACTCAGAATCTCCACAATGTATGATCACATCCACTTCATTTTCATAGCGTTTAACGAGTTGTTGGACCTCCGTTGTCCAACCATGACTATCACTCATTATTAATGCCTTCAAAGCCATCGCCCCACATTCGTCTTAAAAGAAGTCACAAACATAATAGCAAATTTGTACCTTTCTATTTCAACCCAAATCATCCCACTTTTCAGCCAATTCCATTAGTGCATTTGCCCGGTGACTAATTTTATTTTTCTCTTTTTTTTCCAATTCCGCCATTGTTTTTTCAATAGAAGGCACGTAAAATACAGGGTCATACCCGAAACCATGACTTCCATGAATTTCTCTTGCGATTACCCCTTCACAAGTACCCCTTATAGTCTGAGTACCTTTACCAGGAATATAGACAGCTAAAACACAAACAAACCGTGCAGTCCGATTAGGATCTGGAACTTCCTGAAGTTCCTTCAGTAACTTCATATTATTAGCTTTGTCATCCTTGTCTGGACCTGCGTACCGTGCAGAATAAATACCTGGTTTTCCATTAAGGGCGTCAACCTCTAAACCGGAATCATCGGCAATAACTGCCTCCCCTATCATTTTACCTACTGTCTCTGCTTTTTTTATGGCATTCTCTTCAAATGTTTTCCCATCTTCCACCACATTGATGGATTTCTCAATATCTAATAGGGAATTAACATGGATCCCTTTTTCCTCAAAGAAGGCAGCAAACTCTGCCACCTTCCCCTTATTTTTAGTTGCTATAAAAACACGATCTATCTTCATATACTATTTCTCCTTCGATTCAGATACCTCACTACTTGTTGGAGGAGTTACCAAGTTCTCAATAGGTGTTTCCAATTTTTCTGCAATTAGACCTAAGACTTCTTTCTGCTTTAAAAATAATTCCCGGATTCCTTTCTCACCTAGTTTCAGCATTTCATTGAGTTGCTGAAAGGAAAAAGTTGCCTCTTCCCCTGTTCCTTGTAGTTCAACAAATTCTCCATCGCCTGTCATAATAATATTCATATCTACATTTGCTTTCGAGTCCTCCACATAGTCCAAATCAAGAATGGATCCCACTTTTTCATCCATGCCAACTGAAACCGCTGCTAAATACTTCTTAACCGGAAACTTTGAAATTGATTTTTGTTCCATCAGTTTATGAAATGCCATAGTCATAGCTACAAAGGCTCCCGTTACAGATGCCGTTCTAGTTCCCCCGTCCGCTTGGATGACATCACAATCAATCCATACTGTCCGTTCACCAATTGTATTTAAATCCACTACGGATCGAAGTGCTCTCCCAATTAGACGCTGTATTTCCATCGTCCGTCCAGAAAGTTTCCCTTTTGAGGATTCCCGTATATTCCGTTGTTCTGTTGCCCTTGGCAACATGGAATACTCCGCTGTAATCCAGCCTTTTCCCTGCCCTCTCATAAAAGGGGGCACCCGATCTTCAATACTTGCGGAACAGATGACTTTTGTATCACCAAAAGATATCAATACAGAACCTTCAGGGTGTTTTATGTAGTTTGGTATAAGTTCTACTGGTCTCATTTCATTTACTGCTCTTCCGTCATGTCTCATACTACCACTCCTTATGGATAAAAAATCTATTATTGACTGCTAATTAATGATTGCATTTCCGTTAAAATAACTAGTAGTTAACTAATCAAGCCTATATACGTTTGGAATTTATAATTCCTTCTTTTTCGCCTTTGTCAACAGGAAAAAAGAGGTAGCCTTTTCGCTACCTCTTTAATAATAATTGTTTATAAAACGAATTTCAAATGACAGAAAATTAATATTCCCCAGTGTTGACCATACTTGGTCTAGATACAGGCTCCGTAATTGTTTCTCCTGTACTTACTAGTACTGTTCCTTCCGATTCAACCTGTAACGATACATTTTGGACATCTGACTGCTCTGTTAAAGAAAGTACTAACATGTTTAATACATCTTGAGAAACTGCAGTGCCGTCTAACTGACTTAGAATTGCCTCATTAAAATTCAATGTTAACGTACCATTTGCCGATAACACAGGAGTATCAATTAACTCAACTTCTTGTCTGAAGTCGGAAAATAATTGTGTCATCATCATATCTGGACCTTTTAACAGTTCACTCACCACGGCCTCATACATATCTTGAGATTCAGAAACCCTACGTGTTACAGGTACATAATATGTCTGTTCATCCGTTTGTGATAAAAAGTATACTACAATTGATTTTGTTCCAACCGGATCTGCCATATCATTCATTTCCAAGTTTATTCCATGAGCTCGAGTATACCCGGAAGAAATTGGCGTGCCGTTTTGTGGCATCATTTCCAATTCCTCACCATTCATCATTAATTTAACACGATCCACACCATCGAGTTGCGTTAATGTCCAAGTTAATGCTTGAAGTACTTGTAATTCTTGATTCGGATGATATTCCGCAAAGTTCTCAGATAGATCAATGGTAGCTATTCCCCCTGACACAGTGGAATTTAACACTTCTGTACCAGCTGGTAACACGGCTTGAAAACCGTTAGGTAACATTTCTGTTACTGGTCCACCTTGGACTAAATATTCTACTGTTAGTGCCAATTCATCTTCACCACGGGGGATATTCAAGCTTTGAGGAGCAACCAGACCATTTCGATCCATTAAATATAACTCTCTCATAACAGATTCCGCAACCGTTCCACCCTTTTCTTCCATTGCACCATCAGCTTCTCCATCATTATCCATATCTTCTGTATGGCTGATGACTCCATCGTTTCCAGTGTTTTCGTTACCAGTTACTTCAAGATCTTCCCCTTCTTCAATATAGTCTATTTGTGGCGGATCCACCTCGGTTAATACTTCATCCACCGGATCGGACCCACAAGCAGTTAGTGTAATGGCTGCAGCAACAAGCCACCACCCTGATTTTAAATTTAGGCGACGCATCTCATTCCCTCCTTGACAGTTTGTACTATCATATATACGAGCCTTGGATAAATTTAGACCAAGAGATTTAAGTAATAAAAAAGCCAGAGTGTCGAATGATAGCGACTACCCTGGCATTTCGTTTAGTTATAAAATTTTTTCTTACTAATTCTTTGGCCTTGGAGATTAATCCTTTTCACATCAATATCCTTAATGGATAACCAATCTCTTGCAATTTGCTGGAACATATCCTGTGAACCTGTTGAGTAAAAAATATGTGATGGGTCAGGACGCTCACCAGTATAAAGTAAGTTGGCGTGATACAAGAGAGCACTGACTTCCCTCGCGGTCTCATCTCCAGAACAGATTATTTCCACACTCTCCCCTGCTATCTTTTGAATTACAGGGGCTAGAAGAGGATAATGAGTACATCCTAATATTAAACTGTCTATGGACGTTTTTAAGATTGGTTCAAGAGATTGTTTTATAATTGCCTCTGCTTCCGATCCAGAAAACATTCCCCTCTCCACTAGGGGAACAAGCTGAGGACACGCTAAACTTTCCACTTTCACATCGGTATTAATCATGGTTAATTCTCGATAATATGCACCACTATTTATCGTGCCTTCCGTCCCAATTACACCAACATGATCACTCTTCGTTGCCTTTAACGCTGCAATTGTACCTGGATGTATAACCCCAATGACAGGAATCGATAATTTTTCTTTTGCCTCTTCCAGAACAACAGCAGTTGCAGTATTACATGCAATAACAAGCATTTTAATTTCATGTAATAGAAGATAATCAATCATTTCCCAAGTGAATTTTCGGACTTCCATTTCTGGACGAGGTCCGTACGGACATCGGGCAGTGTCTCCAATATAGATGATTTCTTCTTTTGGCAGTTGTCGAATTAATTCAGAAACGACGGTAAGTCCGCCAACTCCTGAATCAATTACCCCTATTGGTCTCTCCACAAAAATACTTCCTTTTCCTTTTAGAATGATTTCCAGGTTTTCGCATCTCGCTTCATTTCATCATTTAAAAAACTCAAACTCTTATCAAGGAAATCTACATTTTCTTTAGAGAAGTTCTCCAATATCCCCTGTAAATAAACTTGACGTTGATGAATCACTTCTTGAATTATCGTTGCCCCTTTATCTAATAGGTGAATTCGAACAACTCGACGGTCATTTGAATCTTTAACTCTTTCCACCAACTCATTTTTTTCCATACGATCCACTAAATCCGTTGTCGTACTGCAGGCTAGATACATTTTCGATGATAATTCACCAATCGTCATATCACCATATTCATGTAACCATTGAAGTGCCACGAACTGCGGAGGGGTTATGGGAAATTCGTTCAATATCTCTCTCCCTTTTTGTTTAACGATGTCCGCGATCATTCGTAAAGATTTTTCTATTTGTGCAACTTGGTCAATTTGTACTACATTTTTTTTCTCAGCCATAAGTTTACCCTCCTTTCGTTAATCGAAACACTTGTTAATCCTATTTTCCTTGTTTTTGTCCATAATTTCAAGTATCAATAAAATTCAAGTTAAGAAAAGTGCATGCGCATTGTCTCGCAATTCTTAAAAAAGAAAACTCCAGTCGAAATAAACTGGAGTTTCATAAATAAACGTCTTAAAAGAATTTACTACGCACTAACTCTTTTACTTCGTCAGCTGTATTCTTGTTTAATGATTCCATTGCTACAATTTCTGCTTCCTGTTTTGTAATCGATGCGAGCTGACTTCTTGCAGGAAGGACTGAAGTTGCACTCATACTAAATTCATCTAGACCTAACCCCAATAATAAAGGAATGGCTATTTCATCACCAGCCATTTCTCCACACATTCCTGTCCATTTACCTTCTTGATGGGATGCATCAATAACCATTTTTACTAATCTCAGAATCGCAGGGTTATATGGCTGATATAAATAAGATACTTTTTCATTCATTCTATCAGCTGCCATTGTGTATTGAATCAAATCATTTGTCCCAATACTGAAAAAATCAACTTCTTTTGCAAATTGTGGTGCCATTACTGCAGTAGAAGGTATTTCTACCATGATTCCAATTTCCATCTCACGGTTTACCTTAACTCCATTTTTTTCAAGAGTTTGTCGTTCTTCTTCAAGAATTTGTTTCCCTTGGCGAAACTCTTCTAATGTGGCAATCATCGGGAACATTATTTTCAAATTACCGAAAGCACTTGCACGTAATAACGCGCGCAATTGTGTCCGGAACATCTCTTGCTTTTCTAAACAGAGGCGAATGGCACGGAATCCTAAAAATGGATTCATTTCCTTCGGTAAGTCCAGGTAGGGAAGTTCTTTATCGCCACCGATATCTAATGTTCTAATAACAACTGGCTTTCCTTCCATCGATTCCACAACTTTTTTATACGCCTCAAATTGTTCTTCTTCCGTAGGAAGTTCATTTCTACCCATATAAAGGAATTCTGTCCGATAAAGTCCAACACCCTCTGCACCGTTATTGTGTACCCCTTCAATATCATTTGGAGTACCAATATTGGCAGCTAATTCCACATGGTGTCCGTCCTTAGTTAATGTTTTTTCATTAACCAATTTAGCCCAAACCATTTTTTGTTCTTCATATTCTACTTGCTTCCGTCGATATTGCTCTAACTCCTGGTCTGTTGGAGAAATAATTACATTGCCTTCTATTCCATCAACTATGATAAGGTCATTTTGCTTAGCTTCTTCTGTTATCGTCTTTGTTCCGACTACTGCAGGGATCTCCAATGATCTGGCCATAATGGCGGAGTGAGAAGTTCTCCCTCCTATGTCCGTCACAAAGCCCTTGACATAGTCCTTATTTAACTGAGCTGTATCTGATGGAGTTAAGTCTTCCCCTACGATAATAACCTCTTCATTAATTTCAGTTAAAGAAACGACAGATTTACCTAGAACGTGTGCTAACACTCTCTGTGAGACATCACGAATATCAGAAGCACGCTCTTTCATATACTCATTTTCCATACCCTCAAAGATAGCAATAAATTGATCTGCCACTTCCCTCAAAGCATAGGCAGCATTCACCTTTTCAGAATTCACTTTTTGGCGAATGGTATCTACTAATTCCGGATCACTCAAGACAAGCAGATGAGCAGAAAATATTTCTGCATGCTCCTCACCAATTTCCTTAAGTGTTCTCTCTTTAATCACTTCTAGTTCTTTTTTTGAAGTTTCCAAAGCATTATTAAATTTATTTATTTCAGCGTCCACATTATCGATGACCATTCTCTCTACTGTTAAATCCGGATTTTCTAAGCGAAAACCTTTCGCTATCGCAATTCCAGCAGAAGCACCGATTCCTGTTAATTTTTTTGACATTATTCAGCTAGTCCTGCCTTCATTACTTCATCAATTCCCTGTAGTGCTACATCTGCATCCGGACCTTCTGCTTTAATAGTAACTTCTGAACCTTGTGCAATTCCTAATGACATTACACCCATAATCGATTTTAAATTTACAGATTTACCACTATGTTCAAGAGTAATCTCAGATTCATATTGTCCTGCTTTATTAACAAGTTGTGTCGCTGGACGTGCATGAATTCCTGTGTCTGCTGTAATTTTGTACGTTTTCTCTGCCATTTTAAAACACTCCTTCAATTTTTTTTAGTTTTTGATGATAGAAAAAAACTATTCTGCTTTTTGGTAAATAAGAAATGCGTTGGAGCTAGACATAAATAAGTAAACTTATACTCTTGTCTTTTAAAGAAAGACATACTCCCACTTTTAGTATTACCCAATTTCTTGTCCCTTCACGCTTAAACTTAAAAGACAAGTTAGGTAAATAAAAAAAGCATGAGTAAAGGTTGAATTTGATAACAGAAAGAATTTAAATCCTCTCTCTTCAAATACACCTCTTTACTCATGCCTGATCGTATCAGTTACACGTAATTGGGGTACTATTCTTTTAAAAGACGTTGAAGATGAATTGAAATATATATAATCTCCACATCTGAGATTCTTTGCTGAATCGCTTTTTCCATCATCTTTACTATGTTTCGAGCAATATTATAGCATGAAGGATTATCCTCCTTCAATATTTTTATTACTTTTTCTTCAACATCTAACTCATCTGTCATACTTCGTTCAAACATTTCTTTAATGTGTTGTGCGAAACGTTTGAATGGAATACTATCTTTATTTAAATCTTTACCTGTCTTTTCCTCCACATATGATATTACCCTTAAAACGATATCTGTTCTATCATGGGGAAGGTTAGCATTCCCGTGGATAGCGCTTTGAATATGCAATGCTATAAAACCGATTTCTGCAGTTGGAAGTTCAATTCCTGTCTTTTGATGTAAAAAAGAAACAACTTCTTCGGCAACGTGAAAGGATTCTTGATAGAGTAACTTCGTCTCCCATAAAAAGGGATTATGTATGTCTGTTTTTTGTTTAGTTCGTTCTAATGCTAGAACAAGATGTTGAGCTAAGGCAAAGTGAATCCGTTCATCAAGGTCAATCCCAATTAAACTCCGTATTTTCTCCATAACTTCATGTATAATTAACAGATGTTCGCTTTTCTTTTCCTTCAAGAGCCGTTTGTATTTCTCCTGTTCCTCATGATTCACTAGCGAAAAGACCTTGTCATAAGCAAGATCTGTTAGTTTATCTCCTTTTTTCTTTCCAAATCCAATTCCTTTTCCAATAAAAATAACTTCTTGTCCTAGAATCGATTCTGCAATGATGACATTATTATTTAAAGCTTTTACAAACGTATATGTTTCTTTCACGGCATTTCCTTCTCCCATTCATCTTCCACTTCATCATAGCGATTCCTACCACATCTAGTCAATATAAGGTTTACTAAAAAACCAAAAAAAAACCTGAGAACAGAGTCCCAAGTTATCCATTAGTGTTTGTTAGTAAAACCGGCTCCAAAAATGGAGCCGATTACCATCAAATTTTCAGTTCCCCTAATCGAACCAATTCGATGACCGCTTGAGAGCGCCCCTTTACTCCCAGCTTTTGCATCGTATTCGAAATATGATTACGAACCGTTTTTTCACTGATAAAAAGCTGTGCTGCGATTTCTTTCGTCGTTTTGTCTTGAACGAGTAGTTCAAAAACTTCTCGTTCTCGCTTCGTTAAAAGCGGCTTAGGACGGAACTCGTGTTCTTTCAATAGATTCACCCTTTCTTGCATGGGCTGCTTCATCTTATAATGCATTAGCATGTATTTAGTCATCATTATCTTATGTAGCAATGAGAAAGCCCGTGACATCGAAAGGCATGGTAAGAGAGGATTTTTACGTCTTTTTAGTTGAAAATAGTAGATAAACTTAAATAAACTTTGAATAAAAGAGATATTTCACTTGTCTTTCAACCATTTTTTTATCTCACTGCATTTTCTCCTGAATAAACAACCCTTTTTTCAATTTATTTATTGCCTCATCACTCCAAGGAGAGGATTTCCCTGTCATCCGATTTACTTGAACGATTCTCCCTCTTCCAACTAGGCAAGTTTCTCCATTTTCATTATTTACCATATAGTGTAATTCAAGAGACGATCTCCCAATATGGGTCACCTTTATATAAACATCCAGTTTATCATCAAAATAGATCTGTCTTAGAAAATCACATTGTAAATCGGCGGTCACTGGAATATGTTCTCCTTTTCCGGAAACCCATTCTTGCATTAACCCACTTTCTTTAAAAAAATTGGTCCTGCTATTTTCAAAATAAATGAAAGCAACGGTATTATTTAAGTGCCCAAAGGCATCTGTTTCCGAGAATCTGACTGTAACTGGGTAACTTACTCGGAATTCCTTCTTCCAACTTTCAAAATCATCTATGTAAGTAGGTAAGGCCATAAAAATCCTCCTCCGAATTAAATGAATGAATATTCATTCGTTTTAAGATGTGAAGAAAGGGATTGCCCAAAGGTATCACTACCTTTGAGCATTCCCATATTATACTTGGTCACTTCCAAAGAAGTTCTTAAATGCCTGCAATGTTGTATCTCGATTTAATGCTGCAATGGAGGTGGTTAGTGGAATCCCCTTTGGACAGGCTTGAACACAGTTTTGAGAGTTACCACAATTCGTTAAGCCCCCATCTCCATCCATAATAGTTTCTAGTCTCTCAGCCTTATGCATTTCCCCTGTTGGATGCGCATTAAAAAGGCGAACTTGAGATAAGGCAGCTGGTCCGATGAATTCAGACTTACTGTTTACATTCGGACATGCTTGTAAACAAACACCACAGGTCATACATTTGGACAATTCATAAGCCCATTGACGCTTCGGTTCAGGCATACGGGGACCTGGTCCTAAATCATATGTTCCATCAATCGGAATCCAAGCTTTAACCCGTTTTAACGAATCGAACATACGTCTTCTGTCAACAACTAGGTCGCGAACAACTGGGAAAGTATTCATAGGTTCCAATCGAATAGGTTGTTCTAATTGATCAATCAGAGCTGAACAGGCTTGACGAGGCTTCCCATTAATAACCATAGAGCAAGCTCCACAGACCTCTTCCAAACAACTCGCTTCCCACGAAACAGCAGTAGTTTCATTGCCATTTGCATCCACTGGGTTTCTGCGTATCTCCATCAAAGCTGATATAACATTCATATTTTCACGGTAAGGAATCTTAAACGTTTCAAATTGAGATTTTCCGCCTTGTTCTGTTTGCCGTTTTATCTCAAGAGTTATGGTTTTCTCACTCATGCCTTTTCACCTGCCTTCTTTTTAGAAGTGTAGTCACGCTTCCTTGGTTTGATTAAAGAAACATCCACATCTTCATATTCAAAATCAGGTCCATTCGTATCTCCATTGTATTTCGCTTTTGTTGTCTTTAACCATTCATCGTCGTTTCGTTCAGGGAATTCTGGCTTATAATGAGCTCCACGGCTTTCATTTCGGTTATAAGCACCAAGAGTAATTACTCTTGCCAAGTCAATCATCCCGCCTAACTGCCTGATGAATGCAGCACTTTGATTACTCCATTTAGAAGTATCATCAATGTTAATCTGCTTATAACGTTCCAAAAGCTCTTGAAGTTTTTCATCTGTTTTTAGAAGTCTTGCATTGTCACGAACCACGGTTACATTATCCGTCATCCAAGAACCAAGTTCTTGGTGAAGTTTAAATGCATTTTCTGTACCATTCATTTGTAGGATGGAATCAAACTCTTCTTGATCTTGTTTTACTTGATTATCAAATACTTGAGAAGAAACATCTTCTGCTGTTTTATCAAGGCCTTGAATATACTCAATAGCCTTCGGTCCGGCAACCATGCCTCCATAGATGGCAGAAAGAAGAGAGTTAGCTCCTAAACGGTTTGCTCCGTGTTGAGAATAGTCACACTCTCCTGCAGCAAATAATCCTGGAATGTTTGTTTGCTGCTCAAAATCCACCCATAATCCACCCATAGAATAGTGTACTGCTGGGAATATTTTCATTGGTACTTTTCTAGGGTCATCACCCATGAATTTTTCATAGATTTCCATAATACCGCCAAGCTTTATATCCAGCTCTTTTGGATCTTTATGAGAAAGGTCTAAATACACCATGTTTTCCCCATTAATTCCAAGCTTTAAGTCAACACAGACGTGGAAGATTTCTCTTGTAGCAATGTCACGGGGTACAAGGTTCCCATACGCAGGGTATTTTTCCTCAAGGAAGTACCACGGCTTTCCGTCTTTATATGTCCAAACTCGTCCACCTTCCCCACGGGCAGATTCACTCATTAATCGAAGTTTATCATCACCAGGGATAGCCGTAGGATGAATTTGAATGAACTCTCCATTTGCATAATAAGCGCCTTGTTTATACACTGCAGCAGCTGCATACCCAGTATTAATCATGGAGTTTGTAGATTTACCAAATATTATTCCCGGGCCGCCAGTAGCCATAATTACAGCGTCAGCTTTAAAAGCCTCAATTTCAGAGGTATTTAAGTCCTGAGCTGTAATCCCTCTACAGGCCCCTTCGTCATCTAAAATGGCATGGAGAAATTCCCAACCTTCATACTTTTTCACCAAACCTGCCACTTCGTGTCGACGTACTTGTTCATCTAGTGCATATAATAATTGCTGACCAGTTGTTGCACCTGCGAAAGCTGTACGGTGATGTTGCGTTCCTCCAAATCGGCGTAGTGCCAAGATTCCTTCACCAGTACGATTAAACATTACTCCCATACGATCCATTAAGTGAATGATTCCAGGTGCTGCATCACACATGGCTTTAACAGGGGGTTGGTTCGCTAAGAAATCTCCACCGTAAACAGAATCATCAAAGTGTTCCCAAGTGGAGTCCCCTTCTCCCATTGTATTCATTGCACCATTTATTCCACCCTGTGCACAAACAGAGTGAGATCGTTTTACAGGAACGACTGAAAATAAATCAACGGCAACGCCTGCTTCAGCTGCTTTAATTGTCGCCATCAACCCAGCTAAACCGCCGCCAACAACGATAATTTTACCTTTGCTCATTTAAAACACTCCTTCTCTTTGGCTACACGAATGCTAAAATTGCTCGAACTCCCACAAATGACATCGCAAGAAAAATTCCCATCGTAACGTACGTTGCGATAACTTGTGATCTTGGAGATACGGTAATTCCCCAAGTAACTGCAAAGGACCATAAACCATTGGCTAAGTGGAACGATGCTGCGATGATTGAGATAATATAAAGGGTGAGAGCAATAGGATTGGCAACGATATTTGCTACCATATCATAATTCACTTCTGCACCTAACGCTTTAGCGATTCGTGTATCCCACACGTGCCAAGCAACAAAAATAATAGTGATGACACCTGTCCAACGCTGTAGGCGGAACATCCAATTCCGGAAATAGCTATATGTAGAGGTGTTATGCTTTGCTTGAAAAGCAATATATAAACCATAAATACCATGAAAAAGAATTGGAATATAGATCATGACGAACTCTAAAACTAATAAAAATGGCAATTTTTCCATAAAACCTGCTGCTTGATTGTAGGCTTCAGGACCATTTACAGCCTGATAGTTAATCATAAAGTGAACGACTAAAAAAGCACCTAATGGAATAACGCCCAACAAGGAATGCAGCTTGCGGTAGAAAAATTCACGATTCGTGGACATCAAACTTTCCCCCTGTTTATCATTTTTTTCGAAAATGGTGATACTTGCTGAGTATGGTATTTTGCCTCCTTTTTCTCAAATTCTATTATCCTATTTTAAGTATTAATCATAACAGAATTTGCACATATTTGAACAATCTGTGACATTTTCATTTTACCCTCGATACCCTCCATCGTCAAGAAAGCGGATACACCTTATATTTTAACAGAAAAATGTTAAATAGAACACAATGTTTATAATTTTCCAACAGAAAAGGCTGTGATTTTTATCATAGCATGAGGGCAGGAAACGTGGTAGAGCACCTTTCTCCATAGATCCAGGTGCTCTTTACTTATAATTATTATCATAAGCAACAAAAATGTCAAAAGTTCAGACTATTTTTTCACAATACCAATATTTACAACAATCAGCCGATTATAATTCTTTCCGTAGGATATTTATAATTAGTTTTCTTCTCTTTTCCACGGATGGAGAAGAGGAATGCCACTAACCCAACCCGTCCTATCAACATGAGGACCATCAATGTGACTTGACTGGGCAATGAAAGTGTTGGGGTAATTCCCATGGATAACCCGCATGTTCCGAAAGCCGAACTCACTTCGAAAATGATGGCCATCAATTCCAATTCGCTACTGTGCTCAAAAGCACTGACGAGAATGATAGCCAGAAAAAGACCTACAACGAACACCGATAAGACAATAAAAGCCTTTTGCCTATCTTCTTGATGAATTTCCCTGCCAAATGCTTTTACGTCATTACGCCCCATTGCAAAGCTTTTTATGGTTAAAAACATTACAGCGAGAGTCGTGGTACGAATTCCACCACCCACACTAGATGGGCTGGCACCAATAATCATTAGTGCTGACAAAAATAGTAGGCTTGCTAATGTTAAGTTGGAAACATCCATCGTTGCTAACCCCCCACTCCTGGCTGTGGCAGAGTTAAATAGCGAGAAGAATAACTGTTGATGCCAAGCTAGTCCCTCATAAAAAGCATTCTTTTCCAAAATCCATAATCCAATAACCCCAACGATAAATACAATAAAATAAGTAGTTGTAGCAATCTTGGTAAAGAGACTAAATCGGAAACTCCTGTCTTTTGAAGTGAAATACGCTTTCAATTCCATCAAAACTGGAAATCCGATGGCTCCCGCAAAAATTAACAGGATATTTACCATTTGAACAAAATAGTCATCTACAAAGGGGATGAGGGATGCACCGGTTACATCAAATCCAGCATTTGTGAAAGCCGATAGCGCTCCGAACACCCCTTGATAATAAGCTTCCGCTGCAGTCTCGAAGTAGTTCAAATAATATGTACCTAAAATTAATGCTCCGATAATCTCTATCCCTAAGGCAACAGCTAAAATACCCCTCATTAGACTTACTAGCCCAGAAAAAGCAATCTGATTATGGTCCACCATAATTAACATTCTTTGAGACAAATTTATTTTTCTTCCAAAAACCATCCAGACAAATGTCCCCAATGTCATTACACCGATTCCGCCTAATTGAATGGCAAGGGCTAAAAAGAATACCCCCCATCCACTATATGTTTCAGATACATTAACAACAGTCAGTCCCGTTACACTTACAGCACTGACAGAGGTAAAGAGTGCCTCTGAATAAGTAACGCTTACTCCTTCTTGAGTGGAAATTGGTAAATATAATAGAACACTAAAGACAAACATTGCAATTATATATGAAGTTACAATGATCCGAAACGGACTAAGGAGTTTACTCATTCCTAGTTTCATCCAAATTATACCTCCAGTTTATTTCGGGGTTTAGTATAACATTTGTTGATGTCAGTTACCATAAAAGTATCAAAATAGATTTGGCTTTTTTTCTCCTTAACTTAACTTTATGTGGTAATATGAGTAGGGATTGAGTAAACAAACGTTCGAGATCACGGATACGGGGGAAGGAATGTTGATGGGAAACATGAAGAAAAAGTTTGATTTAGTAGGAGAAGAGATGAATACAACTGTTCCAACCTATGGCTTTCAGCTCCTCCGCCACTTACTGTTGCCGGAACTCTTAGGAGAAGAAGAAGAAATGATCTTGTATTGGGCAGGAAAAGCACTGGCAAGAAAATTAACCGACGAGGATATAACTGACTTAGTTCATTTTTTTGAGGAATCCAGTTGGGGGACTTTGTCTTTAGTCAAGGAAAAGGGAACAGAGCAGCATTATGAACTGATTGCCCCATTGATGGATAAAACGCGACCATTAACATTGGAATGCGGTTTTTTAGCACAGTGGACAGAACGAAAGGTTGGTTTTATAACGGAAGCAGCCTATGAATTAAAAAGGAAAAAGCCTCTCACATTTCGTATAATTGTGAAATGGGATAAATCAGACCCAATAGGTATTTAATATATAGCAAAAGGGACATGAGGGACAGGTACTGTCCCTCATGTCCCTTTATTGGACTTATGAAGTAACTTTTTCAACATCCCTTACTTCTTCCTCCACTGCATCCAAATCAAAAGCAGTATGTAATGTTTCAACTGCTTTTACCATATCCACTTCCGGCACCACTGTTGATACTTTTATTTCAGACGTACTTACCATTTTAATAAGGATTTCCTCATCCGATAGGGCTTTAAACATATTTGCAGCAACACCAGGATTAGATATCATACCAGAACCCACGATGGAAACTTTAGCTAGCCCTTCTTCAAAACGAATTTGTTTATAACCTAAACGTTCACTGTTCGTTTCTAAAATTTGAAGTGCTTCCTGTAATTTATGGCTATGGATGGAAAAGGAAACATTCAGTTCATTTTCTCCTGTCATCTGTTGAATAATGATATCCACATCAATATCGCTATCTGCTAATGCCGAGAAAACGTCCGACATGGAATGGTATCTATTTGGGAGTCTTTCAATCGTAATCTTTGTTACAGCACCTTCAAACGCAAGACCTCGTACTGTTAAATTTTGTTCCATTGATGCTTCCTCCTCTACAATAGTCCCTTCCGCTTCAACCATGCTCGATCGAACGATGAGGGGTAATTCATAGTTTTTTGCAAATTCCACTGCCCTTGGATGTAAAACTCCTGCCCCTAAATTTGCCAACTCCAGCATTTCATCATAGGAAATACTTTGTAATTGCCGGGCGTGTTTTGCCACCCTTGGATCACATGTATAAACACCTGTAACATCCGTAAATATTGTACATGATTCCGCCTTTAAGGCAGCAGCTAATGCCACAGCTGTCGTATCAGAACCTCCACGTCCCAGTGTAGTTATTTCACCACTTTCAGACATTCCTTGAAATCCGGCAACAATAACAACTTTATCATCATCTAGATAAGATTCTAATCGCTCTGTATCAATTCCTGTTATACGGGCATTTTGATGAACAGGTTCGGTCTTAATTCCTGCTTGCCACCCTGTTAATGAGACAGCATTAATTCCCAATTCCTTTAAAGCCATAACCATTAATGAAATGGTCACTTGCTCTCCAGTACTAAGGAGCATATCCATTTCCCGTTTGTCAGGAGATTCACTAATATCATATGCAAGCTTTACTAACGCATCCGTTGATTTCCCCATTGCTGAAACAACCGTTACGACACGGTTTCCTGCTTCTTTTGCCTGCTTAATTCTTTCTGCTGCTCGTTTTATCCTTGATACATCACCTACTGATGTACCACCAAACTTTTGAACAATCGTCGCCAACCAAAACGCCTCCTCTTTTTGTTCAACCAATTTTGATTAATTCCCTTTCCCTGTTTTTTTAAACAGGAATTTTTTTCTTGATGAAAAAGAGTTGACCTAACCCACTCGAAAGCAAAATAACATTTCAAAACCTCATTTTTTATGTGCTTCCGTTTCACACTTTACCTAAATAAAGCATAAAAAAATCGACAGCAGGAGATTCCCACTGTCGAATACGACTTTTTAAATAAACAATGAACTACATAAAAGCCGCTCCGTGAGATAGTCCTCCATACAAATTGTATGACAGTCCTACATTTATTCAATGTAGGTCCAGAGTATTACCGATGAGGGGTAATTTCTCTTCGGCGGATTCCCCTTTCCGTTGTGTTCCATGAAGCTCAACCTTCTCCCACAACGTACTAATGTCTCCGCGCCTCTACCACCACTTCATGAGCTGAAGTATATGGAACTAAAACAAAACTTGATTACTAGTTTATCAGATTCTATTTCCTTATGCAAGATAACCTGACATAAAGAATTCGCTAATTATTTTGCTTCTGATTCAGTGATCCATTGGACCAGAGAAGATTACTCTCCCGTTTCATCCTTTTCTTCATTGATTTTATTCATTAAATCTCTAGCAGCTTTTTCAGGAATTCCCGCTGCTCTTATCTCGTCAAAAGAAGATTCTTTTAGTCGCTTCAATGATCCGAAATGTTTTAGTAAAGAACGTTTACGTTTTTCTCCGATCCCTTCCACATCATCTAAAACAGAAGAAAACATAGACTGTTTCCTAATATTTCGATGAAAAGAAATAGCAAACCTATGAACTTCATCTTGAATTCTCTGCAATAAGTAGAACTCCTGACTCGTCCTTTTTAGCTGTACAATTTCAGGGGGATCTCCAAACAACAACTGTGAAGTGCGATGCTTTTCATCTTTCGCAAGACCACAGACAGGAATAGATAGACCAAGTTCATCTTGGATTATCTCTTGCGCAGCTGAAATCTGGCCTTTTCCCCCATCGATTACAATTAAATCCGGGAGTGCTTGACCCTCTTTCAGAAGTCGTAAGTATCGTCTCCTCACGACCTCCCGCATAGATTCATAATCGTCTGGTCCCTGGACTGACTTTACTTTATACTTCCGATAATTTTTCTTATCCGGTTTTCCATCAATAAATGAGACCATGGCTGATACGGGGTCTACCCCTTGTAAATTAGAATTGTCAAAGGCTTCAATTCGGTGAGGAATATCAATATTTAACGCTTCTCCCAGTCGTTCCACAGCAACAACGGTTTTTTGTTCATCCCGTTCAATCAGATCAAATTTTTCTTTTAAAGCAATTTCTGCATTTTCACTTGCTAATTCCACCAAGGCCTTTTTTTGACCACGCTTCGGTTGTAATGTTTTCACACTTAAAAACTGAGAGATCAGGTTCTCATCCACCGTATTTGGGATGAAAATTTCTTTAGGTTTTTGATGCTGATCATTCAAATAAAATTGTCCAAGGAATGTATAAAAATCATCGGCAGCGTCTTGGTAAATAGGAAATAAAGATACATCCCGTTCTATCAGTTTCCCTTGCCTCACAAAGAAAACTTGAACACACATCCAACCCTTATCATAGGCATATCCAAACACATCCCGGTCCACCAGATCTGTTACAGTCATTTTTTGTTTTTCCATGACCGATTCAATATGTTGAACCTGATCACGGTATTCTTTTGCACGTTCAAATTTTAATTCCTCAGATGCCTCCAGCATTTTTTTTGTTAAATCTGCTTTTATTTCCTTATGTCCCCCATTTAAGAAACGTGTAATTTCCTGAACTAATTCCTGGTTTTTCTCTTCGGTCACTTCAAATTCACAAGGTGCTAAGCATTGTCCAATGTGGTAATAAAGGCAAACTCTGTCTGGCATGGTTCGGCATTTCCTAAGGGGATATAAACGATCTAACAATTTCTTCGTTTCATTTGCTGCATGAACATTTGGATAGGGTCCAAAGTACTTCCCGCCATCTTTTTTAACTTTACGCGTAGTAATTAGTCGCGGGTGTTCTTCTTTCGTAATTTTTAGATAAGGATAACTTTTGTCATCCTTCAAAAGAACGTTATACCTCGGTTCATGTTTCTTTATGAGATTTTGCTCTAACAACAATGCCTCTATATTAGAAGACGTGACAATATATTCGAAATCCGTTATTTCACTTACTAATCGTTGTGTCTTTTTATCATGAGAACCAGAAAAGTAGGAGCGGACACGATTTCTTAGCAGTTTTGCTTTTCCAACATAAATAATCGTCCCGTGTTTATTTTTCATTAAGTAGCAACCAGGCTGTGCTGGTACTAATACTAATTTTTCCTTAATATCAGGCATGTCCTGTCGCCCCTTTTATCGTATAAGATAACATTAATTTCATTTCATTTTAGTATATCTGTCTAATATAGCATAGCTTTTTATCGTGTAACAATTTTACTCTTAAACACTATTCTCCAGACATTTAGAAAACATGCCCAAAGGTTACGAAAACTTATATAACTTCAGAAAAAAAGTGCACCCAAGTTTCTTTGGACGCACTCCTCACATAACTACTTTACTTTATGCAATTTACAGTTCACCAATGCTTATACGTGCTTGTTTAACACGCTTGCTAAAGCTTCTTTTGGCTGGAATCCAACAACTTGATCTACAACTTCTCCGTCTTTAAATACAAGAAGTGTCGGGATGCTCATCACGCCAAATTTACTTGCTGTTTCCTGATTTTCATCAACGTCCAATTTTACAATCTTAACCTTATCTCCCATTTCTCCATCTAACTCTTCTAAGACTGGAGCAATCATTTTACAAGGTCCACACCAAGGTGCCCAAAAATCTGCTAATACTACACCATTACTCGTCTCCGTCGCAAAGTTTTGATCTGTTACATTTAAAATTGCCATTTTATTTCCTCCTCAATACCACATTTTATTCCTTTTAATGTCATTAAACTGCCAATTTATGACAGATATTGAATATTTTGCCTAATGATTAAATTTCAGCAAAAATCCATCATAAATCCCTTAACTGTTATAATATATAACATGCCCTGCGGATGCAAAAATATTGCTCATATTAACTGGAGCAGTGATGTAAGGTAATCTATTCTTTCCTTTTTTAAAGGCTCTGTTATCGTTCAATGTTGATTTTTGCGAAATTCACTCCCTTTCACCACTGGCACAAGTGCGACATCTGCTCATTCTTCGCAGTGTCTTCTTAGCCGCGGGCGGTTCGGGAGCCTCCTCGGTGTTTCACACCTTGCGGGGTCTCCCCTGAACTCACTTTTCCCGCAGGAGTGTCGTAAATTTCGCTAAAAATCATCCTGTTAAAAAATCAACATTAGCCTTTAACATAGCCTTTTTAAAAGCCGTTTCTGTTGGAAACGGCTTTTAAAATGAATATTAAACTAAAACTTTTTTAAATTCTTCCGTTAATTTTGGAACAACATCAAAGAGGTCCCCTACAATACCGTAATCAGCAATTTGGAAAATTTCTGCTTCAGGATCCTTATTGATGGCAACGATAACCTTTGAGTTAGACATTCCGGCTACATGCTGAATCGCTCCACTTATACCTACAGCTATATACAAGTCAGGAGTTACTACTTTTCCTGTTTGCCCAATCTGCAATGCATAGTCACAATAATCCGCATCGCACGCCCCACGGGATGCTCCCACAGCTCCACCGAGAACGGTAGCTAAGTCTTCAAGAAGTTTGAAATTGTCTCCGTTTTTCAAACCCCGTCCACCTGCAACAATAACAGACGCTTCCGACAAATCAACCCCCGATGTCGTGTTTTTCACAACTTCTTTAATTACTGTCTGCAAATCCTTAATTTCAACATCTACAGTTTGAACATTTCCACTGCGTGTTTCATCCTTTTCTAGAGAGGCAATATTGTTAGGGCGTATAGTAGCAAAAACGATTCCATCCTTTACAACCACTTTTTCGAAGGCTTTACCTGAATAGATTGGACGGGTAAAAAGAACTTCATCTCCAACTACTTCAAATGCAATGGCATCGGAGACTAAACCAGAGTTCATGCGTGCTGCAAGCTTTGGAGCAAGATCTCGGCCAATGGCAGTATGACCTATTAATATTCCATCTGGGTCCTCTTGTTCTACAACAGTCTGAACTGCTTGGGCAAAACCACTAGGTGTATACTTTTCTAATTTATCACTTTCAACAAGAAGGACACGATCAGCACCAAAATAAATTAATTGTTTAGATAAATCTCCCACATGGTTTCCAATTACAACACCAACTACTTCTCCCCCATTGGAGATTTGTTTTGCTGCTGCAATCGCTTCAAATGATACATTTCGGAATTCCCCATCCCGTATTTCACTGATGACTAGAACTTTTTTTGACATGTTCTGATCCCCTCCTGTTTATATCACTTTTGCTTCTGTTTTTAATAAAGATACTAATTCTTTAACTTGGTCATCTATTTCCCCTTCAAGAATTTTTCCGGCTTCTTTTTCAGGTGGCAAATAAAGGTCCACAGTCTTTGTTTTTCCTTCCACGTCTTCCTCATCAAGATCTAAATCATCAAGATCAAGTGTATCTAGTGGTTTCTTTTTCGCTTTCATGATACCTGGCAAAGAGGGATATCTTGGTTCATTGAGACCCTGTTGGGCAGTTACTAAAAGGGGTAAGCTCACTTCAATTAATTCTTTATCCCCTTCCACATCTTTTTCCACAACAGCTTTATCATTTTGAATTTCGATTTTAATAACTGATGTTACATGATTTATATCAAGCTTTTCTGCTAACCTTGGACCAACTTGCCCTGAGCCACCGTCTACAGCTACATTTCCACCTAAAATAATATCCACTTCTTGCTCTTTAAAATAGGCTGCCAGAATGGCTTGAGTGGAAAATGCATCTCCATCTTCTACATCTTCATCCTCTATGAGAACTGCTTTATCTGCACCCATTGCCAACGCAGTACGGAGTTCTTTTTCCCCTTCATCATTCCCTACAGTAACGACAGTCACTTCCCCGCCATGCTCTTCCCGAAGTTGAATCGCTTCTTCCACAGCGTACTCATCATAAGGGTTTATAATGAACTCAGCCCCATCTTCTAAAATTTTCCCATCTTCAATCTGTATTTTTTCTTCCGTATCAAAAGTCCGTTTTAAAATTACATAGATATTCATCCATTACCCTCCTATTTCGTTTCTTGATATAAAGTCGATCTTTTTCCATTCATTCAAACGTGTTTTAGTACCCCCTTTACTCTATCTATCTTTGAAAACCGGTTTTCGTTTTTCTATAAATGCTTGAATTCCTTCCGTTGCATCTTCCGATTTAGCTACTTCACCAAAATGAAGTGACTCCTTTTGTTGAGCTACTTCCAACTTTTCTGAATTAGAAAGACTTATTAGCTCAAGTGTTCGCCTGACAGAGATTGAACCTTTAAGAGCAATCTTTCTTGCTAATGCTTTCCCTTCACCCAATACTGTTTCAGGCGGAAAACATCGGTTGGCTAATCCTATTTGAACTGCTTCTTCACCCATTACCGTGTCAGAAGAAAGTAGTAATTCCGTTGCTTTTGCTTTACCTACAAGCTTAGGTAATCGCTGTGTTCCGGCAAATCCAGGGATTAAACCAAGTTGTAGTTCCGGTAACCCTAACTTCGCATCCGTTGAAACAAAACGAATATGACAAGCCATTGCAAGTTCAAGACCACCACCTAATGCTGCACCATGTATAACTGCAATGACAGGCTTTGGAAACGCTTCAATTTTAGAGAAAACTTCTTGCCCTTTCCTTGACATTTCCTGAAAGGTTTCTTTTTTATCTACCTTTGTAAACTCTTTAATATCAGCACCTGCCGCAAAAAAACGTCCTTCTCCATGAAGGAGTATAACTTTCACCGTTGTTTCTTCTTTCAGTTGGTCAAAGGCCGTTTCGATTTCTTGAATCATAGCTTGTGATAAAGTGTTTGCAGGCGGATGATTTAACGTAATAATTCCAATGTTGTCTTCTTTACTTACTTTAATCAATGTCCCCATATTTCAAGTGGCTCCCCCTTCCCATTATGGTAAAACGTATAAAATCCTTATTTTCATTGGTCACCAATAGATTCTATTCCTGCTTAAGCCCATTTAAAAGCATCTTGTGTAACGGTTCCGCCAGAGGTTTTAACTTGTACCGATGATCTTTCATTACCCAGTTAGTTACTACTTCATCAATAGACCCAAAAATAACCTGCCTTGCAATCCGTCTGTCAATGGATTCCGGAAAAAATCCAGTTTCAATCCCTTCTACGAGAATGGAATCGATTAATCCTAAATACCCCTTTAATACTTCGTTAATTCTGGTCCTGAGTGCCAAATTTGATTGTCTTAATTCTAATTGAGTAACAATGGCTAAATTATAATCCGCTTCCAGTTGTGTTAAATGAAGCTTAATGAGAAGAAGTAACTTCTCCTCAACAGATGTTTTACTTGCCAGTTTTTCTTGACTGAATTGGACAAACGTTCCCATCTTCTCTTCAAATAAAGAAATTAATATATCCTCTTTATTTTTGAAATATAAGTAAATTGTACCGTCAGCAACTCCTGCCTCTTTGGCAATTTTAGAAACTTGTGACTGATGGTATCCATTCTCTGCAATAACTTTAACCGCTGCATTAATAATTTGTTCGTATTTTTGTCCTCTCTTTTTTCCCATTATCATCACTTCCTCAACTCTCATAAGAAAAATGAATGATCATTCATTCATATGTTCAATTTTAGTGTATCTTTTTAATTCTGTCAATGACCTATATCTTATCTGATTGTTGATAGGGAAGCAAAAAGGATAAAAAGAAATGAATGATACTCAGTCAAATATCCATACACGATTGTCGTAGATGACATACGATGTATCATTGAGAAGTTTAGTAAATATACAGAGTTATAGCCATGGAAGGTGGTGCTGTGACTTATGATATTCTTGATCACTCTCGTGCTGTTTATCCTATTGGTAATTGTCGGTGCTCTATTTTTCCTTGACCGTTACTAAGCCATGAAAGAGGGTGATTTAAAAGGTATTTTTGGACCTTTTTCATCACCCTCTTTTGCCCATTAACTACTTTTACTTTGTTTTATATCTGCATTTCGGGCTAATTTATTCTTTTCTTCCTCTACTAAGGCCCTTCTTAGAACTTTACCGACCATAGTTTTTGGTAGTTCGTTCCGAAATTCAAAATGTTTAGGGACTTTATATGCTGATAAATGCTTTCGGCAAAAATTACTTACTTCCGCTTCTGTTATTTGTGCACCCTCTTTCAAGACAATGAATGCTTTTACTGTTTCTCCCCGATAAGGATCTGGTATTCCTATTGCTACTGCCTCCTGAATAGCATCGTTCTCATAAAGTACTTCTTCAATTTCCCTCGGATAAATGTTAAATCCCCCTGCTATAATCATATCTTTTTTTCGGTCCACTATATAAAAGTAACCTTTTTCATCCATATATCCCATATCACCCGTTAATAACCAGTCTCCATGAAAACTCGCTTTTGTCTCTTCTGGCCGATTCCAATAACCTGTCATCACTTGAGGTCCTTTAATAATTAATTCTCCAATTTCTCCAACGGGCGCCGTATCTCCTGTCTCTGCAGAAAGAATGGCCACATCCGTATCCGGCCATGGCAAGCCTATACTACCCGTAGGACGATTTCCCCACATTAAATTAAAATGTGTAACAGGCGATGCTTCTGTTAAACCAAATCCCTCTGAAAGTTTGCCTCCAGTAAGGCTTTCAAATCGCTCTTGTACCTCAACAGGAAGTGGAGCTGATCCACTTATACACACATCAATGGAAGAAAGATCATACTTTTGGACATTCGGATCGTTGATAAGCCCTATATACATCGTCGGAGCACCTGGAAATATTGTTGCCTTTTGTTTGTCAATGGCCTTTAGAACTTGTTTCGTATCAAAACGGGGTAAGATCACCATTTTTGATCGATCCATTACCGAAAAATTCATCCCCACTGTCATACCATACACGTGGAAAAATGGCAGTGCACATAAAATAACTTCATTTCCATGGTTCATATTGTACATCCACTTGATACATTGAGTTGTATTTGCTACCAGATTGAAATGTGTTAACATAACTCCTTTTGCAACTCCAGTCGTACCACCAGTATATTGGAGTAGAGCTAAATCTTTTTTCACATCAATCTTTAGTGGAATTTCCTTTGTTTCAGCAAACTTTAACAAATCAACGAAAGAATGAGTTGTTTTGTTGTATTCTACATCTACCTTAAATCCATAATTTTTCTTTTGAATAAATGGATATATTAAATTTTTTGGAAACGGCAGATAATCTTTAACTTCTGTTACAATCACATGTTCCAAACTTGTTTTCTCCAATATATTCATTACTCTCGGATAAACCAAATCGATACAAACGATAACTTTTGCATCTGAATCCACCATTTGATGTTCCAGTTCCCTTTCCACATATAATGGATTCGTTTGAACGACTATTGCCCCTGCTATCAATGCCCCATAATAACTGATGACTGATTGTGGGGTATTAGGAAGCATTATTGCAACCCGATCCCCTTTTTGGACTCCCAAATCTTTAAGACTATTTGCGAACCGGAGTGCAGAATTATATACTTCTCCAAAACTCATTTCTTTCCCCATAAAATGAAATAAAGTTTTATCCGGTTCTTCTTTTGCTCCTTCTTTTAAATATTCTTGAAGTGGTTTTTCATCATAATTAATTCTCGTCGGAATCTCTTCCGGATATTGAGTGAGCCACGGTCTTACTACATTTCCATTCATGAAATGTCCTCCTTTGTCTCTCCCTTCCGCAGAAACATTCAATCCCCTCTATGGACATTGTAATGAAACCGATTACAAAAATAAACTATCTTGTTTCAATTTTTTAAATTTTTTATTTTTATGAAAAAATTAGTTAATTACAGAAAGTCATACTTTTCAACGATATTAGTGCATTTTTACTCGTATTTCTTTATTGAAGCATATTTAATTCTTTCTTCCTCCCGAAGGAAAGATGCAAAAAGAAAAACAGGTGATCCGAATGGAAGCACCTGTTAATGTGATTTGATTTTCCGCCGTCCTTTTAACCCCCGTGTTTCAAAACTCAAGTGTTATCTATCTCGAAAAAATGACAGTTGGTATTAAAGTAATTTTACTTGATAAGATGAAGTTTACTTTTCATCCCCTGCCACTTCTTTTAATTTGTTTTTCTCTTCCTCTACAAGAACCCGGCGCAGGATTTTACCTACCATTGTTTTCGGAAGTTCATCCCGGAACTCATATAACCTTGGAATCTTATATGAGGCTAAATGCTTACGGGTAAATTCCTCTAGATCTTTCTCAGATATCTCACGCCCTTCTTTCGGAACGATAAAGGCCTTGACCGTTTCTCCACGATATGGATCTGGTACTCCAATGGCACACGCTTCCTGGACATCCTCATGTTCATAGAGAACTTCTTCAATCTCTCTTGGGTATATATTAAACCCGCCTGCAATAATCATGTCTTTCTTTCGGTCAACGATATAGAAAAATCCTTCTTCATCCATATACCCCATGTCCCCAGAAAGGAACCAGTCATCCTTAAACGTCGCTTGAGTATCTTCTGGCCTATTCCAGTATCCTCTCATGACTTGCGGGCCTTTTATCATTATTTCACCGATTTCCTTCGGGGCGGCTGGCTCCCCAGTTTCAGCTGATAATACAGCAAGTTCTGTGTCTGGCCATGGAATGCCAATACTCCCTGTTATTCTTTTTCCCCAAAGTAAGTTGGATGTGGCGACTGGAGACGTTTCGGTTAAGCCATAACCTTCCACTAGTCGTCCTTTTGTAATTTCTTCGAACTTGTTCTGAACTTCCAATGGAAGAGGAGCCGAACCACTAATACAAGCTTTTATAGAAGAAAGATCATGGTTCTTAATGTCCGGATGATTTAACAATCCAATATACATTGTTGGTGCACCTGGAAATAGTGTCACTTTATGCTTTGAAATTGCTTTTAATATATCCTTCGGTTCAAACTTAGGCATAATAATCATTTTATAACCCATACGAATAGACAAATTCATCACAGTTGTCATTCCATACACATGGAAAAATGGAAGTGCTGCCAGTACTACCTCATTACCTTCCTCCATTTTGTACATCATTTCCTGACACTGTTGAGTGTTAACAGTAAGATTAAAATGTGTTAGCATAACACCTTTAGCTGGTCCTGTCGTTCCACCAGTATATTGCAATAAAGCAAGGTCTTCTTTAGGGTCTATTTCTAAATCAATCTCATCTGAACTGCCTTTGTTTAGAAAATCCACAAAGGAGTGTAGTGTGTTGTTATAAGTTAAGTTTACCTTTATTCCGGTATTTTTCTTTTGGATAAAAGGATAGATCAAATTTTTTGGGAATGGTAAGTAGTCTTTAATTCCAGTAACAATGATATGCTCCAATTCTGTCTTATCCAAGACCTTCGCCACTCTCGGATAAACAAGGTCAAGACATATCATCACCTTTGCTCCAGAGTCATTCATCTGATGCTCAATTTCCCGCTCTACATACAATGGATTCGTTTGAACAACAATTGCTCCAGCAAATAAAGCACCATAATACGAAATTACTGCCTGAGGGGTATTTGCGAGCATAATGGCTACTCGATCCCCTTTTTCAACCCCAATAGACCGTAGTTGATTTGCCAACTTCAATGAGGAATCATACAACTCTTTGTAAGTCATTTCTTTCCCCATAAAATCTAATGCTGACTTATCCGGGAATTTTTCCGCAACCCTCTTGAGGTAACTATGCAGTGTTGCCACTTCGTACTCAATTGACTTTGGTATCTCTTCTGGATAATGTTGAAACCACGGCTTTTCCGTTACTGTTTCCATATCCTTCTCCTCCCTTTAAAAAAAGATCTCCCCTTTTTAAAAGCACCTCGATGAAAAGTCACCCCAAATAAAAAGTATAAGACGCCTGAAACTGTCTCCCCAAAGACTAAGCCTCTAAACTTGAGTTTCCTTTTCAACGATAGGCATTCTCCTCTTATCCCCATTTTAATGAAAACGCATACAAAATGGAACCTATTTGTTGTAATTATTTGAATTTTTATATTACTAGAAGAATAGAACCACTGTTAATGCGATTATTATTAGCCAGAATACGTCATCTCAAGATAATTATATGAAATCTTCTAGAATTAATTACTTTTTAATATATATTGGCGATGGAACTGTACCATTTGCCCGAAGGTGCAAAAACTTATACTTTCTTATTTTTTAGGCGCTGTTATCGTTCAATGTTGATTTTTGCGAAATTCACTCCCTTTCACCACGGGCACAAGTGCGACATCTGCTCATTCTTCGCAGTGTCTTCTTAGC
>NZ_JAHQCS010000055.1 GCF_019042215.1 Evansella tamaricis | reverse complement strand
GTGCGACGAGTAACCGCAGGAGCAAAGAGCACAACTTCTCTGCAAATACGTCGATTTGTCTCGACGGACAGGACGTCCTAATATCGGGCATGCCAAAGGACGTGGCGTTTTGCCCGATGGACGGATACGCCTCGGAGCATTTGCTCGCAGAGGAAGAGACAGTAGTCGTGAATTTCGCTAAAATCATCCTTTTAAAAAATCAACATTAGCCTTTAACATAGCCTTATTAAAAAAGGATAACGTAAGCACTCGTGTGGTTCCAATGCGATTCGGTGAGCTTAATCTGACAAAAAAAGGTTGGGCACAAGGGACTAAAACCCTTTTGCCCAACCTCTAAACCACTTTAGTCCGCTGCCCTGGTCACGGCAACAAGATACCAATCATCACCGAACTCTTCAAATACGAAACGAAGTGCCTGCCATTCTTCTGCCGTTTCCCCTGCCTCAGATGAGAAATATTCCACAAATACGCCCTCCGGAAATACCTCATAAATGGTTACGAGATCCACATGATTACTAACAGATTGATTAAATTCCGTGCGATCAAACGATAAATTTCCCTGATTTTTATAGGTTAAAACATACCGCTGGATGTATTCATGCACCGTGTAACTTCCGTCAATCTCACTGCTCCATGTGTATCGTTGCCTGTCATCCAGGAAGCCTTCCACCTCATTTTTCTGAAAAACGAGTCCATCAACGACATCATCATATTCCGATAGGCGAACCCCTTTTTCAGGATGGACGAACTCAGACAATTCAAGATAATTATTAGCTTGGATAAGTTTCAAGATTTCCGCACTTTTGGAACGTACCACTTCCTCCACCAAACTGCCCGTATACATCTGACGGCTTATTTCAGCCATTAAGTCATTCCATGCAATCCTCAGTTCCGACTCCTCCAACAACAACGAGTTATCTCCGGCTTGCTGAAGCCTCTCTTTAATCAACCAAAGTTGTTCCGTATCGGCACCATATTGAATTAAACGATGAAAGATGGAGTACACATCAAACGGAAGGTCCCCAGTGTCAATCGTCTCTTGGAAAAACGTAGTTGGTTCCGTTTCAAGCAGATCAAATAAAAGAGTTTGATGGTATTCGGAAAACCTTGGGTCTATATAATGGGCCGTTTCTATTATTTCACCCATATAGGCTAACTTAGTATCTTCTTCTAAATCTTTCAACCAACTTGTTACCGTAACCGTAAACTCAGGCTCCACCTGTTGAGGCGCATTTTCCCAATCAAATTGTTTAATCCATTGATAGAATTCATTAAAGCTCATGTTCTCTAATGTTTCATGGGATATGGCAAAGAACGTATCTCCATAATCGTATTCACCAGTATCTGACTCTTCTGCCTCAGACTCTTCAATGGAAGCACTATCACTGTCATCTGCCGAAAACATCTCCAAGTTTCCCCTGATGGCCGTATCCTCTGGCACACCACCATCCATACCACCGCTACTCGTTTCATCATTCGACGACCCCAAATTAAACAAAGGAGGGATGATCAGAAATAGAAACATTGCGGCAACAACCGGTCCAATGACCACTGGGTCCAATAGTTTTTTTCGAATACGATTCCAGCGGCTTAGCCGTGCTGTTTTCAGCTGAATTGCTTCCCAGGATGTTTGCTTCCTCTCAGAATTCCGCGGAATATGACTTAACCTTTGGAGGTTTTCTTTTATTTTATGCTCGTCATTGAACGGATTCATGCTGACATCCCTCCACATTCATTTCTTTTTTTAGCGTAGCAAAGGCCCGATGTGTCGTCGACTTTACCTTTGCTTCACTCCACCCTAGTATCTCAGCTGTTTCTTTTATGGAAAATTCCTTTATTTGACGCAAAACAATGACCTCTCGATAACTGGGTTTTAGTTTACTCAATGCTTCATAAAGCTCCTTGACACCTTCCCCCATTTCCATTAGTTCTTCCGGACTCATGGCTGTCACTTCCGGCTGGTTCTGGAAAAAGGCTGGTAAAAAAGAAATTGGCCTTTTTTTTCTGTAATAATCATGCGTTGTGTTCCGTGCAATGGTATATAACCAGGTTTTATAGGAAGATCTCCCTTCAAATTGTTCTAACCCTTTATAAGCACGGATGAAAACCTCTTGAGTTAGATCCTCTGCCTGCTGAGTATCTCTAATCTGTAATAATATAAATCTATAAATAGCATCACTATAGTTTTCATATAGTTCCTCGAGGTGGACCTGCTTCCATTCTTCTCCCACGATCTCTTTCCCTCCACTGTCCCCTCAAAAAAGTAGACGTGACTTCCCTGAAGGTTGATTCGTTTGTAATCATACTGTAACAAATGTCTTGCTTCCGTTATGTATACTAAGTCCCTGTTTAGAGCCTGGTTCATAAAAAAAAAATTGAAGGCGCCTATTAAAACTAGTATTGCCACTTACATCAAAATCTAGCTTTTTTCTGAAAAAATAGTAGGTTACTGCTAAAAAGATATTCCTAATTATACAGTATTTTATATGCTTTTGGTGTCTATTCCAGAGGAAACCTTTCCATTTTATCCAAGCTAATTTCACCATTTTTACCATTTTATCAGAATAATGTTGCATCTACTCGCTATGTTCGATTATAATCGAACTATAAATTAATTCGATGGGGGTCGAACACAATATGGTTAATGTTATTTCAATGTTTAAAGAACAAAATGAGTTTATGACTAGTTTATTGGTTTTTTGGAATAAATCCCTCTTCAAAAAAACAGATCTTACTTCCAAGTGGCAAAATAACATCCAGGAAAAAATGAGTGATCGAATGATCGATTCCCTTGCCCAGGAGAATTTGACTTCCAAGTTAGAAATTCTTCACAACTTCTCTTTACTGGATTTAGGTACCGGGGAAACCGTGGAGGACTTATGTCACTGGGTAAAAAATTATTCAGTTTCTCAGCTTACACCAGAGGTTATTTCCTTTTATGGACAAAAATTACCACAGGATATGGACGGTGTCTTACCAATATTAGAAACGTGGAACACTATCTATTTTTCAAAACTGGATTCCACCTTACTTGAGAACCTTCACTCTAAACAAGCTGAGGTAGCCCAATTATTGACTTACCACCATCCGTTAGAAGTCGTAGAGGAAGCGACTAATGGTCTGCACTTAGAAGGGTTTGGGGAAGATTTGACCATCTATCTTGTTCCCCAATTTCATGTCCGACCTATCGTTCTCTTCCACGTGAGCAAAACTGTCCATATCTACAGCTATGCCGCGGACAATATTTCAGCAGAACCTGGAGCACTGCCTCCAGAAATGTTGCGAACACAACAAGCACTATCAGACGAAAATCGGTTAAAAATGCTTCAGCTGATTGCCACTGGTCCAAAAGCTTTTAAAACAATCCATCAATACATGGGGATTGCTAAAAGCACTGTACATCATCACCTCATCACCTTGAGGGCAGCTGGACTGGTGCGGATACACGTTCATCCTGATAAGGCAGATCGATACAGTTTTCGAAAAGAAGCTTTAAGAAATCTGGAAAGTAAAATACTTTCCTATGTTTATAGTAGCGAAAAAAGATAGTTGGTATGCCCTTTCTGGTTTCCAAAAAATAAATGTAATTAGAAGGAAAAATTGAAAATCTGGGAGTTGGGAGAAAATGAAAAGTGTTTATTTACAAAAGTCGTTTTTGTTTCTATGGTTAGCACAGGCTGCATCAGGTCTTGGAGGAACATTTGCCACCTTTATTATATCTTGGTTAGTGTACGATCTATCTGGTTCCAAAATTGCCATGGGGATGATTTGGATTTCCTTCATGGTCCCAAGCCTTTTAACAAATTTACTGGCAGGTCCTTACATCGACCGCTTCTCCTATAAAAAAATGATGATATTCTCAGAATGGTTAAGGGCTATCACGTTTATCATTATTGGTGGGCTCCTTTTAACAAATCAACTACCATTGATAGTTCTCTTTATTGCTGCGATGGTAGCAGGAATTGCAGAACCCCTATTTCGCCCAGCGAGTATGGCTTATGTGGCCTCGATTTTACCTAAAGAGAACCTCCAACGCGGGAATTCTCTCCTTGAAGGTACTATGCAAACAATGATGTTAATTGGTCCAGCTTTAGGTGGTTTACTTTTATCCGTATTTGGCCCTAGTCTCGTTATTTTTATCTTAACTTTCGCAATTACGTTTGCCGGTATCCTTCTATTATTCGTCAAAAACACAGAACAGCTTCAATCAAAAGAAAAAACACCATGGCTTCCCATGTTTAAGGAAGGGATCAACTTCTTTAAGATGTACCCTGTCCTGTTTTGGATAGGTATTCTCATGATGATTATCAACTTCAGTTCAGGAGCAGCACAGCCGATGTTTTTACCATACGTATTAGAACATCTTCAAGGCACCGAATTTCAATATGGGTTATTCATGTCCCTCTTTTCATGCGGAATGGTGTTTGGATCCTTAATTACAGGATTTTTCAAACAACCGAAAAACCTTCGCTTTGTAATGCTGGGAAGTTTAACATTAGGTGGCGTTTGTTTAGTATTCTTAGGACTAGTGACAAATATTTGGGTTGCCTTAGTTATTTCCATGGCCCAAGGGATCTTTGCAGTGATGTTTACCATAAATAACACCACTTTCTATCAGAAGCGTGTACCGGAAAAAATCCGTGGCCGCGTTTTCACCGTGCGAGCACTATTGGCACAATCAGGGATTCCAATTGGGGCAGGATTAGGCGGGGTTCTTGCAGAGGTATACAGCTTCAGTTTCCTGTTTGTCACCTTAGGGGGACTTACTATACTGGCCACAGTAATTGCCTGGTCGTCCAAAATATTTTATCAACTAAATGTACCTCTAGTAGAGGGGGCAGTCCTTACGGATGATAATTTAGGAGACGGGGTCCTTCATAAGGAAGCGACATAAGCCCATCAGATTGTACTATTGAAAAACAAACGAAAACCCGTAGCTGAACCAGCTTCTTTTAACTCAAAAGTAACTGGTCAACTGCGGGTTTTTAAAATCCAACTAAAAGTAGTATTAAGAAGAACGCTTTAAGAATCCAGTGTAACGGCGGTCAATTAACTGACTTTCAATTTGCTTCATTGTATCGAGGGCAACCCCTACGACAATGAGTAGTCCTGTTCCACCGATTTGGACTGCTGGAGGTAGTCCAATTGCAGAAGTGAAAATTAAAGGAATAATTGCTACCGTTGCTAAGAAAATTGAACCTACAAATACTAATCGGTAAAGAGTGCGTACAATGTATGCTTCCGTTGTTTTCCCTGGTCTAATACCTGGAATAAATCCATTTTGCTTTTTCAAATTATTCGCCATTTGCTCCGGATTGATTTGGACAAATGTATAAAAATAGGCGAAGGCAATAATCAATGCAGCATACACTATCATACCTACAGGACTAGATAGATCAATATATCTAATGATCCATGCCCCAACACCAGTATCAGAACCAACAATCCCTGCAACCGTTTGGGGAAGGAAGAAGAGAGCTGATGCAAAGATAACCGGAATAACCCCTGCTGTATTAACCTTTAATGGCAAGTGAGAGGATTGTCCTCCTGAAGGACGTCCACCTGCTGCAATTTTTTTTGCATATTGAACCGGAATTTTTCGGACAGCCTGCTGAACAAAGATAACTCCAACCACAATTGCTAAAATGGCTAAACTTATTAAGAATATTGTTACGATATTGATAAATAACTGGTCACCAGCATCTGCAATATATGTAGCATACAGCTGGTTTACCCCAGTTGGGATTCCTGATGCAATACCTGCAAAGATAATGATGGATATGCCATTTCCAACACCTTTAACTGTGATCTGCTCTCCGAGCCACATAAGAAACGCTGTACCAGCAGTTAAAACAACAGCAATTAATAAATATTTGACAATTGTTGGATCTGGTACCAAACCTGGCATAATGTTGTTAAAACCTATGGATAAAGCTAAAGCTTGAAAGAATGCAATTCCAATTGTTCCATATCGAGTAACTTGAGCTAACTTCTTTCGCCCAGACTCCCCTTCCTTTGCCCATTCAGCAAATTTAGGAACAACATCCATTCTTAAAAGCTGTACGATAATCGAAGCTGTGATATACGGCATAATTCCAGTTGCAAACACGGAGAAGTTCTCTAGTGCCCCTCCACCAAACGTATTTAAAAATCCCAAGGCAGCAAGATCTCCAAAATCAAGAACCTCTGCTCTTACCCCAGGAGCTGGAATATGTGCTCCGATACGGAAAACAACCAGCATAAGTAAAGTAAAGATAATTTTGTTGCGTAGATCACCTACGCGAAAAATATTACGGATTGTAGCAAACATCTGCAGCACCTCTACCTTTTGTGTTTATACTCGCCAATATTCTTGGTGATGTTAATAGAATACCATAAAATCTCCTAAAGTTTTTAGAAATTTTTTAATACGACAAAACATTGTGACAAACAACGTTATAAATTAAGGTTTCCAAGGGGAAACTCTCATAATTTGGAACGCTCAAACCACTGTTTTCCTCCTGAAATCTGTGAATATCTACTATAATCTACGGAAAATGTTCACAAAACTATTATTTTTTCCAAAGCGCTAGAGTTAGACAACTTGCTCGAAGATGCCATAACCTATAAATTACCTTATAAAAAAACGAGGCTGGGACATAACTAAAGTGTTTAATCGAAAATCCGAACAACACACAACCATAGCGAAGTATATTTCCATAGCTAATGATTGATTCAATCATCATTTTCGGATTTTTCATTTATTAAAACACTTTTGTCCCAGCCTCGTCTACTTTATTAACATGTCAAATAGATTAGATTAGATGGAGACCGTTTTTTCTCTCTCAAAAAAAGAACGATTAGATATTAATTTTCTGAAATCTGATAAAACAGGATAAACCCGTACTTTCGCACAGGACCTCTCCTTCCATTGAGATAATTGATTCTCCCTTCCATAGACTATACAGGCTGTTTCAGCTGCTTGTATAATCTCTACGCCTAAGGCAGAGATGGATCTGACTATCCCCTCTTCTCCAGTTACAAACCAGTAAGCCCCGTCTCCACTTGTGATTTGATCGATTGACTTCTGTTTCTCCTGATCCAAGAAGCCTTCCGTGGAAAATTCAATACCCTCTATTGAAAGGTTTTCGTGTCTACTCATAAATAAATTTATCATGTCCTCAACCATAGCACTTGCTGTTGGATATTTCCCTGCACCAGGACCTTGGAGCATAATGGATCCTACGATACTTCCATCAATACGAATGCCATTATTAACCCCTTCCACACCGTATAAAGGATGGTCGTTTAATACAAAACATGGTTGAACTGCTGCATGGACTTCTCCATCCTTTTTTACCAAAGATGCTACATGTTTTATTCGACCATTAAAATGTTCACCTATCTTAATATCACTTAAGGAAACATTTCGAATACCCCTTGGACTATTTTTCCAGATTGGTGCTCTGCCATAAATCCACCTGCTAACAATCATTGTTTTATAGTAGGCATCCCAGCCATCTATATCTTTATCAGGGACAAGTTCTGCATACCCCTTTTCCTGAGCTTCACCAAGGGCATCGGAAAAAGAAGTCCCTTCTTCCCTCATTTTCGATAAGATGAAGTTGGAAGTCCCGTTTAATATCCCTTCAAAGCGTTCAATGGAATTTGCTTTTAGGGTATGACGAATTGTATTTAAGACAGGGATTCCCCCTGCAACCGTTGCTTCAAAAAGGAGATGACAATGGTTGTCTCCTGCAAGCACATGCAATTCTTCTCCGTGTTTGGCAATTAGTTCCTTATTTGCTGAAATTATGGAAATCCCATGCTCCAACAATTGCTTAACATAAGGATAAGCCGTTTCTGCATCAGGAGTCGCTTCTATTACTGCATCCAGTTGACGTTCTTTTAATACGTCTGCCAATTGATCTGTAACGTTTGTTTGCTTTTTAATATTCCTTTTTTTCGTTCTATTTGCAACCAGAACAAGCGGAATGTTAATTTCCCTACCTAATATACTAGAAATCTTGTCAGATTTTTTTTGAAGTGCCCAATATACCCCTTCACCAACGGTTCCAAATCCGAGAATGGCAATATTGAATGATTTTTTTTCATCAGTTACCCTTATATGTTGGCTCATACAACGAAACCTCCTTTGCACATAAGATTAAATAAAAATATTAGTTAAAGGTTGTTCTTAGTGGGGACTTCCCATTTAGAACAACCTCCATCTATGATTAACGGTTTTTCACATTGGTCTTTAAAAGTTCCATTAGTCTCTATTGTTCCTATTAGGAAGTAACTCTTCCCCTTAAACGATCCAATTCTTTGGATGCACAGCGATTATGCACCACTTCTAATCCACCTTCTTGGGCAATCTGTGCCGCTTCTTCAGATATAATTCCTTCTTGCAGCCAGAACACTTTAGCTTTGATGGACACAGCACCCCGCGCCACTTCCACTGCCGCCTCTGGTTTTCGGAAAACTTGAACGATATCTACTGGTACAGGAATGCTTTTTAAATCTGGATAAGACACTTCTCCTAGTACGCTAGATTCCTTTGGATTTACTGGGATAATTTTATAACCTTCTTGCTGTAATTTTTTCGCGATCCGGTAACTTGGACGGGAAGTATCACTACTAAGTCCAACAACAGCCCACGTTTTTGGACGCTGAACAGTTCCTAATTCTGTATGTTCCACTGTTTTTATATTAGAGAGGACCCACTGAATAACTCCCTCATCTGTGGCTAAATTGTTGTTTTTTTTTACCCCTTGACCCTCTCCAGTAGCTTTCACTAATGCCTGATCTAAGTCCTTAAATAAGTCTTCAATATTTTCAATTCCTACAGAGAGACGAACTAAGTCTTCTGTTACTCCCGTGGCTTTTATTTCTTCTGCTGAAAGTTGCTGATGAGTCGTTGTTGCCGGATGGATAATCAGACTTTTCGCATCGCCCACATTCGCAAGATGGGACCATAATTGAACGGAATCTATTAATTTTCTTCCTGCTTCTCTGCCGCCTTTTATTCCGAAATTTAAAACAGATCCAAAACCATTCTGGAACAATTCCGAAGCAAATTCGTGCGACTGGTGGGATTTCAGTCCAGGATAAGAAACCCATGAAACAGCAGGGTGTTCCTCTAAGTACTTCGCTAATTTTAACGCATTCTCATTATGACGTGGCACCCGCAAGTGTAAAGTTTCTAAACCTTGAATCAGTTGAAATGCATTGAACGGGCTGATGCAAGCTCCGAAATCACGTAATAATTGAACACGGAATTTTACAGCGAACGCCGGTGGTCCAACTTCCCCATACACAAGTCCATTGTAGCTTCGGTCTGGTTCTGTAAAACCTGGGAACTTATCTGTGAGCCAGTTAAATCTGCCCCCATCCACAACGACACCACCAATGGAGGTTCCATGACCACCAATCCATTTTGTCGCTGAGTGAACCACAATATCTGCTCCATGGGTAAGTGGCTTACATACGACTGGTGTAGCAAATGTATTGTCAATAATAAGCGGGATCCCTGCTTGATGTGCCACATCTGCAATTCCTTCTATATCTAATACGTGAAGGCTAGGGTTTCCGATGGTTTCTGCAAAAACAGCCTTCGTATTCTCGTTGATTGCTGTTCTAAAATTTTCCGGATCAGTAGGGTCCACAAACTTCACATTAATTCCGTACTTTGGAAGTGTAATGGAAAATAAGTTATATGTTCCCCCATATAAATTTGTGGCTGCAACTATTTCATCCCCTGCTTGAGCAATGTTTAAGATGGAAAAAGCAATGGCAGCCATTCCTGAAGAAGTAGCAACTGCTGCAACCCCCTCTTCTAATAGAGCCATCCTTTTTTCAAAAACATCGACCGTAGGGTTCATAATTCTTGTGTAAATATTTCCCGTTTCACTTAAGGAAAAAAGGCTCTCCGCGTGTTCTGTATTTTCAAATACATACGAAGTAGTCTGGTAGATTGGAACAGCCCGTGAACCTGTCGTCGGATCCGGTGTCTGTCCCCCATGTAATAACAATGTCTCTAAGTTCTTTGTTTCAAAACCTTCTTGATTACTCATCCTTGTCATTCCTCCAATTTCTTTTTTATTTTTCCCATTGACTGATGCAATTCGGCTCCACAAACTATTTATTTAAACAATGAGAATGGAAATCTTCTATCCTTCCATCCTAGTTTTAACTCTATTAATCAACAGCAGCCTTTACGATGTTCCCCCACTTTTCGTACTCCGTTAAGAAACCATCATGACCAAACACTGTTTCCACTTCGTTAAACGATACGTCTGCTCCAACTTCTCTCCACAATTGACCTAGCCGTTTCACTTCATCTGACGGGTAAAGAAGATCTCCCTCAAAGGCAACAAGTTCAACTTTCTTTTTAAAACGGGACAAGACATCTTTTAAAGATCCCCTTCCCTTTGCTATATCATGATGGTCCATCGCTTTTAACAAATATAAGTAACTATTTGGATCAAAACGCTTCGTAAATTTTTCTCCTTGATAAAGTAAATAAGATTCTACTTGATACGCTACTTCCTTATGGAATCCTCCCCAAGGATCTTTTTCCTCCCGATGAAACCTCTGATTGAATAATCTGTCGGACCGGTAGGTTATCATTCCAATCATTCTAGCAATAGCAAGACCGCTTGATGGGAATTGTGTTTCAGAGTAGTATCCCATATTCCAATTCTTGTCTTCAACTATAGCTTTTCTTGCAATGGCATTGTACGCCATTCCATAATCACTCAACTCAGAGGTCGCTGCCATGACAACGATACGATCAATAAAATCTGGGTATAGAATCGCCCATTCCAGTACTTGCATTCCACCTAATGAACCACCTACAACTGCTCGAAGATGCTTTATCCCAAGTAATTCCAATGCCAGTCTTTGTGTATTCACCATGTCTCGAACGCTGATAAAAGGAAGGTCCGTTCTATAAGGGGTTCCAGATTCTTCCCCGGAAACGGGAGAAGTGGGCCCTGTAGAACCATTACATCCACCTAATACATTAAATGTAATAACTTGATGTTTATTTAAATCAATATGACCTCCATGATGAATTAATCCTCTCCACCAACCTGGCTCCTTCTCCGTTCCTACCGCATGTTGATTCCCAGTTAGGGCATGACATATAAGTATGGGATCACCTAGTTTCGTCCCAGCTTTCTCATAGGCCAGTGTAACATTCTTTAGTTGTATACCTGATTCCAGTGTTACTGTTGGCAATGTCACTTTACCTGTTACTGTGTTTCCAATATGAGTGATAACCAACCATTACACCTCCGTAAACTCCGATTGCAAAGCTATGCAAAATAATTGTTATAACAAACAACGATCTTTTTGAAAATAGCCTGTTAAAAACATAAAAACCTCCCTGCCAATAGACAGAGAGATGTAAGCTCTAATAAACATCTCTCTCATCTTTCAGAGCATCACAACTCTGTAGGAATTGGCACCTTGCATAAGACACATTTATCTGCATCTTAGCTGGTTGCCGGGCTTCATCGGGCCAGTCCCTCCACCTCTCTTGATAAGAGAATTTGTATGTAGTTGGTGTTTTTTATTTTAACTCTTTAATTATTTAGAATGGTAACACTTTTACGCATTAACGTCAATTGTTTTATGTTAGATTTTTTATCGGCATACTTGGTTTTAACACTCCCTATGAAAAGAATTTCTAAGACAGACAAAGATAGAAAACCCCCCGCTTAATCATTCAGCAGAGGGTAGTATAAGTTCTGATATTAAAAACCTTCTTAAAGGTTTCATTACCAATCTCATCTCCCAAAGCTGATAATGCTTTGCAGGAATTAGCACCTTACATGATCTGTTTTAAAATCATGCGGGTTGCCGGGCTTCGTCGGGCCAGTCCCTCCACCTCTCTTGATAAGGAAAAAATCTTTTTTACATTCATATGAAGTTGATAAAATAATAGCACCACTTTTTCTAAAAGTCAAAATATTTATGATAATAGCAGACCTAAAGATTTGTGATAACATGCGTATAAATTAGAGGGAATCGAAAAAGTGGTGCTTTTCCACTTTACAGTCCCTCGAAGCAATAAGCGTTGCCGTCGCAATCTTTTAAAAGCCTGATAGGAGCAGTTTTCTCCTATCAGGCGAGCGACTAGCGAAGCCAGAGCCATATAAATAAAAGGAACTGTAAAAGTGGTTTTAAACTTTTTCAGTGGCCTCTGTAAATTATATGATTTTTATACTATTAAACAGAACTAACTATTTTATCCTGAGTTTAGTACTTATTAAATTTGGCAAAAATTCATAAAAAAATAACTTGTTTTGGTTCCATTATATCTCTAAAATAAAATCAACTTCGATAAACAGAGGGGTGGCGCCATTGATCAGTCGGTTACTGTTAGTCATTACATTACTCTTTCCATTGATGGATTTTTCATTATGGAATTACCTTTCCAGTTCTGATGAAGTTAAGGTTAGCGACTCCCTTTTTCTAGATCAAAATCAACAGGAAAAAATAGAAGGAGTATTTTTTCCAGAGTCTTTCGAAAATGACATCCAATACAATTCTGGAAATAGACTTAAAATCCGGATCCCTAAAATTCGTAGTTATGTTTTTGTACTACACAGTGATATCCATTCAAAACAAAAACAAAAGGAACACCTAATGTATAGGAAATACAAGAGTACGTTTGTACCTCCTCCTGTTTCATTTATATAAAAAAAATGGAGGAATGCAGGATGAAGGTAAAGAAAAATAGTGAACTGGTTCAAGTGAAAGAAGCCTTATGGGGATTAACATGGGGACTATTCATGATGATCACTTTGTTTTTGATTTTACACTTTATGTTTGACATAAAAATGTTGCAATAGAAAAAATGGCAAAAAACTTTTTTTAATAAACGAAAAACACGATTTTATGACCCCAAGGTATCTATTATCAATTCCATGGGGTCTATTTTTTCTAATAAACAATATTATTTCCTATGGTTCATCATTTGTTGTTCACCCATTTTCACAAGTTCCCGAACCATATTCCCACCAATACTTCCACCAATTTTCCCAGCATCCTTAGCTCTTATATTTCCGTTATATCCTTTTTGAAGGGAAATACCTTTCTCTTCTGCCACTTCATATTTAGTATTTGCAGCATTAGTGGTTTGAGTAACTTGAGCTTTTAGCCTATCTAACCCTTCCCTTGCTTCCGGCACTAAAATTTTATTTCTTCTGGCCATTATCATCAAACCCTTTTCTTGGAATCTCTTCCCCTTCATGATTCGTTAGCTCATCATTATCATTCAAACGGTCAATTTTTCCATCAATTGTCCCTTCCATATACGTATCACTTACTTGCTCATGTGTAATGGCAAGACCTTTATCTGATTCATGATGACTTGTGTAGTCAAAAACATGATATGATTTTTCTGCAACTTTCCTTGCGTTTTCCATTCGTTGTTCTTGATTCTTCTTATCCATGTGGCAAACCTCCTTAATTTTATTTTTTACCATCCATCCTTAAATATGATTGGTACTTCCTTCAAAGACTTTCCAAAATGGTATCCAATTCCTCAAGTAAGGACTGAACTTCCATACTATTTAAAAGGATCGGAATCTGATCATTTACTGTAATCGTACATGATCCTTGTTCGCTCTGCGTTAACAAATAGCTATACAATTTTTCTAATTGTGCTTCAGTTAATGTGGAATGTGTTGCTAAATTCCTTACTTGTGTTAGATAAAAGATATCTTCCTCCGTTGATACTTCTCCACTAAAAATACTTCCGGTAAATTGATTCATTGTATCGCCACCTTACCAACTATATGGATAAAAAAAGTTTATACTTTTGTACAAGGTTATGTTAAAGGTATGATGTTGATTTTGATATAGTGCGAAAGGTGCGAGGAAACTGTCTTTTCCTCTACTAGTAACTCTTCGAAGCGAATCTGTCGAGACAACTCGAAGTTTCTTCTTGAAGATATTGCTCGTTGCTCCTGCGATTACTCGTCGCATGTATGGAGTTGCTCCTGCGATTACTCGTCGCATGTATGGAGTTGCTCCTGCGATTACTCGTCGCATGTATNGAGTTGCTCCTGCGATTACTCGTCGCATGTATGGAGTTGCTCCTGCGATTACTCGTCGCATGTATAGAGTTGCTCCTGCGATTACTCGTCGCATGTATGGAGTTGCTCCTGCGATTACTCGTCGCACAAGAGAATCCTGCGGGAAAAGCGAGTTCAGGGGATACCCCGCAGGGCCGCAGCGACGAGGAGGCTCCCGAACCGAGCATCCTGAAGTGAAATCAACAACAAAATATAACAGCCTTGTACAAAAAAATAACGCCTATTTACTTTGTGTGTATAGTAATAACAATATGGAAAGTATTTTAAATCCAAGGAAATATACTCTATTTTTCATAAAATGATCCTAAATTCTATGCTAAGAAGAATTGTCATATCTGGTTCTTTATTATTCTCCATTTCAATCTCTACAATACAAAAAAGCATAGAGTTATAATGCTCTACACTTTTTATTTCAATTCATCACTGTTAGGCTTTTATTTCGTTTCTGTTTTATTTTCTTTAATCATATCAACCAGTTTTTCCGCTGTCCTCCGGTAAAAATTACTCATGTTAACGAGAGATGCAATTAATAAAATATGTTCCAGCTGCTCTTTCTCATCATCTTCTAAAGAGGACACCTCTTTTTCCACTTCTTTTACATGTTCTTCTAGATCAGTCGTAAATTGAGCTGCATTCGTTGAAGAAAGGTTCAAGTATGCTGAATAAAAGGGATCTAACTCCATGTTCCCGTTTATTATTTTTTCGTTCACCTCATCTAACGTTTTCTTTATATCACTAATGGAGAGGGCACCTTTCAACTGATAGATCAGACTTATCAAGATTATATGTTCTTTGGAATACTTTTTGTTTGTTATGGGAAAAAACAATTTACCTTTAGCGTAATTATTGATCATTGTCTTCGTTAATACTTTCTCTTCATCGTTTCGCTTAACCTCACCAAACTTCTTCTCAAACAGTTGAATTACTTGATCCATATATAAATCAAGATCCGGAATGTCATCAATTTTTATATTAGTATCCAAGCCTAACTCCATAAGCATTTGATGTATCTTATCCATAAATAACAAACTCCGATCTCTTCCTATTTCCAATCATTATACGATAAAATTTCTTTCCAGTAAACGGTTGACTACTTCAAGTAATGCGTATATTATTATATGTAGTATTAAATACTACTTATCAACATAAAGGAGTTTTAAAAATGAATACTTATATTCGAGAACCAATAAACGGTTTTACACACTTAGCTGGAGCTATTCTAGCGTTTTTCGGATTATTAGCTATGGTAATAAAAGTAAGCGCATCTTCACCTTCGATTTTGGCAATTACCTCCGTCATTATCTTTGGCTGTAGTATGATACTTCTTTATTCAGCTTCTGCCACTTATCACATGGTGGTAGCCAAAGATCGGGTAATAGCATTTTTACGACGAGTAGACCATTCCATGATTTATGTCCTCATTGCAGGAACCTATACTCCTTTTTGTCTAATAAGTCTAAATGGAGTAACAGGTTGGGTATTGTTCGCAATTATCAGCAGCCTCGCCATATTTGGGGTCATATTTAAGCTCGTGTGGTTTCATTGTCCGAGGTGGTTATCCACTACACTCTATATCGCTATGGGTTGGGTAGTGATTTTCTTTTTCTCTCCCCTTTCTGAAGTCTTACATTTCAATGGCATCCTTCTATTGATAGTAGGGGGGGTATTATATACAATTGGTGGAATTATTTATGCAACAAAACCGAAGTTTTTAGCTTTTAAGCATATGGGTTTCCATGAAATATTTCATATTTTTATCTTGTTAGGAAGTTTGGCACACTTTCTATCTGTGTTCCTATATGTCATTTAATTAGAAAAGCACTACGGGCAACTCGTAGCCTACTCGTGATTAAACACTCATCGCTGGGAGGTAAACAGAGATAAGAAAACCTAAACTCATTTTTTTAACTCTCTAATCATAAAAAGACTCCTTCCATTGCGGAAAGAGTCTTTGACTTATTTTTTGTTGAATTTCCCATTGTAATTCGATGCTTTTATTAATAACCATACTAGGCCAAACGTAAAAATAGAGGATAGGATTAAAAGGAATTTAAGATCAATGGCCGGTTTGAAAGAAGTTTTTTCAGATGATATTTCATAGACACCATACGGAGTGACACTGATCCTACCACCACCTCCTCCCCCTTCTGCCTGAGGAGATTCTTCCGTTCGATCTGTGAAACCCCCTCCACCTCCACCCATATATGTAGATTTTGAAACCGGCACAATCTTTTTTTCTCCCACTTCAATCGGATCCCCAAAAACAAGGCTGACATCTCTGTTCCTTAGAAACTTAGACAATATTGGTTTAATGGGCATCTCATAACCTGATTTGACTTCTTCCTGACTATTTGATTCCATCTCCGATCCCTCCCAATGTAGTATTTAATGTATTACTAGTTTCGTGATACTCCATTGTCTTTCCTTCTAAAAATTTAGATAAACATGTATAACTACTACCGAAAACATGGATTTTTGCTAGTTTATTCTAAGGATCTTTAGTTTAAAATAATTTTTTGCGGGAAAAGGATTATAAAGTAAAAAAAATGTGCTGCGAAAGGAAACTTTCGCAACACATTTATCGTCTAAGAAGTAGTTACTATTCAATTATACGTCGTACGTGACCTTTAAATGTCCTCTTATAATAAGAGTTGTTCATGCTAGCAATCGCTACTCCAGTGGAACTTTGGGAACCGATGAATTGTCCATTTCCAATGTAGATTCCAACATGACCATTTCTTTTGTAAGTATCAAAGAATACTAAGTCACCAGGTCTCATTTCACTAGCGGGAACTTGTCTACCTTGACGAGCTTGAGCATCTGTGTTGTATCCTAATGTAATACCAGCCTGTGAAAATGCCCAACGAGTAAATGCCGAACAATCAAATCGTCCATTTGCAATATCATAGGCATTTCTTCCACCACCGAAAACATACACTGAATTTCCGATGTAACGGTTACCGGCATTAATTACCGTACCTACATTGCCACTGAATGTTTGCCCAGATGAAGAAGTGCTAGCAACTGCTGTTGTTGAATTGCTTGATGTAGTTTGTGTTGCTGCCGCTCTTGCAGCTCGTTCCGCAGCACGTCGTTCGTCAATAGTTCTTCTAATTTGAGCTTCTCTTGCAGCTAAGTCACTGTCTTCTGCCTTCAATTCATCCATTAACTCTTTATTTTTCTTTTCTTTCTGCTTTAATTCTTCTCGTAATTCATCATTTAATTCTTGCTGATCCATTAAATGATGGTGCATCCCTTCAAGTTCTGTATTTAATGCTTGAAGTTCATCGAGTTTTTCTTCCACCACAGCTTGTTTTTCTTCAATTTCAAAGATGTTTGCTTCTAATTGCTCAATGAATTCATTGTCCGCTCTAGCAATTGTTGCAATCGCAATTACGCGCTCAATAAAATCACCAAAACTTCTTGCTCCAAAAATAACTTCGATATAGTTAATGTTCCCGCCACTCTTTTGATAGGACGCTGCACGGTCTTTTAGTAATTCAAATCTTTTATCAACATCAGCTTGAAGGATGTCAATTTCTCCTTGAAGTACTTCAATTTCCGCTTCTGCTATAGAGATTTCTTCTGCTGTTTCTTCCATCACAATCTTATTATCTTCGATGGCTTCTTCGAGTCGTTGAATTTGTTCAGTAATTTCTTCTAATTCAGTCATTACTTCTGCAAGCTTTTCTTCTAATTCTGATAGATCAGATTTAAGTGCAGACCTTTCCTCCTGAATTTGTGCCTGTTCTCTTTCTAAATCACTAATGCGTTCAGCAGAAACTGGAGGCACCACTGCAAAACTACTTAAACCCATTACAACTACTGTACTTAGAATAAATACTTTTCTTCTTAGCACAATCTTCCCTCGCTTTCCATTCCTATCAAATTTTTCAGCATTCTATGTATTTTTTGCTTCATCCACTTATAGAACTCTGATAGCTATTTTTATTCTAGTAAATTGCCTTAACAAATAGAAGTATATCACCACTAAATGACATAGATGTAATACTAATGTTACAATTATATTTCGAGATAGACAATTTCTTCGTTACTTTTTACAATTTTTGCATTTTAATAGTCTTATATACCTATTTCCGTCCTCGACTTTTCTGTTGTTTTGTTAGTAGTTTTCTATCTATTATCTTTTTAACATACTGGTATACTGCAATTCTCATTAATTAGTTCAACTATTTTAATTGGACTAGATTTTTTTGTCACAAATACAAAAAAAATAATAATTAAATTTTTCAATTGTGACGAAATATTGAACACATTATAAGGGGAGATGGTTTTATGAATACAATGCCGCTTATCATTATCGCAGGAATTGTCTGTATCATTGCTTTAGTAACTACTATTTATATTGCTTTTCGTCCAAATGACAGAAACTATCAGAAAAACACTAAAAGTAGATGGATCCTCTTGACATGGATTTATATTATTACATTTGTTCCAGCCCTCATATTTACTGTAGTTTATTTTGTTATCCGGTGAATAAGGTTGTCCAACAAGAGAGTTACCTCACTAGTCTCCCGCCGGAACGGAAGAATATTATTATCATTTCTTCGTTTCCCCATTGATAGAATTACTTCTGTCGCAGTATGTTTTTAAATTATCTAAACCATAACGACTAACAAATTTAGAAAATGTTTCCCGTTTTCTCCCATTTTGTCGATAGACTTCAAGAACCATATCCACCAGAGTAAATAGCTCCTTGTCCTGAAGGGAACTTTTTAAAAGGACACCTGGACGAGCATCCTCCCCTTTCGCCTTCCCTCCAACATACAGGTCGTAACGATCTTTACGTTTGATGACTCCGATATCATTTATTAATGGCTCACCACAGGCATTCGGACATCCTGTGTAAGCTGGCCTTAATGTGAAGGGAACATCTTGTCCCGCTATCCGACGATTTAATTCCATTGCGGTAGGCATTCCTTCTTCCTCAGCGCCTTTACAAAAGTTGCATGTCCTTAAGCTTTTAACATAATTTCCAACTTTATATACATGTAATCCTACCTTTTCTAGGGAATTCTTCACTTCCTCCACCTTTTCTTCAGATACTTGAATAATTAATTGCTGAAAAGTAGTCAACTCAATTTCAGTATCATCATCCAAATAATAACCTAATGCAATTAGCTGTTTTGGAGACAATTTTGCACCGAAATCAATTCCACCATTCACCGCTAAAGAGACGTTTGAGTCATTTCCAGTACTCATCATTTCTCCTCCTGATTCCTGATTTTCTATATAAAAGGAAGTATACCATACCCCCGAACTGTATATAAAACTAGTTATTGTTTTTTCATTAATCCTCTTTGCGTAGTTACAAGTTTTTATTGAAGTAACAAGTACAACCCTAAATAATTTAATAATTAGATGAATAAAAAATAGAACCTTTGTAGGAATATAGCTTATTCCTTGAAATTGTGTAACAATTAATAGATTAATTCCTACCTGAAAAAGTTATTTTTAACTATTATAGATAGTAAATTTTTAGTATTTCTCTAACAGCTCACAACGGAAAAACAAACAAGAGTAAGCTTCATTAAATTTATTTGGAGGATTTTCATATGTCGTCAGCAAACAAAACCTCAATTAAACAATTATCTTTATTTGCTATTACATGGCCAATTTTTATTGAAGTATCTTTACAAGCACTATTACAATTTTCCGATGTTTTTATGCTTAGCTTTGTTTCCGATGAAGCAGTTGCATCAATCGGTGTTGTTAACCAAATAATGATGTTTACATTCGTTCTATTTAATTTTACAGCAATGGGGGCTGGTGTTGTTGTCGCTCAATATATCGGTGCAAAGAAACAAAAGGATGCTAGTCTCACAATTGGAAATGCCATTGTCTTAAATCTATTATTTGGTTTATTAATCAGTGCTATCGTAGTTTTCTTGCGGCATCCTATTCTATCGTTGTTTAATTTATCAGCAGATCTTTATGAATACGCTAATATATACATGATTATTGTTGGGGGTACTTTATTTACCCAAGCATTAGTTCTCACTATTTTTTCCGTTCTCCAAGCAAAAGGTCTGACAAAAGATGTTATGTACGTATCTCTTGGAATGAATGTCTTAAATATAGTTGGAAATTATGTTTTCATTTTCGGTGCTTTTGGTGCACCACAAATTGGAGTAACAGGGGTAGCAATTGCAACAGCCGTGTCCAGATTGCTTGCTATGTTGGTTTTAATAAAGATGTTGACTAGTCGCGTGGACATTACAATTAAAATAAAAGAATTTTTCACTTTAAATAAAGAATATATCAGCAAAATATTGAAAATTGGCATTCCGTCAGCAGGAGAACATTTATCTTATAACATGAGTCAGATAGTAATAACTGTTTTTATTACAATCCTTGGAGCTACGGCTTTAGCAACGAGAGTATATACACAAAACCTGCTTATGTTGTTAGTTATTTTTTCCATGGCCATGTCAAAGGGAATGCAAATCTATATTGGCCAACTTGTTGGTGCAGGAAAAATGGATTTTGCATATCGTGAAATGTACAGGGGATTAAAGTGGGCTTTAGGTGTTGCGATGGCAGTTGCAGTTATTATCACCATTTCAGGGGATACACTTTTTTCATTCTTCACAAGCGACCCTGATATAATTACATTAGGTACAACTTTATTACTATTCGGATTAATTTTAGAACCTGGTAGAACTTCTAATCTTGTTATCATCAGTGCCCTGAGAGCTTCCGGCGATGCTCAATTTCCTGTAATCATGGGAATTGTTGTCATGTGGGGAGTAAGCGTGCCCTTCTCCTATATATTAGGAATTCATTTCGGTTATGGTCTCATTGGGGTCTGGATCGCCCTCATTTTAGATGAGTGGATAAGGGCAGTTCTTATGTTTTTCCGCTGGCGGAGCAAAGTTTGGCAAGATAAGTCACTGGTGGAACCAGCGAAGGACCATGAAGTCCAAGTAGAGAGCGGATAATAAGTATAGTAACTGGGAAGACTCAAAAACGTAGATGTTATCGATAAACATCTACGTTTTCTATGGGTACATCCATGGATGTTAAGGTCCCCATAAATTCTTTTTTCGAAAAATCTTCTTTCCTTTCAATTTCAAGTACTGACTTTCCTTTAAACATTGCAATTCCTCTATAATAGCCTGTTAATTGACGAATGTTTTCTTTTTCATCTCCTGTTAAATCCCGTTTAAAATAAATTTCCATATTGTATAAACCTCCATTACACAATATAACCAATAAGCAGGAAAAAACTACTTCCTAATATTTATTTATTCCATAAATACTTTTTTTAGAAAGTGTTTCCCCTGTTCATGATTTTTTATATCCTTTAATTATTACGAAATGGGGATTTTTCATTAAATACTCATAGGCTTTAGGGTGGATTTCCTTAAACCCTTCCACAGGCTGTGGTTCCACCAGTTTGTCCAGCGAAAAAAACTTAGTTGTGTCCTTTATTAACTCTTGTAAAGTTCTTCGATAATAATTTACCTTTACTTCCCATTCCCCCTTTTTCCAAGTATCAGACATCCTTTTTTTCTCAAAATAGTCTTCGCACTGAAAGTAAGTAAAATCCATAAATGGATGATGTACTGAAAAGAGTATGAATCCACCTGATTTTAACACTCTGTGAAATTCTCGAAATGTTGGTTCCCAGTCTTTTATATAATGCAATGTCAGAGAACTTAAGATAAAATCAAATTCATCATCTTTGAAAGGTAAGGCTTGTCTAATATCATGACACAAAAATGTCCCTTTGACGTTAAAACGTTTTTTCGCCGCTTCGATCATCTTTGGACTCAGATCAATTCCAGACACCTGTGCTCCCCTTTCCGTTAATTTCTCGGAATACCAACCTGCCGCACACCCTGCATCTAACACCTTCCAACCTTCCAGATGTTCAGGTATTTCCTGTAACATTGCTGGTCTTTCATAATGGGAGTTATACGGACTGGCCCCATTATCCACTGAATCTGCATAATATTCAGATAAGACATCAAAGGCAGTAACAACTGATTTTACCATTCAATATTCACCTCTAAGTAAATTAAGTATAGTTGATTTGCCATTTAACAAGGAAGGTGAGATGGTTTATGAATATTATTAACCCTTTATTTTCTCCCGTCCCACTCTTCGAAAAACTGCTCTAAAAATCTTATCATGTAATCATGTCTTTCCTGTGCCATACTTTTTCCCGTTTCTGTATTCATCAAATCCTTCAATTTTAGCAGCTTTTCGTAGAAATGGTTGATTGCTGCTCCCTTATTGGAACGATACTCCTCTTTAGTCATTGTCTCACGGGGCACATCATTTGGGTCATACATTTGACGGCCTTTGGAACCACTGTAGATAAAACAGCGGGCAATTCCGATGGCACCGATGGCATCCAGTCTGTCTGCATCCTGTACCACTTTAGCCTCCAAACGAGTTAGTGTTGGTCCGTTCCCCCCTTTAAACGAAATCGTTGAGATAATCTCCATGATAATCTCCAATTCCCCCTTGTCCACTTCCTGTGATTCCAGCCACCCTTTTACTCTCTGCATTCCCACTTCTTCACTTTCATTAAGCTTTTCATCAGCAATATCATGTAGAAGTGCAGCCATCGTACAAAGAAAAAGATCCGCATTTTCATCTTGAGCAATTTTCTTCGTCACTTCTGTTACTCTGTAGATATGCCACCAGTCATGGCCACTTCCTTCCCCTTCCAATTCATTTTTAACAAATTCAATCGTGTTTTCAATGATTTGTTCTTTATTCATCTTATCCCCACCTACTATTAATTTTTCTAGTATTCCCGTTACAATTTTGATGACTAACCTTATGGTAGTCCAAAGACATTAGCATATCAAGATAATTAAGAAAAGCGTAAGCGCCTAAAAAGTGCCAGGCACTTGTCGAATTCGACAAGTGCCTGGCACCATTCAGTTTACTCACCACCACCATCAGAACCAGCATCGCCAGCATCATGTTCTGCAGTGCTGCTTCCATCTTTTTTAAAATTGATAATCTCTTTCCCCACTTTATTCCCTTCCACAGCATGATCGTGGCGCATGAATTTACTAAATGCATATGGCTCTGTAAATTGATCCCTAAACCTGATCCGAATGAATGCAAGTAACGATAAACCAGTCAAGAAAACAAGTAACTTAACTGTTATCACCCCGTTAAAAGTTTGTTTACTATTATATATTCAACGTTCTTCCCGTTATGTCCAAAAGTCCATATTACATTAGGGTAGTTAATGTTCCCTGTTGATTAAGCGAAATTAAACTCCCTGTTGCGAGAGCATCTCTAGAGTATTATTATTTAATCTTTCACAGTTTAAAATTATAAATACTTCTTCTATAATAATGTTAAATCTTGAATCACATGAATAAATCACTAAAATTACCCATCTACTTCCACCTATTAAGACAGTCCCAATTTTTCTTTATCAGGTTTTTTTGCCAATAAAGAGCAAAAAACTCCGACTATGGGAAAAATAAGAATAGCAAGTAATACTGGAGTATAACTTTGGAAAAGATCATATCCCATTCCAAATGGCAACGGCCCGAAAGCAGATCCCAAAACTCCCATTGTTACACCAAATCCATTGATACTTCCTATATATTTTCTACCGAAATAATTTGGCCAGATAATATTTAATCCTATTCTTTCAAATCCACCAGCTACTCCCCAAAGCAAACCAAAGATAATAGCCATTATATAGTTCGAAGTGACAAGCAACATCAGAATTAAAATAATTTCCAATATAAAAATAAAAAGAAGTAAATAATTTGTTTTCACTTTTTGGGTCAGATACCCTGATACAAGAGTCATAGGAATACCAACCACCGCCATTAAGCTTAATACCATGGCTGCCACTTGTGGAGGCAAGTCATTGGAACCAAAAATAGAAATAATATGAAACGTGATTCCTGTATTTATCATGGCTGGTATGCCGACACAAATTAGAATGGTCCAGAATGCACGAGTTTTCATCGCTTCCTTTAACGTCCAATCCTGCTCTGCTTTCACAACCGTCTGACCGAGTAAATGTCCATTTACTCCCACATTGGATGATTGATTCCCATCAGGAATTAACCCCACGTCTTCCGGTTTGTTACGGACACCAAACAAAGCAATCGGGATAAAAACTACTATAAGTAAAACCCCCCAGAAACGCCATGCAAACTGCCAATCCCATGTGGAGATTAACCATGTATTTATGATTGGGAATGACATGGCACTGAGGAAACCTCCTAGTGCCATTAAACTTAAAGCCACACCTCTTTTTCTAACAAACCATTGGGCCACTAACGTGTTGGGAATAAGGGACATACTTCCTTGGCCAAGTAGTCGGATCAGGAAAAATCCAATGGCAAGCATCCACATATTCGTTACGAGACTGTTGAAAAAACAGGCTGCAGCAAACAATGTACCTACCGCTACCATCATCGCCCGCTGTCCAAATTTATCAATGAACCTTCCTACCAAAATCATAATAAACCCTGCTGTAAGAGTGGCAGCAGAATAAAGTCCAGAAACTTCAGAACGGGACCAACCGAATTCCCCTATGTATTCATCAATAAAGGCTGCATTGGAATAGGTTTGCCCTGGACCGGAAAAAAACACACCTAAACCTGCAATAAAAACGATAACCCAACCGTAATAAATATTTTTCAAAAAAGGTACACGAATCATGGAGACACCGCCAATTGTCATTCAAACTTTATTTAACCCAAGTGTGATAATAAACTCGTAACAACTAAATCTATGACATATAAGAATATACCATTTCTTTTACACATTTTGTTTTTTCTTAACTATGATATATTTTTAAAAAATTCACAATAAAAAACAAAAAAACCACCATAATATGTATGGTGGAGACGGCGGGAATCGAACCCGCGTCCAAGAGTAACGTAACTTAAGCGTCTACGAGCGTAGTCAGTTTATTAGCATTTCGCTGACACCTCAGCCAACAGACAGGCTTCCGTGCAGCTATCCCGATTAATCTCTTCCTATTGTCCTCAGGCTGCGGACGCAAGGCGTATCCCACTTAGAGTGAGTCCCAACAGCTTCACATGGGCGATGAAGAAGTGAGACCGCTAGCAACTATTAAGCTGCGAAAGCGAAGTTGTTTTCTTCTTTGCCAACTATAGGCGATGGGCGTTTTATACGAGGACACCCAGCTCGGCTCGCGACTTAAGCACGACCTACCCCTGTCGAATCCAGAACGTCCCCTAGTTAGAAAAGCATAAGCACCTTGCTTAACAAGGAAAACACTGGATGAACTTGACAGCAGAAGCCCCTATTTGGCTTCAATAAGTTCTGAAGTGTCTCATTGTAGGTGCTGAAGCTAGACTGCTCTAAAAGAGCAAGTCTTCCTTAGGAAATCGTATCGGATAGAATAAGTCAAAGCTTAGCGCTTGATTTAATTGTCTACCTTAACGGTAATTATGATTATAACATATTAGACGAAGAGTTCAAATGGTAACCTCCGCCAATGGAACTTTGGTTTTCCAACAACAAGACAAAGTGCCATTCTATTACCAATGTGAGTTTTATTCTATCGGCCTAATTGTTGATCTTTAAAGGCCCGTTGAATTTCACGATTCGCATCTTTCTTTTTCAAATCCTCACGCTTGTCGTACTTCTTCTTCCCTTTCCCAAGACCTAATAATGTCTTGGCGAATCCATTTTTTATATAGATCTTTAGTGGAACTAAAGTGTAGCCTTTTTCTTTAGTTTGACCAATCAATTTATTTATCTCTTTTTTATGGAGAAGAAGCTTTCGAGCTCGCACCGGGTCATGATTATAGCGGTTTCCTTGTTCATACGGACTAATGTGCATATTGTGCAGCCATACTTCCCCATTACTCACTCTCGCAAAGGAATCCTTCAAATTCCCTTTACCTCCACGAAGAGATTTAATCTCTGTCCCTGTAAGGACCATTCCCGCTTCGAATGTTTCCTCAATATGAAAGTCATGCCGTGCTTTTTTATTTTGGGCAATGAGTTTTCCTTCGGTTGCCATCGTCTTTGCATCCTTTCTATTTTAACACTCATTACCTTATCATACCAAAAATAGAGTGGTTGTTCAATAAATGAAGGTGTTCCCCTATGGAAGATAAAAAAAGCCAGAATCCCAAGCTCCAATGGGAATTCTGACTCTCTTTACGAATGTGTTTTTCTTAGCCTTTTCGTTTCTTTTTCCCTTTTTTGCGTTTATTCGATGGGGCATTGTCGTAAAATTTCTTCTTTTTACCCTTTTTCTCCTTTTTGTCGCTACCTTTTCCTTCCGGTGGTTTTGCCCCAAGTTGTATACCACCTCGACCTCGTCGGCCTTTACCTTCCTTACTATCACCAGCACCTCGTTTTTTCCTGGATGGGCGACTACCACCTTCAATAACACGGGGACGGTCAAGTTTCCGCTCCTTACGTGCCTTCATGCCTACTACTTCAAAGTCGATGGAACGCTCTTCCACATTAACATTAATCAATCTAACCTCAATCTCATCTCCGATTCGAAACACATTCCCCGTTCGTTCCCCAATCATGGCATACTGTTGCTCATTATAGTGATAATAATCGTCGGTTAGATAACTAACATGAACAAGACCTTCAATCGTATTTTGGAGTTCCACAAACAACCCAAAATTCGTGACACCACTGATGACACCTTCAAATTCTTGTCCCACTTTATCTTCCATAAATTGAACTTTCTTCAGTTCATCCGTTTCCCTACTTGCATCCTCCGCCCGTCTTTCCATTTCAGAGGAGTGTCTCGCGATGTCCCCAAGTTTCTCATTCCATTTTTCCACCGTCTCATCATCCGTCTTGCCTTCAATTAAGTACGTTCGGATCAATCGGTGTACGATCAAGTCCGGATAACGTCGGATTGGTGAAGTGAAGTGGGTATAAAAGTCAGCAGAAAGACCGAAGTGACCAACACTTTCCGGATCATATTTGGCCTGCTTCATGGATCTTAACATAACGGTACTGATGACCGCCTCCTCCGGTTCCCCTTTGACCTGCTCCAGCAATTCCTGCAAGGCACGGGGATGAACCGTATTGGCTGCACCTTTCACCACATAACCAAAGTTCGTAATAAACTCTAAAAACTTGTTAAGTTTCTCTTCATCGGGATCCTCATGGATACGGTACATAAACGGAACTTTCATCCAATGGAAATGCTCTGCCACTGTTTCATTGGCACAAAGCATAAATTCTTCAATTAGTCTCTCTGCCACCGAACGCTCCCGCATGACCACATCAGTTGGTGTACCTTCTTCGTTTACCAACACTTTTGCTTCTTTGAAATCAAAATCAATGGCACCGCGGCCCATGCGCTTCTGACGTAAAATTTCCGCAAGCTCTTCCATCTGTTTAAAAAATGGGATTAGTGATTCATACCGCTTCATCACTTCTTCATCAGATTCATGAAGAATATCACGGACATCACGATACGTCATCCGTTCGGTCGTATGAATGACACTTTGGAAGATTTCGTGATTCACCACTTCCCCTTTCGAATTAATTTCCATTTCACATGACAAGGTCAATCGGTCGACCTGCGGGTTCAAGGAACAAATACCATTGGACAACCTATGGGGAATCATTGGTATAACCCTGTCCACTAAATAACAACTTGTTGCCCGTTCCGCTGCCTCCTTATCGATTGGAGATCCTTCTTTTACATAATAAGAGACATCTGCAATATGAACCCCTAATAAATAATTTCCGTTTTCCAGTTTTTTCACCTGCACTGCATCATCCAGGTCTTTCGCATCGGCACCATCTATCGTCACGATCGTCTCATCACGAAGATCTCTCCGGTTCTCTAATTCACTAGGGTCAATTTCATCCGGCACCTTATTAGCGTGATCGAGGGCTTCCTGTGGGAATTCCAATGGCAGACCGTGTTTATAAATGACCGACAGTATATCCACACCTGGGTCGTTCTTATGACCAAGCACTTCCAAAACACGACCCTCAGCACTCATCCGTCCTTCCGGATATTTAAGGATCTCCACTAACACTTTATGACCGTCAACGGCACTGCCTTCCTGCCCTTTCGGAATAAATATATCATTTGGAATCCGTTTATCATCGGTTATAACAAAACCATAGTGCTTATCGTCCACATATGTTCCCACAGTAGTTTTCACACCACGCTCAAGAATCCGAATGATCGCTCCCTCCGGCCTTGCTCCTGTAGAAGTGGGGTGGAGTCGAACGAGAACCTTGTCTTTGTTCATCGCTCCGTTCATTTCTGCACCGGCAACATAAATATCGTTATGGTCATCGTCATCCGTTTTTATAAAGGCAAACCCTTTCGGATGCATGATAACTTCTCCACGCATGAGACTCATTTTTTCAGGTATTCCATAACGATTACTTCTAGTTCGAACAATATGCCCTTCTTCTTCCAGTTCGTTTAACAGTTTCACAAACTCTTTAAATTGACTGGAGTCTGTGAGACCGATAATATCCTCTAACTCACTGATGGAGAGAGGTTTCTCTGCTTCTTCCTTCATATATGTAAGCAGACGTTCTTTCGTCATTTCTATCATTTAAATACCGCTCCTTTCGTAAAAAAATCATTTCTTTCATTATTATTCAATTCCATTTATAAAGGCTCTGTTATATTTTGCTGTTAATTTTTCGCTTCAGGACGTTTGCTACAATCAGCACTATATTAACATCATCCATAGCCTTAATACTAAGGAAAAAAAATTAATTATCATTCCAATCTAAGCTCTCTAAAAATTCATAAACATCCTCATGTAACTGATCCTTTTCCTTATCCAAAGTAATAACATGACCTGATTCTTCATACCATTTCAACTTCTTTTTTTCTGTCTCCACGGAATCATAAATAATCTTGGCGCTATCGGGATTGATCATCTTGTCATGTCTAGCCTGAACGACAAATGTTGGCGTGTAAATCATGTCCACATTACCTCGCACTTCTTCAATCAGTCCTTGTAACAACTTCAATGTCCCCATAGGCGCTTTGCGGAATTCTTCCATCTCCGCTTCAATCTCGTCTTCCGGTTTTTTCTCGTGTTTTTTATATTCTCTGGCATATTCCAGAACACCTTCGTACATGACTTCTTCACTTTTAATAAACATTGGTGCACACATTGGGATAATTCCCTTTACTGGTAGTGTGTACCCTAGTTTTAAGGAAAATACGCCACCAAGGGAAAGTCCTGCCACAGCAATCTCCTCATGACCGAGTTCTTTTAAATGATTATACCCTTCGAGAACATCTTCCCACCAATCCTCTGGACCATACTTCACCAGATTTTCTGGAGGAACTGCGTGGCCTTTATATTGCGGTGCGTGGCATGTATATCCCTTTTTTTCCAGGAATCTCCCAAGCATTCGGCAATCAGAGGAATTCCCTGTAAATCCATGAAGGAGGAGTAGTCCCCGATCTCCTCCCTTAAATGTAAAAGGTTGTGGCTGTTTAATCTTCATATAGTAATCTCCTTACTCCAAAACGCTTCGTTTTCTCCAAGCATTAACTGCTTTTTTGCGTATTTCCTTTATTGTCGTCCGTTAAAAACTCATCTATTCTCTCTAATAATGGTTCTTTATCTTCCCCAAACCAAATATAATGCTTGGCCTTTGGAAAATAATAGACACGCTTTTCTTCCGATTGGATTTGTTCATAAATAAATTCAGCACTCTTTTTTGGTACTAATCCATCGCTCTCCCCTTGAATAATAAGAGTAGGAACTTTCACATTTTTCAAATGGGCCCGGAGTTTCCGAACCATAAGAGAAAACTCCTTCGTCGCTACGATCGGTGTCTCTTTCACTTTCTGCATATAAAATTGATATAATTTATCATCGTCTAGTTCTCCGCGGAGGCCTTCGAGCACCCATCCTGCCACATCTTGAACAAGCTGTTTCGGATTAATATAAAACGCAGCAGAACTGATAAGAACCAGTTTTTCCACCGGGTACTTAGATGCAATATAACTTGCAATCATTCCCCCCATGGAAAATCCAATCACATACACTTTTTCGCATCGTTTTATAAGCTCTTCCACGGCCACTGTGGCCGCATAGATCCAATGTTTATACGTTACACCTCTTAAACCTTCCTTCGTCCCATGGCCAGGTAACGTGGGAGAATAGACAAGCCACTGTTTTTTTTCCAAATGGGAGGTGATTGCCTCAATTTCTTTTGGTGTTCCTGAAAAACCGTGCAGGCATAAACAACCGATCATTGAATCCATCACCTTTCTGACTTAATAAATTCTTCTCTAATCATAGTTAATGCAAAAAACTCTGTCACGTACATTGCTCATCAAGTCACGAATGAGCATACTATTATCTTTATTCCCTATATGAACATCTTTTAACATGCTTCAGACCGATTGCTTTTCCATAAAAATTTATTGGACGAAAAACATCATTTAAAATTCCCAAGCCGTAGAAACCCAAGTGATTAGATCAAGGAAAAGAGGATGTCATTTACCATCCTCTTTCATCTTGTTTATAAACATATATGTTAATTTAGATCAATAACTTGAAATAATCGGAAATCCGAAGGGGCTAATTTTATTTCATAAACCTTAGTTTCGTCTTTTTCATGGTAAGTTATTGGAATAACCGAATGTATCCCCCATTTGTCAATAACAACTAATTTTTTCCCTTTGGGCAACTTTACTTCCCAATTCTCTGGTCTGGAAGTGAAAGTTTCAAGAATGAACTTATCGTTATCATACAGAAAAAAGCCAATGTTTCCCGGACCATCCACCTCATACGAGATGATGGATGAGTTAAAACAGCTACGTATTTTGGTAACAACCTGATGTGGTAACTTCCAAAGTTGACTGTAGTTATCGGGGATAATAATAGTTGTCACTTTTCCCCTGCTATAGTTATCATACATGAGTACTGGAATATTATTTTGACTTTGGAAAGCAACAACTGATTGCCAAGTACTATTTGTACGATAGTCAAAAACAGGGTATACAATGGCTTCAGATGAATAGGAAAAATCGTCAAAAGTACAACTTGCTGTATCAATACCGAATTCTCGAACGGACAGCTTTTTTCCAGTAGACCGTAAAGATGTGAATTCCTCTATTCCTTTTCCTTCCATTTTTTCCACGAACCCAGAAGTCATAATGATATGACCGCCATTCTTCAAATACGTTTTCATTTTATCAATGATCTTGTCATCGCCTCCTGCACTAGCAGAAAGGAAAATAGGTTCATTTCCTCCACTTGAGAACTCCGGTGTCAATACCATCGGAATACCCATCATACCTAAATAGTCATAGATGTGATCCTCCCCTTTCCCGTAATGGGGCTGATATACCGATACACCTAATGGATTTCCTAGTTCCCCTGCAATAAGATCGAGTTTGTCCAATTGAAACCCTAGTGCCGGGATATAATTACTATCTTTCAATATGGAATAACAAAATAAGGTAAGTTCCTTTGCTTTTCCGAAAACGGTTAAATTAGCCTGCTCCAAATAATAGTCAATATATGTACAATCGAGACTGTCAAACCAACCCCCACCATTTTTTCCAGGAGACATGTTCTCCATCCATGTCATTAAAGAAAATGAGGCATAACGTGGAAGGTGTTGCTGACTAATGGCCGGGTCTCTTGTTTCCGTCCCGGTGTAAACGCCATCAAAAATCTGTGGCTGCTCCTTCGTATTATAGCCGGAGAAAGTATAGGATTCATTCCAGTTAGGATACTTAATGACCATTTTCACATTAGGGTTCACCGCTTTTGCTGGGTTTACCACCAGATTACAAGAGACTTCCTTCATTAAATCTAGTCGGAATTCCTCCCATGATCGGTCTCCCTTTTGAGATAAACAATCGTCACACCCACAATTAGTGAAGAAAAAATCATCTAATATAATTTCATCAAAAACAGAGGCTGTAACTTCCACCACTTCTTTAAACTTAGACCTTGAATCATTGTCTGTATAACAAATCCCCCCGAACAATCGGTTATACCCCTGGCGATACTTTTCCCCCAGAGTTGGGGTAATTCCACCAGCTACTTCTATCCCACGTCCGTTAAAAAACTTCTTTAATTCCTGTAAACGATCCTTACTTAACGTGACGTCACCTCGATGACTTTCAATATATACTTTTGAGACCTTTAGGTGCTTTTCGAAAAAAGCTAACTCCTGTTCGATCTGCTCAAAACTGCTATCTAAACAGGATGCTGTACAGTAAATTGCCAGATTAAAGTTGTCATAAGTGTTCATGTTTTCCCCCATATCCTTTTCGATATATCCTTTACGAAGTATCCTTTTCGAATTATTCTTTTCGAATTATTCTTTTCGATATATCCTTTACGAAATCGCTTTCCAATCTTCAGTATTCCACATTGACCTATTTTTTCCTGCAAACTTCCTTTAAAAATATACGTTAGAAAAGTCATTATTCCAAAAAAGACACAAATTAAGTCGAAAAATTCTTCCTTACCATGGCTTTTGTTTAATTCATTAGTTGTCCATCAAATGTTTTTTGACTCTATTTCAAATGTGGTGGTGTAGAAATTTCCAGTTTCTACACCACCACATACAGCATAGAGCCGTTTTTTTATTCTTATTCTATATAACAAAAAACAGCAAGCGTTATGCCTGCTGCTGTGTGTTTTTTGGTTTTTAATTACATAAAGAATGCAACTAAGATTGTCAGTAAGAAGAATAGCACCCCTAAAACTACGGTCGCTTTAACTAAAACAGCTTCCACACCGCGGGCTTTCTGCTTTCCAACTAATTGCTCTGCTCCACCGGAGATAGCACCTGAAAGACCAGCACTACGCCCAGATTGCAATACGACAACTGTGATTAGTAAAATGGAAACAATAACAAGTAAAATTGACACAAATGTTAGCAAACTCTACACCTCCATACGTACATAAACCTTCTTAGAATATATCATGAAAAATAGGACAACGCAACCTGATTTTCCAGTGTAACAGGTGAGCTTTCCGCACCTATTTTCTGTATTCCCTTAGCGGTACATTGGAAAGAATAGTCTACCAGTTCCCACTTCCTTACTTTAATTCTAGACAATTGTCTAGGCCTTTATTATATAATCTGACATATTAAAGGGTTTGTCGAGTTTTGTCGTTGCTCCACACCCTCTATATCTTTTACAATAGTAGTAAATATATTATTAAAAAATTGAACAAAATCGGGCGATGAATACTTATTCGTACTCATTCCCTTACACACTGAAAGAATCCATAAAACAAACAAAAGCGAAGGGGGAAGTTAAATGGAAGATAGAAAAAATAGTATCATGCTAGTATTTACAGCAATTTTATCCTTATTATCAGTTGTTGTTTATCTTTTACACCAGCATTTTCATATTTTTAAAAATGTTAATTACGTCCTGCATCATCATGGTACAGGGGATTGGGTTTATTCCGTCCTTATTCTCCTTATATTGCCTATTATATTGTTTGGAATTGCCCTTCTATTTTATCTCAAAAACAAGAGCCATCCTTTTATTCCAATCATTGTTACGTTATCAGTGACCTTTGGTAGCATTTCAATAATTGCAAGTGGAGACGGGCTTGTGGAATACCATTTTTCCATTTTCATGGTCATTGCCACCTTAGCATTTTTTGAGAATATACGTTTGATTGTTTTAAGCACAGTTATTTTCGCTATACAACACTTAGGCGGATTTTTCTTGGCACCTGAATTAATTACTGGAACCGATCAGTATTCTTTTCTATTATTGCTAATTCATGCATTTTTCTTAATTATGACTAGTTCCATCATCGTGGTGCAAATTATTTCTCGGCAAAAATATCGTAAAGAAGTTACACTTCGCAATGCGAAACAGACATCATTAATAAATCAGTTAAAAACACGATTACAAGAGACCTCCAAACAAGTACTTGCAAACCTAACACACTTGGAAACAGGTTCCAAAGAATCTGTTGCGGCAACAGAAGAAATTGTTGGTTCCATTCAAGAAATGATTGGAGGCGCAAATGATCAGCTTCAGTATGCAAATCAAAGTCATCAATCCATTGACGATGTTTTTCAGGCTGTAGAAGATATATCAGCACAAACTAGTAGGTCTAAGAAGTCATCAACCCATACTCTATCCTTAGCAGAATCGGGAAAAGAAAGTATGGAAAATACGACAGAACAAATTCGCGGCATTTCGAATGCCGTCCAACAAATGAATGAGGTTGTCTCTCAACTTGGAAATAGGTCTACAGAAATTCAACAAACGATTGGCTACATGTCAGACATTGCGGAGCAAACAAATCTATTAGCATTAAATGCTGCAATTGAAGCTGCACGGGCCGGAGAAGCTGGCAGGGGATTTGCCGTTGTAGCCGACGAGGTTCGAAAACTGGCTGACCAGTCCTCGCAATATGCGAACCGGATCTCTGGAATATTGCAAGAATTAATGACAGATACTCGAAAAACAGATGAAGTCATGTTAACAACAAATGAGCAAGTAAAAGAAGGTCTTCATCAAATTAGCTCTACTGGTAAACTGTTTGATCAAATTGTCCAAGATACGGCTATTGTTTCTGAAGATGTAAATAGTTCATTTGAAAAATCCCAATCAATTGTCCATCTTGTAAACCAATTAAAAGAGGCCATCGATTCCATGACGAAAGTTTCCGAACAATATAAAGATAGTACAGAAAATATTTCAGCTGCATCACAAGAACAATTAGCTACATTTGAAAACTTCAGACATACGACGGAATCTATTAAAAGTCAGATGGAGGAATTAGATAGTCTCGTAATGGATATGACCGGGAAATAGGGGAATTGCTGGAGATTGTGGGATTGGTGGTATTGGTGGGATTGGTGGTATTGGTGGGATTGGTAGGGTGTGAAGTTGGTAGTTGGGTTTGGGTGGGGTTTGGCGAGGTGGGGTGAGGGGTTTAAACCAGGTTCACCTGAACCTGGTTCATTTTTCCCTGGTTCAGGCTCCCTCATGCTCCCTCATGCTCACGGATTGAACCTCGGGTTTTTGAACC